>PLOF01000097.1:1209-21479 GCA_003142035.1 Candidatus Dormiibacterota bacterium
CTGATCGGACGGGATGTCCTGTGTGTCAATTGCTCACCTCGTTTTGAAATCCATGGTCCGTGGAGGACTGGTGAGCAGCCGACTGGTCGTCTCCTTGTAACCAACTTGTCGCCGTTCCACCAAAAGGGCGTGGTTTCCTCCGTGCTAGAGGGGCGGGGGGGCGGGTGACGCATCGGCGAGCAAGGTGGCTGACTGAGCTCGGCGGCCGGTGATCCACCCACGCCCAGATCCTCTCCTCCCCTTGCCGGCCACTGAGGAGCCCACGCGGTCGAGGGCAGTGTGCCGCTCCGGGGTCGGGGCGAGATGGTCGAGGCTTATGGTGCCGAGGCCCAGAATCGAACTGGGGACACCGGGTTTTTCAGACCCGTGCTCTACCAACTGAGCTACCTCGGCACGCCGCCGCTTCGGCGCTCCCGCGGCATCCTGCCCGGTGGCGCCCTCCAGTGTGAAGGCCGAGGATACCTGGTTGGCCACCCGCCGAGGCGCCCGCCGCACCCCGCGGATCAGCCCTCCAGGACCGTCGAGGACGGGCCCGCCAGCTCGGCCCGCCGGCGCGCGGTGACGATGGCCGTCTCGGGGTCGCCGTCGAGGGCGGCCACGCCTGCCCGGATGGTCGTCTCCAGTGAGATGCGCCGCATCAATCCGAAGACGCGCTCGGCGACGGTTGCTCCGGCCTTCACACCGCCCTCGGTGATGAGCAGGGCCGAGATCCCGTCACGGTCGATGGTCACCGGCTCGTTGGCCCGGGCGTACGCGATGATCAGCTGGGCGTAGCCGGCGCGGGCGCCCGGCGGGATCTCCTCCGAGATCACGAAGACCAGGCAGGCACCGTCGCCGCCGGTGTCGCGCGCCGTCTTGAGGAACTCGGCGCGGGTCACCGCCCAGGGGAGGTGGGAGAACGCGTCGCTGGTCACCGGGTGCCATGGTGACATGGGGACGGCTCAAACGGAACGCTCAGCGCGCCCGGGCGTCCTCGCGGTGCGGACAGTCCTCCACGTCGTGGTGGCAGTGACAGTTGGGGGAGACGGAGAGCAGCGCCAGGTCGCCGTCCGGGAAGGAGATGAGCGGAGCCCGGTCCGGCCCGGGCGCCCTGGCCGCGCGGAGCTGCGCCGCCAGGACGTACACGGCCGCCCCCGCGACCCGCGTCCAGGCGGGCATGTTGGGTACCCCGGCGCGCACCATCCGCTCGGCCGCCTCCGCGCTCGGGGCCTCGTCCAGGCGGCGGTGGCCCACCGAGGGGCGGTAGCTGCCCGCGTGAAGGTCGGGCTGGGTCCCCGGCGCGTCCTCGAGCAGAGCGGTCACCGCGGTCCCGAGCAGGGGCAGACCGGCGCCGACCAGCCGTCGGGTCAGGGTGCCCGAGGTGTCGCCGGGGTCGACGGCGATCTCGGCCTGGGCGAGGATCGGCCCCGCATCGACTTTCGGAACGGCCCGATGGAGGCTGATGCCGGTCACCTCCGCCCCGTCGGCGATGACCCAATAGACCGGCTCCGGTCCCCGGTAGTCGGGCAGCCGCGAGGGGTGGATGTTGATGAAGCCGTGATGGGGGATGCGCAGGGTCGGAGCGTTGACGATCTGATTGAAGCTGGCCATGACCGCCGCCTCCGGGCGCAGCGCCGCCAGGTCGATGCGGCTGTGGTCGTCATTGATCCGCCAGGTGCGGAGCAGGGGGACGCCCAGGTGATCGGCGATCCGGCTCAGCGCGTTGTCCCCGAGGATGGCCGGATGGGCGCCGGGGGAGGTGACGATCCCGCAGACGTGGACGTCCAGCTGGAGCAGACCAAGGAGGAATGCCAGCGAGTAGTCGGAGGGGAAGCCGACGAAGAGGATCCGGGGCCCGGAGCCGGCCTCGGCGTGTCGCGCCGGTGCCCGGGGGAGGTCGCGGTCGGGGGCGAAGCTGAGGCTGGTCCGCGCCAGCAGTTCCTCGCGGACCGCGTCGAGGTAGGGAGAGATCGTCGCCATAGCCCCATTCTGGCGAGTCACGTCGCGAGCAGCCCGTCCCGCCGCAGACCGGCCAGTGCCTCTACGACCGCCCCGGGGCGCGCGGCGGCCGGGACGCCGGCGACGGCTGCCTCCAGCTCGGCGACGCTCTGGTCAGGCCGGGCGAGCATGGCGCGGAGGACGGCGCCCCGGAGCTGCCGCATGCTCCCCGGGTAGGGCGCCTGCTTGCGCGGCGGCGCCTCCACTCCCTCCGCGAGGCGGGCACGTGACGCGCATCCGGGGGCCAGCGGGCAGCGTTGGCAGGCGGCACTCCGCCGCCGGCAGAGCAGGGCACCGACATCGAAGAGCGCCAGGGTGTAGTCGCGCCAGGCCATCGCCGCCGGGCGATGCGCCTCGAGCGCCGCGTCCAGGCGCGCGCCGGGAGCCGTCTCAACCCCGAGGTAACAGCGGGCGGCCACCCGCCCGAGATTGACGTCGCGGGCGGGTGCGCTGGGGCGGTGGAAGGCAAGGCAGAGGAGTGCGCGGGCCGTGTAGGGCCCGACCCCGGGCAGCCGCTGCAGACCGGCCTCGTCCGCCGGCCAGCCACTCGCCGCGATCATCGCTGCGCTGCGCCAGAGGGCCGCCGCGCGTCGTGGGTAGCCAAGACCCTCCCATTCCCTGAGCACCTCGTCGAGGGAGGCTGCGGCGCAGCTCTCCGGGGTGGGCCAGCGCAGCAGGAAGCGGCTCCATCGGGGGAGGACCCGGGCCACCGGGGTCTGCTGGAGCATCACTTCGCTGACCAGCACCGCCCAGGGGTCGCGGGTGCGCCGCCAGGGCAGGTCGTGACGGCCGCCGGCCGCGTACCAGGCGGCGAGGCCCGCGGTCACGGCCGCTCGTGCCCCGAGAGGGACGTGGCACACTCGCTGGCACACACCAGGAGGAGAGCATGGCGCGGCACACGGTCACCCTCATCCCCGGGGACGGCATCGGCTACGAGGTCAGCGCCGCGGCCCGCCGGGTCATCGACGCGTCCGGGGCGGACATCGAGTGGGAGGTCCACGACGCCGGCCTCGACGTCATCGAGAAGTACGGCGAGCCGATGCCTGCGCACGTCCTGGACTCCATCCGCAAGAACCGGGTCGCCATCAAAGGCCCTCTGACCACGCCGGTGGGCAAGGGCATGCGGAGCGTCAACGTCGCGCTGCGCCGGGAGCTTGACCTCTACGCCCTGGTCCGCCCCTGCAAGTCGTACCCGGGCGTCCGGAGTCGCTACCAGGACATCGATCTGGTGATCATCCGTGAGAACACGGAGGATCTCTACGCCGGGATCGAGTTCCAGGAGGGGGAGCCGGAGACCCTCAAGCTGATCGAGACCATTGCCGAGCTGGGCGGCCGGACCATCCGGCCCGACTCCGGCATCAGTATCAAGCCGATCTCGGTGTTCGGAACCCGGCGTGTCTTCCGTTTCGCCTTCACCTGGGCCAGGGCCAACGGTCGGCGCAAGATCACGGCCGTTCACAAGGCCAACATCATGAAGTACACGGATGGTCTCTGGCTGCGGGTCGCCCAGGAGGTGGCCAAGGAATTTCCCGACCTGGAGTTCGAGGATCGGATCGTCGACAACATGTCGATGCAGCTGGTCCAGAAGCCGGAGCTGTACGACGTCATGGTGATGCCCAACCTCTACGGGGACATCCTGAGTGACCTCTGCGCCGGGCTGGTCGGTGGGCTGGGGCTCGCCCCGGGGGCCAACATGGGAGACGAGATCGCCGTCTTCGAGGCCACTCACGGATCCGCCCCCCGGTACGCCGGCAAGAACGTCGCCAACCCGATGGCGATGATGTTCAGCGGCGTCCTGATGCTCCGCCATCTGGGCGAGCTCGAGGCCGCCGAACGGCTGGAGCGGGGCCTGGCCACGGTCATCGCGCGAGGAGAATCGGTCACCTATGACATGAAGCCGCAGCGCGACGACCCCACCGCGGTGGGCACCTCCCAGGTCGCGGACGCGGTCATCGCCGAGATGGAGCAGCCCAGGGCCTCGGTGTAGGCCGGCGGGTAGCGGCACTTCATGGCTGACCCGGCGTGGAAAGCGCCAAGCGCGTGGAGCGTTCCACGCTGTGCACCACGTCACCAATGCAACCCTGTTAAGGACACTTCTGTCCCAAAGGCCCGGTGAGGGGGTGGGTAGCCCCCTCGCCTGCCGAACGCGGCGCTGATCCGCTGGCCGGGGGCGTCGTGCGGGCCCCCGGACGGTCCGATCAGGGCAGGCTTTCCTCGCGATAGCTCGTGACCTGCAGCCGCGGCGGGGCTGCCGCCCGCTCGCCTCGAGCCGCCTCGGCGAAGGCGGCGGCCAGCCCGTCGCGCTGGAACGCGGCGCTGATCCGCTGGGCGGGCGCGTCGTCCGGATCCCAGGCGACCGGCTCGGGCCCGGGGTGATCGCGAAGGTGGCGCCAGATCGCGTCGGCGACGCGGGCGGCCAGCTCCGGCGAGGGCACCCCGTCGGGGAAGACCGCCGGGGCGAGGCTGCGGCAGTACGCCTCCGCCTCGGGTGTGCCGGCCAGGAGGGCGGAGCCCGATGGTCCGCGTGGTCGCGGGGTGGCGTCCATGAGGGTGCGATCGTGGCATGTCAGCCGGGGGGCGCGGACCGCGGGCGGGCCGCCGCTGCGATCGCCTCGCGGCCGGCGCCGCCCCGGCGGCGCGCCCGGCGGCGCTCCGGCCAGAAGGGCAGATCGAGGATGAGGATGGAGGCGAGCGCCACCCCGGTGGCGCCGAGCAGGTACCAGGGCCACGGTCCGAGCAGGGCGAGCAGTCCGGGAGGGTGCTGAGTGTGCAGGTAGTCGTAATCGCCTCCGGTCGCGATGTCGACCACCCCGACGAGGACGAAGAAGACCACCGTGATGGCGATCACACGGAGGGCGGCGCGGGGGCGGGGATGGAGACCGAGCCCCACCACGAGGCAGCAAGCGGCCAGCAGCACCCCGATGTGATCGAGGTAGAACTCGAGCCAGTCGTAGGAGGGGAAGAGGATCGGGTGGTCGGGGGTGAGCAGCCCCTGGACGGTCCCGGCGAGACCCCAGAACCAGGTGAGCTCGACCAGGATGGGGCGCCGCGTGATCAGGGCCACCCCGCCCACGAAGGCCGCCACGTCGCAGAGGTAGAGGGGGAGGCTGAAACCGACCGTCCAGGTGTGGGCGATGTAGGTCTCGCCCAGCCCGCCCCGCCACTGAACGATCTCGAAGGCGACCTCGTTGGCGATGAGAAGGAGGGCGAGCACCCAGGAGGAGATCGTGACCCAGCGCCCCGGCCGCAGCCGCACCAGGGGGACCAGCCCGCCGACCACCGCCACCGTGATGGCCAGGGCGAGGAGGTGGCCGGGCCCGACCGATGAATCCATGGGCCGGAGTCTGGGGCAGGTGGGCGCCCGGCGCATCGAGGAAAGCTCGTGGCGTGTACAGTCGCGGTGGTTGCGGTAGGAGTCGGAGGGGTGATCGAGGGATGGCCAGCACCGCAGGACGGGAACCGGGGGGCGAGCGCGCGGAACTGCCGGACTCGCTGCCCGAGCATCATCGCGACATCCAGGGGGGGACGGCCCGGGCCGCCGTCTTCGGGGTCAGCGACGGTCTGCTGACCAATGTCTCGCTCATTCTCGGAGTCGCGGGCGCCAGCCCGACCTCCGGTCTCGTCCGCCTCGCCGGCATGGCGGGCCTGGTGGCGGGAGCCATCTCGATGGCCGCCGGCGAATACATCTCGATGTCCGCCCAGCGTGAGCTGATCCACCGCGAGGTGGGGGTCGAACGGGAGGAGTTGCGCCGCAACCCCGAGTTCGAGCGGCGGGAGCTGGTCTCCGTTTACCTGAAGAGGGGCGTGCCCCCGGCGATCGCCGAAGACTTCGTCGACGCGCTGATGCGCGACCCGGAGGTGGCCTTGGCGGTGCACGCCCGCGAGGAGCTGGGCATCGACCCCTCGCGCACCGGCTCGCCGACCCGAGCCGCGGTGTCGTCCTTTGTCAGCTTCGCGGTCGGGGCGCTGATCCCGCTCATCCCGTGGTTCTTTGGCACGGGGTGGGGGGCGGTGATCGTCTCCATCGTGCTGGGGGCTGTGGCCGCCCTCGCCATCGGCGCCGCCATCGGCTACTTCTCGGAGCGCTCGATCGTCCGCGCCGCGCTCCGGCAGCTGCTCATCACCGCCGGCGCCGCGGCGGTGACCTTCGTTGTGGGCAGGCTGGTGGGCGGCGGCACGGCGGGCGCCTGATGGATGCGGCGCCGGTGACCCGGCGGATCCTCGTCGCCGAGGACGAGACGGACATCCGCGACCTGCTGCGGCTCGCTCTGACCGCGGCCGGCTACGAGGTCGAGACCGCGCCCGACGGCGGCGCCGCCTGGGAGCTGGCGGTGGCACGGCCTCCCGAGCTGGTGGTCACCGACCTGCGCATGCCCGGGATGGATGGTCTCGAGCTGATCCGGGCACTGCGCTCGGAGCCGTCATTGAGCGGCACCCCGGTCATCCTCTTCACCGCCTACGTCTCCTCGGACCCGCGGGTCTCCGAGGCCGGCCAGATCTGGGGTGTGGAGGTGGTGACCAAGGGGTCCATCGCCGAGCTCCGCCGGGTGGTGGCCCGGCTGCTCCGTGGCGAGGCGGCCTAGCCGGGGCACCGTCGACCGGTTTCGAAGCGCCGCCGAGACTCGCCGATTTTCTCGAAAACAATAGGATTGGCTCATCCCCGCCAGCCCGACGTTGGCGGAAGCTCAAGGAGGACGGTAATGCCCGCACCCTATTTCGCGAATATCGGGCCCATTGGTTACGAGGGCCCCGAGAGTCGCAACCCGCTGGCTTACCGTTGGTATGACGCCAATCGTGTGGTTCTGGGCCGGACCATGGCCGAACACCTGCGCATCGCCGTGTGTTATTGGCACACTTTCTGCTTCAACGGGGCCGACATGTTCGGCGTGGGCACCTTCCAGCGGGCCTGGAACGAGGCCAGTGATCCTCTGAAGCAGGCCGAGGACAAGCTCGACGCGGCCATGGAGTTCATCCAGAAGCTCGGGGTCCCCTTCTACACCTTCCATGACCGCGATCTCGCCCCGGAACTGGGCACGATGAAGGCCAGTCAGAAGGCCTTCGCCCACATGGTGGACAAGGCCGCCGAGGCCCAGGCCAAGGCCGGGAAGAAGCTTCTCTGGGGCACGGCGAACCTCTTCTCCCACCCACGCTACATGTCAGGCGCTGCGACCAATCCCGATCCCGAGGTGTTCGCTTGCGCCGCGACCCAGGTCCGGGATGCCATGGAGGCGACCAAACGGCTGGGCGGTGCCAACTACGTCCTGTGGGGCGGCCGGGAGGGCTACGACACCCTCCTCAACACCGACCTCCGCAAGGAACTGGATCAGCTCGGGCGCTTCCTCACGCTGGTGGTTGAGCACAAGCACAAGATCGGCTTCGAGGGGCGCATCCTGCTCGAGCCCAAGCCGATGGAACCGACCAAGCATCAGTACGACCACGACGTGGCGACCATCTACGGATTCCTGGTCGGGCATGGCCTCGAGAAGGAGATCGGTGTCAACATCGAGTGCAACCACGCAACTCTGGCCGGCCACAGTTTCGAGCACGAGGTGGCGACGGCGGTGGCCCTGGGCATCTTCGGCTCGGTGGACGCGAACCGGGGTGACGTGCAGAACGGCTGGGACACGGACCAGTTCCCCTACGACGTGCGGGAAACGGCGCTGGCAATGCATCACATCCTGAATGCCGGCGGGTTGACCACCGGCGGGTTCAACTTCGACGCCAAGGTGCGCCGGCAGAGCACGGACGCGGTCGATCTCTTCCACGGTCATATCGGTGGCATCGACACCCTGGCCAAGGGGCTCCTGGTTGCAGCCGAGCTGATCGAGACCCAGGCACTCACCAAGCCGCTCGGGGAGCGCTACGCCGACTGGGACGGCGCGCTGGGGCGCAGCATCCTGGCCGGGCAGGTCGACCTGGCGGGGCTTGCGGACAAAGTGCTCACCGGTGGTATCGAACCGAGATTCCGTTCGGGTCACCAGGAAGCGCTCGAGAACGCGGTCAGTCGCGCCCTCTGACCGGCAAGACCGGTTTGCTCGAGTGGGTGCCCCCGGTTACCCGGGGGCACCCACTGCTGGGTGACCGCGTTGTCGCATCAGGAGAACCGTGAAAACCCTTGACGCCAAATTGGCCCGGATCCGCTCCGGTGCCTATCGCCCCCAGGACTTCATCATTGCCGACGCCAAGGACGGCGACATGGCCTTTGGCCTCCTGTCGCCGGGGCCGGGGCGAGACGCCTCGGGCAATCTGCTCGCTGGAAACGCCAGTCGGGCCGCTTACCTGCAGGCCATGCGGGAGATGGCCGGCTCCGGGTTGATCGACATCCTGCTGGCCAGCGCCTCGTCGATGGAGATTCTGGGCCGGGAGGGGCTGTTCGATGGCAGCCCGGTCACCCCGGCGGTGCGTTTCAACGACACGACCGATATCTGGGGTCAGCGCGGGGCCCGCTACACGCAATCGCACTCGCGCCCTTTCCGAACAGCCCGCATCGCGAAACTCCGACCAGTGGTCGATCTTGGGCTGTATTCCATCACCTTCTTCAATGATGTGGAGAGTGACCTGCGCACCCTGGAAGCCTATTCGGCCTTCCGGGCCGAGGCGGAGCCTCTGGGCCTTCGCCACTTCCTGGAAGTGTTCAATCCGGCTTTCGATGTGGCCATCCCAGCAGGGGAACTCGGCCATTACATCGGCGACTCCGTCGTGCGCTGCCTTGCGGGGGTTCTGGCCGCGGAACAACCGCTATTTCTGAAGCTCGTCTACAACGGCCGCGGGGCGATGGAGGAGCTGGCCAACTACGACCCTGCCCGGCTGGTGGTGGGCATCATGGGTGGCGCCAAGGGCACCACGCGCGACACTTTTGAACTGCTGGCCCGAGCTGAGCAGGCGGGGGCCCGCGTGGCGCTGTTTGGTCGCAAGATCAACTATGCCGAGTGCCCCCTGACGTTGGTGGCCTTGATGCGCAGGGTGATTGAGCGGGAAGTGTCCCCGGTCGAAGCGGTGAAGGACTATCACGCGACCCTGGCGAGCCGGGGGATCCGGCCAATACTCGCCATGGCCGACGACCTGGAGATCAGCGATCCCGTCCTCAGAGCGGAGGCGTGAACCGACCTCCCGGGGCACCTCGCCGAGATCGTTGAGGCAGCGCACCAGCCGCTCTCAGCGCACCAGGCGCTCGAATCTCAGGTCGCCATCCGGATCGCCGGCACCCGAACGGTTGTTTTCCAAACGATTGTTCGATATGCTGCCGCTTCGTGACCATCGCTCTGGCTCCCTCCGTCGGCGAGCGGATCGCCGACCTCCGTCGCCAGCCCTGGGTGCAGAGGCGCATCGCCCACGAGGTGATCCTTCCCGCTCAGCCGGCCGACCTCCGGCCCTGGCCGGAGCGGCTCCACCCCGAGCTGGTCGCGGCGCTCACGGCCCGCGGCCTGGATCGCGCCTACTCCCACCAGGCGGAGGCGATCGAGGCGGCGCTGGACGGCCGGGACGTGACCATGGTCACGCCGACCGCGAGCGGTAAGACCCTCGGCTTCGTCGTCCCGGTCCTCGACTCCTGGCTGCGTGACCCGGACAGCCGCTCCCTCTGGCTCTTCCCGACCAAGGCCCTCGCCCAGGACCAGCTCGCCGGGCTGCGCGACCTGGTCGGGGAGCTGGCTCCCGAGCGCCGCGACCGCCTGCGCGCCGCCACCTTCGACGGGGACACCCCCACCGGGCTGCGCCGCGCCATCCGGGAGGGTGGGCACATCGTGGTGACCAACCCGGACATGCTCCACAGCGGCATCCTGCCCCACCACACCGGCTGGGCCGGGCTGCTGCGCTCGCTCCGCTACATCGTCATCGACGAGCTGCACGCCTACCGCGGCCTCTTCGGCTCTCACCTCGCCAACGTGCTGCGCCGGCTGCTTCGGATCTGCCGCTTCTACGGCAGCAATCCCACCGTCATCTGCTGTTCGGCGACCATCGGCAACCCCGGCGAGCTGGCCGGGCGTCTGCTCGGACGCCCGGTCACCGTGATCGACCGCAACGGGGCGCCCCGCGCCGAGCGTCACATCTGGTTCTGGGCGCCGCCGCTCAGCGACGCGACTCTGGGGGTGCGCCGCTCGGCGGTGCTGGAGGCTCGGCGGCTGATCGCGGAGCTGCTCCGTCTCGACCTCCAGGTCATCGGCTTCTGCCGCAGTCGCAGCTCGGTCGAGGTCCTGCTCAGCTACCTGCGCCAGCTCGACGCGGGCGGGCCGGGCCAGGCCCCCTCGATCCGTGGCTACCGGGGTGGCTACCTGCCCCTCGAGCGTCGGGCCATCGAGGCGGGACTGCGCGGCGGGAGTGTCCGGGCGGTGGTCGCCACCAACGCCCTGGAGCTGGGTGTCGACATCGGCGGCCTCGACGCCTCGGTGCTGGTCGGCTATCCGGGCACCCTGGCCAGCACCTGGCAGCAGCTGGGCCGCGCCGGGCGGCGGGGGTCCGCCTCCCTGGGCGTCTTCATCGCCTCCGACTCACCCCTCGACCAGTTCCTGCTGCGCCACCCCGAGTACCTGCTGGAGACGCCGCCGGAGCGCGGTCTCGTCGACCCCGACAACCTGCTGGTGCTCGGTTCGCATCTGCAGGCGGCCGCCTTCGAGCTCTCCTTCGCTCAGGGCGAGGCCTTCGGCAACGCCGGGGCCGAGTTGACCGAGTCGTTGCTCGAGTGCTTCGCGGAGGACGGGCTGGTCCACAGGAGCGGGAGCCGCTACCACTGGAGCGCCGACGCCTTCCCCGCGGAGGCGATCTCCTTGCGGCGTGCGGCCGCCAGCAACGTCGTGATCATCGACACCTCGAGCAACCCTACGGGACCTGGCCAGGGGCCGCAGGGACCGTGGGCCGGCAGCGGCGGTGGGCGCCCGGGCAGTCACGGGCGGGTCATCGGCGAGGTCGACCAGTTCTCCGCGCCGGTGCTGGTCCACGACGACGCCATCTATCTCCACGAGGGGCGGCAGTACCACGTCGAGCGGCTGGACTGGGAGGAGAAGCGCGCCTACGTCCACCCCATCGGGGTCGATCACTACACCGTGGCCGAGACCCGCCAGGCGGTGCGCGTTCTGGAGCGGTTCGCCGGGCCGGTGGGGGAGAGGGTGCTGCGCAGCCACGGCGAGGTCCGGGTCAGCCGCCTCGCCACCGTCTACAAGAAGGTCCGGTTCCTCACCCATGAGAACGTCGGGTCGGGGCCGATCAACCTTCCTGAGCAGGATCTCCACACCACCGCCGTCTGGGGGGCGTTCCGGCCCACCGCTCTCGGGGCCATGCCGGCGGCCGAGCAGGAGGCCGGCATGGTGGGAGCGTCGCGTGCCTTGCACGCGGCGGCCTGCCTGCTCTGCATGTGCGACCCGCGCGATCTCGGCACCCATGTCGAGCTGCGCACTCAGGCTGGCCCGGACGGGCCCCACCCGGCGCCCCTGGCGCTGGGCCCTCCCGCCCCCGGCGAGCCCCAGGAGTTTGCCGCGGGGTGGCGCCCGGCGGCACCACCGGCGTCGCCGGACCCGGAGGGGATCGGGTGGCCCGCGGTCTACCTCTACGACGCCACCCCCGGGGGCGTGGGCTTCGCCCAGGCCTGCTTTGACCGTTTCGCGGAGATGGTGACGTCGGCCATCGATCTGGTCGCGGGCTGCTCCTGCGCCACCGGCTGTCCGTCGTGCGTCGGACCGGCGCCGCCGGGCTGTGACGGCCGGGCCGCGGCGCTCCGGCTGCTGCGCCTCGCCGCGGAGCCGGCGTGAGGCGATGAGCCTGCCGGTTGCCACCGCGATCCCGGTGAGCGCGCTGCGCGCCCGGCTCCAGGCCATGGGCGGGCTGGCGGATCTCTCGCGGCCACTGCCGCCACCGCGGGTCTTCCGACCCGAGCCGCCGGAGGCGGCCGCCGAGCGTGCCGGTGCTCTCGGCTTCGTCGCCGAGGGCGCAGCTCTGGTCCGGCGGGTGAGGGTCGACCTCGGCCCCTTCCTGGAGCGCGCCGGCGCCGGCGGTCCGGCCGCTCCACCCGACCTGGTCCGCCTTCTCTACCGGCTGCCTCCGGGCGCACCAGCCGGGCCGTTCTCGGAGACCGAGGCGATGGTCCTCGACATCGAGACCCTGGGGCTGCGGGGCAGCGGCGTGGTGCCCTTTCTGGTCGGCCTGGGGGTGCCACGGGGACGGTTCCTGGAGATCGACCAGTACCTGCTCGCCGACCTCGACGGCGAGGGGCCGATGCTGGATGCGGTCGCCGCCCGGGTCAGGACCTCGCGGGTCCTGCTCACCTACAACGGGCGCGGCTTCGACATCCCCGTGCTCCGAGCCCGCTGCGTCATCAACCGGCGGCCGGTGGACGCCATCTGCCCGGCGATCCATTGCGATCTGCTGGGGCCGGTGCGGCGGCTCTTCCGCGAGCGCCTCGGTGCGTGCACCCTCCGCCAGGCCGAGGTCTCCCTGCTCGGCCTCGTGCGCGAGGACGACGTCCCGGGTGCGGAGGCGCCGGCCCGCTTCCGGGCGTGGCTGGACGGAGGCCCGCCCGCCGTCCTGGAGGGTGTCATCCGCCACAACCAACTCGATCTCTGCTCCACCGTGGTGCTCGGAGCCCGGCTCGCCGCGCATGCGGGAGGGGCCCTCGTGGAGCCCGTGCACCCAGCGGATCGCTACCGGCTCGCCGTCCACCTGGAGGCCGTCGGCATGGCCGATGCCGCCGCAACGTATCTGACCACCGCCTTCCAGGACGCGACCTCGCCCTGGTCACGACCAGCCGGCCACCGGCTGGCCCGCCGTCTCCGCCGGGACACCCCCGGATCCCAGACCACCGTCCTCCGCGAGCTCTGGCGCCGGCACCCGGAGGACCTCGCCGCCGCTCGCGGGCTGGCCATAGCCCTGGAACGGCGGGGAGAGGTCGAGGGAGCTCTCGCCGTCTGCGCCGAGGCGGAGGCGGTGCTCGCAAGCTGGGCCGGCTGGCGGAGGCGTCTCGCCGTGGTCGCCGCTCGCGACACCGGTGGCACGGAGGCGGAATGGCGGCACCGAAGGGAGCGGCTCAGCCGGCGTGCAAGGCGGGGCCGTGAGGCGGCGCTGCCACTCGCCGGGAGCGGCTGACCGGCGGCCCGGGCCGGGCGCCGCGGGTCGCAATGAACCCTTCTGATCCCGGAGCCCGTTCCACGGGCGACAATGGCCGGCCGATGGACCCTGTGATGCCAGCCTTCGACAACCCCGAGGGGGCTCCGCCGCTGGAGACCGTCCCTTCCGGTGAGGCTCAGGCGGTCGCGCCCGGCGCGCTGCGGGCCGGAAGCGGGCTGCGCGGCGTGCGCAACTCGCTGATGATGCTGGCCGCCCAGCTCTCCTCCCGGGTGCTGGCCCTCGGCTCGGTCATCGTGATCATCCACTCCCTGGGCGCCGGCGAGTTTGGTCAGATGCAGACCGCGATCACCTACGGGGCGATCGTCTCGGTGATCGCGGACCTGGGCCTGAGCACCCTCTACCTGCGCGAGGGCGCCCGCCGTCCGGACCTGCTGGGGCGGTACCTGGACAACATGCTGTCGCTCCGGATCCCCCTCCTGGCCCTGGCCATCCTGGCGCTCACCGGCGCCCTCTGGCTGGTCGGGTTGCACTCCCTGGTCATTGCCTCGGCCGCTCTCCTGGTCGGCTCCGGGCTGCAGCTCCTCCTGCGCAACAGCTTCTACGCCCTCCAGCGGGTCAAGTTCGTGGCTTTCGAGATCATCCCCGAGGCCCTGCTGCTGCTCGGATTGGTGGTGATCGGCGCCGTGAAGGACCTCGGCACCGCCTACTTCATCTGGGCCTACACCTTCAGCTACCTCGCCGCCGCCGCCTACTTCGCGGTGGCCCTGGTCGCAACCGGTGCCTGGCGGCCGAAGTGGCGGTTCGAGTGGAGCCTGATCCGTCCCTGGATGGTGATGACCGTGCCGCTCGCGGTCAGCTACGTCTTCACCACGGTGTACTGGCAGATCGACGTCCCGATCCTCCAGCACTTCGGCCCCTCCACCCCAACCGCCTGCCCGACTCTCACCAGCCTCAGCTACTGCGAGGTGGGGTGGTATCAGGCCGCGTACAAGCCTTTCCAGGCGCTGCTCGTCATCCCCTTTGCCCTCCGCACGGTGGTCTTCCCGCTCCTCGCCGTGTACCACCGCGAGGCGCCGGAGCGGCTCGTCATCGCAGTCCAGAAGTTCTTCAAGGCGCTGGTTGCGCTCGGGCTTCCGGCCTCCATCGGGGTGATCGTGCTGGCCGACCAGTACACGTCGCTCTTCACCCTTCCCGCCCAGGCGGCTCCCGCGCTGCGGCTGCTCGGGGTGACCATCGTCTTCATGTTCGCGGACAACGCCAACGCGACCGGGCTGCTCGCCATGGACCGGCAGCGCGCCTACGCCTGGATCGTCGGAGCCGGCCTGGTGCTCAACGCCGTGCTCAACGCGGTGCTGATCCCGGTCTTCGAACAGCTGCATCCGGGAAGCGGATACCTGGTGACCAGCGCCAGCACCGCAGCCACCGAGATCGGCCTGGTCGTCATCGGCCTGATCGTGCTACGGCACTTCGGGGTGAGCGTCCCGGTGCTCCGGCTCAGCTGGCGGATCGCGCCCCCCGCCCTGCTGATGGGCGGTTTCCTCCTGCTCGTCCATCCCGAGGGCCGGCTCGCCACCATCGGCTTCACGCTGGTCGCCGGGGCCATCTACCTGGCCGCGCTCTGGCTCATCCGCGCCGCCGACGCCGACGAGCGGCAGCTGCTACGCCGCGCCTTGCAGCGGGGCTGAGCGCTCCTACTCCCGACCCGCGCCACCCAGGCCGCCGTGGCTTCCGGCTAGGGGCCGGCGACGGACGCCGCCGGGGTCGGGGTGGCCACATTGGTGGAAGGCGCCGCGGTCGGTGCGGTGGAGCTGGAGGGGACGTCCTGCCCACCGGGGACGAACGCCGACCAGCTCGTCTGCCAGTCGCCCTCGCCGTCGGAGTACGAGGCCGCCAGGTCGCTGCCGACGACCTGGACCGGGTCGCCGACCTGGCTCCAGTTGTAGTAGGTGGTGGCGTTGGCGGTGCTCAGGTTGATGCAGCCATGCGAGCTGTTGGTGGCGCCGTACGGGTAGAGGCTGCAGCTGGCGCCATAGCAGACCCACGGCGCCGCGTGGATGAAGTACCCGTCGCTGGAGACGGCGGTGTCGTCGTAGACAGCCTCGTTGTAGTACTCGGAGCCTCCCGGGGTGCAGGCGGCAGAGGTTTGAAACGTCGGACAGGACTCCATCTGCACGACCGGCGAGTGATAGAGGACGACGAGGGTGCCGCCGATGGTGTCGTAGCCGGGCTTGCCGGTGTTGGCCGGCCAGCTGCCGATGAGCTGCCCGGTGGCGGCCGAATCGCCGTTGTAGACCTGCATCGTGCGGGTCTGGGTATTGACGACGGTGAGGTGCGCGGCTCCGACGCTGAAACTCTCACTCCAGTTGCCCAGGCCCCAGTAGCCGTTGCCGGCGTCCACCCCGTTGAGGTCGGCGTCGACCGTCACGGTGGTGCCGCTCTCCCAGTAGCTCTCGGGGCGGTAGTGGACGTCCTCGTTGTCGAACCAGTACCAGCCTCCCGGTTGCGGCGGGTCGCTGACCACCGCGATGTGGGCGATGACCGCGGGCTGGTCCACCACCGGGATCGGAACGTTGAACTCGAGCTCGATCGGCATGGCCACCCCGACGGTCTCGCCATTGCTGACGTACAGCACTGTGGTCAGCAGCCGATTGGCGCTCGTGATGGTGTGGAAAGCCGAGGTCGTGACCGTCTCAGCACCGGCGGCGCTCACCGCGGTGGCGGTGACCGTATAGGTGGCGTTGAGGTCGAGGCCGCCCGCGTACGTCCACTGCGTGTTGCCATTGGCGTCCAGCCAGGTGAGCGTGTCGCTGTCGCCGTTCTCCTGAACCGCCACCGACCTCACCGTGGCGTTCTGGGCGGCCACCTGGATGGTGGCGTCGAGGCCGACCCCGGTGGCTCCGTCGGCGGGCGTCACGCTCACCGAGGGTGGGCCCGAGACGGTCAGGTGACCACTCGGTGACGCGGTGGGTCGCGGTGTCGAGGTTGCGCTCGGCGAGGCCGCCGGGGCCAGGCTGCACCCGCCCATGGCGAGAGCCACGGCTCCGAGGGCGAGTGCCCAACCGCGACGGCTGCCCGTTGCGCGCGTCACCCTCGTCACCGTTCGCCGCCTTGGTCTGAGATGGTGTCTGACCTCATCGCGTGCGCCGCTCCTGGCGCGACCTGCTTCCCTAGGTTAACGCCACCGGTATGTCCGCCGGTTACCTTCAAGTGGAGCGACGCTCCTGGACGCGCACCCGATCAGGTCAATCGCTCCAGGATCATCGCCATCCCCATCCCGCCAGCCACGCACATGGTCTCCAGACCGACCTGCTCGCCGCCGGTTTCCAAACCGTTGAGCAGGGTGCAGAGGATCCGGGCCCCGGTCATGCCGAAGGGGTGGCCGAGGGCGATGGAGCCTCCGTGGGGATTGAGCCGGTCGTCGAAGGGATCGATCCCGAGACCGCGCGCGGAGGGGATGACCTGGGCGGCGAAGGCCTCATTGATCTCCAGCAGGTCGACGTCGCCCATGGTCATGCCGGCCCGGGCCAGCGCCTGCCGCGAAGCGACGATGGGCCCCAGGCCCATCCGCTCCGGCTCGAGCGCGGACAGGCCCGTGGCGACGATCCGCGCGAGCGGCGGGATGCCGAGCTCCCGCGCCCTCGTGTCGCTCATCACGACCACCACCGCCGCGCCGTCGTTGAGCGGGCACGAGTTGCCGGCCGTCACCTTGCCGCCGTCCCGGAAGGCGGGTTCGAGGGCTGCCAGTTTCTCCAGCGAGGTATCGCGGCGCGGGCCGTCGTCGGCGGTCATCACCCGCCCGTCCTGCAGACGCACGGGCACGATCTCGCGGTCAAAGAATCCGGAGTCCTGCGCCGCCACCGCCCGCTCCTGAGACCGGAGACCGAAGCGGTCCATCTCCTCGCGCGAGACCTGCTCGCGCTCGGCCACGATCTCCGCAGTGTCGCCCATCTGGACGTAGATGTCGGGGTAGCCCTCGGGGTTGGCCGGCTCCAGCCTCGGGTTGCGGTACGCGGGAAGGTCGCTGGTGCCGTTCAGGTGCCGGGTGGTCGACTCGACGCCCACGGAAAGGAAGACGTCGCCCTCCCCGGCGCGGATTGCGTGCGCGGCCATCCGGGTGGACTGCAGCGAGGAGGCGCAGTAACGGGAGACGGTGGTCCCGGGCACGTTGAGCCTGGTCAGGATGGAGACGATCCGTCCGAGATTAAATCCCTGCTCGCCCCCCGGCAGGCCGCACCCGCAGATGAGGTCGTCGATGCTGTCCCGGTCGAGGGCGGGCAGCCGGTCGAGCACCCTCTCGACCACGAGCGCGGCCAGGTCGTCGGGCCGCCAGCCGGTGAGGGATCCCCTGAACGCCCGGCCGATGGGGGAGCGGCCATAGGCGACGATGACGGGCTCAGGCATCGGGGGATTGGAGGGCCATCACGGCGAAGGTACCAGCCCTGCCCCGCGCGTCGCCCCCCCCGGCAGCGGGAGCTGCGGCTCGAGGGAGATGACGCCGGCCGGCGGCGCCGAGCTGATCGCCACGCCGGCCCTGACCAAGGGCTGGAGGATGATTGGAGGGTCGCGTCCAACCCTGCCAGGCTGAGGAGTCCGCCCATGGCTCGCCCGATCCAGAGCACCATGCAGGAGGTGCCGCTCACCATCACCGACATCTTCCGGCGAGCCGCCAGCCTCTTCTCGGCCAGTCAGGTGGTGACCTTCGAGGGGGACACCTCGCGCCGCGCCGACTTCTCCGAGGTTACCGAGCGGGTGACGCGCCTGGCCGCCGGGCTCCGCTATCTCGGCGTCAAACCGGGCGATCGGGTGGGCACCTTCTGCTGGAACCATCAGGAGCACCTGGAGGCCTACTTCGCGGTGCCGCTCCTCGGGGCGGTGCTGCACACGCTCAACGTCCGGCTCTCGCCGGCGCAGCTCGCCCACGTCATCAACAGCGGCGGCGACCGGGTGGTGATCGTCGATGCCGGGTTGACGCCCCTCCTCGCCGCCATCCGGTCGCAGCTGACGACCGTGGAGAAGGTGGTCGTGGTGGGGCGTGCCGACACCTCCGGATTGGGTGCGGTCGTCGACTACGACGAGCTGCTCAAGAGCTCGACCCCGCTCCGGACATTGCCGGTGCTGGATGAGCGACAGCCTGCCGCGATGTGCCACACGAGCGGCACGACCGGCGACCCCCGGGGCATCGTTTACAGCCATCGCTCCGTCTGGCTGCACTCCCTCGCGATGATCGCCAACTTTGCCTTCAACGAGCACGACCGGATCGGCCTGATGGTCCCAATGTTCCACGTCAACGGCTGGGGCAAGCCCTACGCCGCCTTCATGTGCGGTGCCGACCTGCTCCTCCCGGAGCGATTCCTGCAACCCCAGCCGCTCCTCGCGTTCGTGGCGGCCGAGCGGCCCACCATCGTCGTCGGCGTGCCGACCATCTTCCAGGGGCTGCTGACGGCGGCCCAAGCGGCCGGTACGGAGCTCGACTTCATCCGTCTGGGGATCTGTGGCGGCGCCGCCGTGCCGACCACCCTGATGCAGGCCTACCAACCGTGGTTCCCCCTCATCCAGGCGTGGGGGATGACCGAGACGTCGCCGCTCGGGATGGTCGCCCTCCCCCCGAGGGGAGTGATCGAGGGCGACTCCTCGTACTGGTATTACCGGTCAAAGACGGGCCGCCCGGTGGCCGGTGTCGAGGTGCGCCTCATTGGGGACAGCGGCACCCCGCTGCCGTGGGATGGCAAGACGGTGGGGGAGGTTGAGGTCCGCGGCCCGTGGGTCGCGAGCTCCCACCTCGGCGGCGTGGGGCGCGACCGGTTTCACGACGGCTGGCTGCGCACCGGCGACGTCGGCACCGTGGACGAGCTCGGCTACGTCCAGATCACCGACCGGACCAAGGACATCATCAAGTCGGGCGGCGAGTGGATCAGCTCTCTGGAGCTGGAAAATCAGCTGCTGGCGCACCCCGCCGTCTTGGACGCCGCCGTGGTGGGCATCCCCGACGAGCGCTGGGGGGAGCGCCCGCTGGTCGTGCTCGCGTTCCGGCCCGGTCAGTCCGTCGACCCCGAGGATCTGCGCCAGTTCCTGATCGGGAAGGTGCCGTCCTTCTGGCTCCCCGAGTCCTGGGCCGTGGTGCTCGCCATCCCCAAGACCCCCGTGGGCAAGCAGGACAAGAAGGCTCTACGCCAGCTCCAGGTCGAGGGGAGGTTCGAGGTCCAGCGCCTGGTGCGTGTCGAGGCCGTGTGGGCCGATCGCCTCCGGGGGCCCAAGGGCGGGCGGTAGCGACCGGCTCGGGCCGGGAAGCTGGGCACGAGCCGGGGTTGGCCGCTAGCTGATCCCCGCCGCCTCCAGCCCGACCTGGTGGAGGAGGCCGTTGCTCGACACGCCCGCTCCGCCCACCGGTGAGTCCCCGCTGCGGTCGGTGAAGCGGCCACCGGCCTCCTCGACGATGAGGGCCAGGGCGGCGAAATCCCAGAGGTTGGCTCGCGACGACCAGCCGATGTCGGCCGTGCCCCGGGCCACGGAGAGATGGGAGAGCGAGTTGCCCATGCCGCGGCTGTCCCAGCAGCGCCCGGCCAGCGCGCGCAGTCGATCGTCCTGCCCGATGCGCACGAATCCGGACACACTGGTGTGGGCGAGCATCGCCGCTTCCACCCGGTCGATGGCGGAGACGTGGATCGGCTTGCCGTCGACGGTCGCCCCCTCGCCCCGCGCCGCCGCGTAGCGCTGCCCGAGGGCCGGGACCGACGCGATCGCGCAGACCGTGACCCCGTCCCGCTGGAGCGCGATCAGGCAGGCCCAGGTCTCGTAACCGCGGATGAAGCTGCGCGTCCCGTCGATGGGGTCGACCACCCAGCGGGTCCCGGAGGTGTTGGCGAAGTCGCCGCCGAACTCCTCTCCGACCACCCGTTCGGAGGGGCGGTGGACGCGGACCTGTTCGCGGATCAGTTGCTCGATCTGGCGGTCCGCCTCGGTGACCTCGGTGAGGTCGGGCTTGCGTTCGACGCGGAGGTCGAGGCTGCGCCACCGGCTCATGGCGATCGCGTCGGCCATGTCGGCCATCCCGTGGGCAAAGCTGAGATCAGGGTTCATGGGCTCAACCCTAGCAGCCCGTCCGGGTAAGCCTTTGCTGCCCACACCATTCATAGAGGACCTGCCCGATGGCACACCGCCCCGTCGACGTCGCCGCCCGCCAGGTGTAGCGCCGCAGACCGCGGGGGTGGTGGCGACGTCGCTCCCGCGGTCGCCAGGCTCAA
>PLOF01000039.1 GCA_003142035.1 Candidatus Dormiibacterota bacterium
CTGCCCCCCCTGGCGAGAGGGTACCCAAGGCGCGGAGGAGCCCGTCGAGGGACGCCATGACAGCTTGTTCACGGCCCGGCCGTGCGGCCGCCCCGTTGCCCCGACGCCGTGCCGCGCGTGGTTCCTCGCTCTGAGGGGCCTTCAGCCTTCTGGGGGCGGCATCTTAGAAGTGCCCGAAGGCCTTTCCGTGAGAAACAGGAGGGCAGCCTGGTAACGACGGATGCGGTCGTCGACTTCCGGCGAGCGCTCGCCGGCCTTGTTGTTCCTGAGATTGTCGTGGAGGTCGGCGATCTTCACCCGGATGGCGGTAGCGTCGGTGGCCACGCGTCTGATGTATGTCGAGTACTCCTCACCCTCGCGGCGTGTCAGACAGTCCAGGGTTCGGAGCATGTCCGGTGGGATTCCCTCGCGCTCGAGCTGCTCCAGGGTGATCTCCGAATCCTCTACCACGTCGTGGAGCACGGCGGCGACCCTGGCGCTCTCGCCATCGACGGCAGCCATGACGCGGAGAGGATGCAGGACATAGGGCTCGGGCTCCGGCGACGGGTAGAGCTGACCGCTGTGGGCGCCCACGGCGATAAGGATCGCCCGATCCAGGAGGGAGGCCGGTGGCTTCATCCCTGGGACATCCTAACGCCGGCTGCGCTGGCGCCCGAGACGGAGTCGGGCCCGGAAACAGCCCCAGCCAGGCGGATGCGTTCTCTTGCCAGAGGCTGCCAGCGTGTGTGAAAGGTCAACTGAATTCCGGGCAACGACGCTGGTCGCCGACCGGCTCGGTTGTGCGGATCGGGGGGGGAGCCGATCACTGTGAGGCGAACTGTACGAGCTTGGTGCCCAGGCATACGAACGAGTAGGTCGTCCCACCCTCGATCACGCTGCCGCTTGACTGACTGGGAGCGGATGACGAACTGGAGTCGCTGCCAGTCTCGCTAGCGCCTCCCCCAGCAGCCGCCCATCGGCAGCGATCAGGCCTCAGCGGCCTCCGGCACCGCCGCAGCAGGACCCAGCTCGCGCACCCACTCCGGCTCGACAACAGCGGCCGCGGCGGCGCGGGCGGTCGCGCGCCGCCCGCGAATCGCCACCGCCAGTACGAGCACCGTCGCACCGACGAACAGCGTGGAAGCGATGAAAGCGTGGTCTGCGCCGACCACGAACGCGGCCCGTGCGTTTGCCGCCGACTGACCCGCGATCACGTGGCCGGCCGAGCCGAACACCGACACCAGCACCGCGAGGCCCAGCGCACCGCCCATCTGCTGCATCACGTTGACCAGCCCCGACGCCGCGCCGGCGTCCCCCCGGCGCACCCCGGCCAGGGAGGCGCTCGTCAGAGGCACGAACGCGAGCCCGTTGCCGGTCCCGAACAGCAGCACAGGGATCAGCACGAAGAGATAGGTGCTGGATGCCGACAGCTGCGTCATGAGCAGCATCGCGAGGGTCGAGAGGCTGATGCCCGCCACCATCAGCGGCTTGCCGCCGAAGCGCTCGATCAACCGCCGCGCGCTGAGCTGGGACATGACGAAGAGCGCCACGCTGAAGGGCAGGAAGGCCAGGCCGGTCTGGAGTGGGTCGTACCCGAGCACGTCCTGGAGGAACTGCGTGAGGAAGAAGAACATCCCGAACATGCCGGCCACGAGGAAGAGCCGCGCCACGTACGAGGCGTTGCGGCTGCGGTCGGCAAAGAGTCGCAGCGGTGTGATCGGCTCCGCGGCGCGCCTCTCGATGGTGATGAACAGGCCGAGCAGCACCACGCCGACCGCGAACGCGCCGATGGTCAGCACGTCGCCCCAGCCGTTGCTCGCCGCCCGCACGAACCCGTAGGCAAGAGAGGTGACACCGCCGGTCGAGGTCACGGCGCCGAGCACGTCGAAGTGGCCGTTGCGGCTCGGGGTCTCGGTGAGGGACCGCCGCGCCAGGGCAACCACGACCAGCCCGATCGGCACGTTGACGAACAGCACCCAGCGCCAGGAGGCAACCTGGGTCAGAAGCCCACCGAGGATCAGCCCGACCGCGCCGCCGCCGATCGAGACGGCGGTGTAGTAGCCGAGCGCACGCAGGCGCTCGCGGCCCTCGGGGAACATGATCATCAGGAAGGCCAGCGCCGACGGGGCGGCCAGCGCCCCACCCACGCCCTGCAGCGCGCGCGCCGCGAGCAGCATGCCGGCGCTCGGAGCCATCCCGCCGAGGAACGACGCGAGGGTGAAGAGGCCGATGCCCGCCATGAACACGCGCTTGCGGCCGAGCAGGTCGCCCGCGCGAGCGCCAAGGAGGAGGAAGCCGCCGAAGGCCAGGGTGTAGGCGGTGATCACCCACGACAGGCTCGCCGGCGAGAAGTTCAGCGCCTTAGCAATGCCGGGGAGGGCGATGTTCACGATGGTGGCGTCGAGCACCACCATCAGCTGGACGGCGAGGATGATCCCCAGCACCAGCCCGGGGCGAGCACGGCGCTCGGCCGCCCGGCCGGTCGGGAGGAAGAGGGTCGTCGTGGGTGGCATGGGGGCTCTCCAGGTGGTAGGATGACGAAACGGAAGCTTCCTCCGTTATTATACGGAGGATACCTCCGTTTTGCAAGTCAGCCTACAGGTGCCCAAGCCGTGAGACGTGAAGTCGCAGTCGCAGCCGCAGACCCCGGGGTGGTCGAGCCCGCCGAGCACCCATCCACAGGTCGTCCCCTCCGCAAGGACGCGGTGCGCAACCGCGAACTCCTGATCACCACCGCAGCGGCCGCCTTCTCCGTTAGCGGCGCCGATGTGCCCCTCGAGGACATCGCCGGCCGGGCCGGAGTCGGCATCGGCACCCTCTACCGGCACTTCCCGACACGCGACACACTCGTCGAGGCGGTGTATCGCCACGAGGTCGACGTCCTCGTCGAGCGCGCTGACCAGTTGCTCGACACTCTTCCGCCCGACCAGGCGCTCAAAGAGTGGATGCAGATCTTCGTCCGCCACGTCGCCACCAAGCGAGGCATGCTGTCCGTGCTCAAGCCGATGCTGAGCAGCAACGCCAGCCTCTTCGCGGAGACGCACGGACGCGCCACCGCGGCGACCACCAAGCTCCTCGAGGCGGGGGTGGCCGCCGGCACAGTCCGTGCCGACGTCGATGGCGGCGACCTACTCCGCGCCGTCGGCGGGATTTGCATGTCGACCGACCAGGAGCGGTCCGACACCTCCGATCGTCTGGTGGGCCTGCTCTTCGACGGCCTCCGCCACGGTGTCGGGGTGGGCTCCTCGTCAGGGGCGCCTTCCTAGCGTTCGCCGGCCAGGGTGCGGCTGAACCGCCCTGGGTTCCGTGGAGACCGCAGCTTGGATTTCGGCTCCTCGCCCTCACGAGTGGTCCGAGAGCTCTGTCGGAGATAGAGCGGCCGCGGTTCCCGAACTGGGACCGACCAGTAAACGGAGCACTACCCCCTGCAGGACTCGAACCTGCGACCTGCGCGCTTAGAAGGCGGCTGGTCTATTGATTAGGCGGTTGCTTAGTACCTTGCGAATTCAGATGCACCATCTGCCTCGTCAAACAAGCTGCAATGCAGGGGCCGCCTTCCACGTCAGGAAGTGGTTGGGATAGAGATGTTTCCGGGCTGGTGGCCATCAGCCGGCGAGACCCGGCTCCCATCCTGGGCCTGACGCAACTCGCGACGACAACATCCGCGGGACCAACTCGCGGGTGGCCGGACAGTTGTCATGTCAGCGTTGCAACCCAGCAACCCACGCGGCGATCTGGGCTCGGGTGCTGAAACCGAGCTTGTTGAGGATGTTGCGGACGTGGCTCTCCACGGTGCGCTCGGAGATGAACAGGCGGACCCCGATCTGCTTGTTGCTCAGGCCGTCGGCGACCAGGCGGGCGACATCGGCCTCGCGCCTGCCCAGCGGGGAGGTAGCGGAGACGTCAGCGGAAGGAGTCGTATCCAAGACCCTGGTGCCGAGGGCGAGCGTCACGGCGGCGTCCCGGCTCAGCCGTCTTCCCTCCGCGATCGCCGCCGCGTAGCCGTCGGCGCCCAGCGAGGTCCTCGCCGACTCCTCCGCCATGGCGGCGAACGGAGCCAGGGTGGCGATGATCCCGCCTCCAGATTCCGATCGCAGGGTCTCGGCGGCGCCGAGCAGGTGTGCAGCGAGGCGCGCCTGCCCCGCGTCGCCCGCGACGAAGGCGAGCCCTACGAGGAAGTGCATCTGGGAGATCCGGTCGTCGATCCGCTGCGCGATGCGGAGCCCCTCCCGATAGAGCGGCTTGGTCAGCTCGACGTCGCCGGACATCAGCTGGGCGCCCCCCAGGTTCAGCAACTGCATCTCCAGCCCATAGAGATCACCCACTTCCCGGCTGAGCCGCTCGCCCTCGGCGGCGGCGGCGGTCACCGCGGCGACGTCGCCCCGCAAGATCGCCGCGATCGCCCGCGTCTGGAGGATGGAGATCCGCGCCTGGTAGTCGTCGGCGCTGCCGGGGACGGCCCCGGCGGCTTCGAGGAGACGGTCTGACGCCGGGGCGTCTCCGTCCATCAGTGCCGCCACCGCGCCCATGGCCAGGGACTCGGTCAGCCGGCGCAGCTCGCCCGCCTCCCGGGCCGCCGCCGCTGCCCGTTCCAGGGTGGGGCGGGCGGTGGCCGGATCGCTCTGGAGAACGGCGAGGAACCCGCGCACGAAGCAGGCCTGCGCGTTCGACGCGGCATCGCCGCCCTGGAGTGCCAGCAGCTCATCGAGCCAGCGGATACCCTCGCTGGTCGCGCGGGTCATCCAGTACCAGCCCAGAGACGCGGCGAGGTAGAGCCCGCGGATCGCGTCCCGCCTGGCGATGCAGCGCCGCAGCACGGCGCGGAGGTTGTCGATTTCAACCTCCATCCAGGCCAGCCACTCCACGAGCCGGAAGCGCCCGTCTTCGGCAGTGTCACTGCACCGGCTGACGTGGTGCTCGGTGCACCGCTCCTCGAGCATCGCCTCCTCACCGGCCTCGCGGAGCTTGAGCGCAGCGAACTCGCGCATGGTCTCGTGGAGGTGGTAGCAGGCGATGCCGTGTTCATCCGTCTTGATCACCAGCGACCTGTCGACCAGCGAGGAAAGCAGCTCGAGGATCAATTCCGCCGGCACCTCCGGTGAGGTGCACATTCCCTCCACGTCCTCCAGGAGGAATCGGCCGGCGAACCCGCACAGCCGTCGCAGCATCGCGCGCTCCGGGGGCCCGAGGAGGTCGTGGCTCCACTCGATGGTGGTGCGCAGGGTCTGGTGGCGGGGAAGAGCGGCGCGGCCGCCAGCCGAGAGGAGGTTGAAGCGGTCACTGAGACGGGCGAGCACCTGCTCCACGCTGAGCACCCGGGTACGCACCGCCGCCAATTCGATCGCGAGCGGCAGACCGTCGAGCCGGCGGCAGAGGTCGGCGACCACAGCGGCGTTGCTCTCGGTCAGGTCGAATCGCCCGGTTGCCGCCGCGGCCCTTTCGCTGAAGAGGATGACCGACTCATTGAGGCGAAGCTGGGCCAGAGGCTCGGGCGCGTGCGCCGCCGGCAGGGGAAGGGGCGGGACCGGGACCACCTGCTCGCCGGCCACCGCGAGGGGCTCGCGGCTGGTGGCGAGGACACGCAGGCCGGGAGCGGCGCGCAGCATGTCAGAGATCAGCTGCGCCGCGGCCGGGAGCAGGTGCTCGCAGTTGTCGACGATGAGGAGCATGGCCGCGTCGCGCAGGTGAGAAAGGACCAGGGTGCGCGGCTCGGTGGAGGTCTGGTCGCGGAGGTCGAGCGACGCCATGACCGCGTTGGCGATGAGCGCAGGGTCCTGGATGTCGGCAAGCTCCACCAGCCATGCCCCTCCGGGGCGGCTCGAACCGAGGTCGGCGCCGACCTGCAGCGCGAGGCGCGTCTTGCCGACACCACCGGGGCCGACAAGGCTCACCAGGCGCCCGTGCGCAAGCTTGCGGCGGAGCTCCGCGATCTCCTGGCGACGGCCGACGAAGCTGGTCGTCTCCGCCGGAAGGTTCCCCGTGCGGTGGGCGCGTCCGGCCATCGGCAGCAGCCTACCACGGCCTCGCCCAGCACTCCGGGGCGACTCAGTGCTCGATCAGGGGCAGCACGGATGACCGCGGTCGGGCTCCCCAGGTAGCGTCGCCACATGGTCTTTGAGCTGCCGACCCAGCGGGTCGAGGTGCGGTTCGCCGGCGTGCCCCCGGTGCACCAGGTGGAGCGCGCGTCGGGGGTGAGCGACGTCGTGAGCGACGGTCGCATGCTGCGCTGCCTGGTCTGTGGCAGCTTCCAACCGTTCCTCGAGGCGCTGCGCGGTCACGAGGTGCTGAGCCTCACGACCTCGCAGGTGGTTGACGTCACCGGGCAGGCGCTGGAGGGCGATCAGTGATGGAGCCGCCGGCGGCGCTGCGGCTGGCGACGATGACCGCCGGGGTGGGTTAGCTCACCTACCTGGCCTCGCCACTGCCCAAGCCGCAGCTCGGCCGTCTCGTGGCGGCGGCCGACTCAGTACCAGTTCCGGGACTCCACGGAGGGCGGGTGCCGGCCGCCCGGGATAGGGTGCTGGCATGGTCAATGACCCGCCGACACCGAGGGCCGAGGCGAGCCGGAGATGGCTGCGGTGACGCAGACCATTCAGGCCGCGACGATGCGGGCCATCGTCCAGGCGCGGTACGGGCCACCCGATGTCCTCGAGGTTCGCCAGGTCCCCCGCCCCGAACCCGGACCAGGTGAACTGCTGGTGCGGGTTCGCGCCGCCGCGGTCAACCCGCTCGACTGGCACCTGGTCACCGGGCTTCCCCTGATCGCCCGCGCCTCGATGGGGATGCGCCGGCCCAAGCAGCTGCTCGCCGGCGTGGACCTGGCCGGGGTGGTCCAGGCGGTGGGCAGCGGTGTGACCCAGTTCCAGCCGGGCGACGAGGTCTTCGGGGGCGGCATGGGCGCCTTCGCTGACTACGCGCGGGCCAAGGAGGGGGAGCTGGCCCCGAAGCCGCACTCCCTCAGCCTCGAAGAGGCGGCCGCGGTCCCGGTGGCGGCGATCATCGCGCTCCAGGCACTGCGGGATCATGGACGCCTGCAGGCTGGCCAGGCCGTCCTGATCAACGGGGCGAGCGGCGGAGTGGGCCTGTTCGCGGTGCAGATCGCCAAGCACCTCGGCGCCGAGGTGACCGGGGTGTGCAGCGCCGGCAACGTCGAGTTGGTCCGGTCGATGGGCGCTGCCCACGTCGTCGACTACGCCGCCCAGGACTTCAGCTGCGCCGGCCGGCGCTACGACCTCATCCTGGACAACGCTGGCAACCATCCCCTCAAGGCGCTGCGGCGGGCGCTCACCCGCCGGGGGACGTTGATCTCCAACAGTGGCAGCGGCGACGGGCGCTGGCTCGGGCCGATGGGCCGGATCGTGAAGGTGAAGGCGGCGGCGCCGTTCGTCAGCCAGCGGCTCGTCTTTTTCGTGGCCAGGGTCAACCGCGCCGACCTCGACCAGCTCGGTGAGATGGCGGACGCGGGCACGCTGAAGGTGGCCATCGAGAGGATCTACCCGTTGGAGGAGACCGCCGCAGCGCTGCGCCATCTCGGCGCGGGACACGTCCGCGGCAAGCTCGTCGTCACCGTCGCCGACCGGTAGCCGAAACCGATCACCACCGACTCAGTACCGCGCCCGGGACTCCACGGATGGCGGGTGCCGCCCGGAGGGATAGGGTGACTGTGATCGAGGGTCGGCTCGATCGTTCATCCACAACAGAGGAAAGGGTCTCCACGTGAATGCAGACGCTCGTTTGGTCAGATGGCTGGGGGCGGCGTTCCTAGCCCAATTCATCCTCAGCGTTACCACTGACCCTCTCTCATCGTCAATCCAGGCCGGCAAGATCTCCGCGGTCATGGTGAGCATCGCCGACAACGCCGTGCCGATCCGGGTGGACATCGTGCTCTGTCTCGCCACGTGCGTTGCCATCATCGTCATGACATCGCTGCTCTACGTCATCCTGAGAGGATGCAGTCGGCCAGTCGCGCTGGTTGCTCTGGTCCTGTGGCTCTTTGAGGTCATGCTGAGTGCGGTGGGCGTACCGGGGCTGTATGCGCTGCTGATGCTCAGTGCAGACTTTGTCAAGGCTGGTGCCCCGCCGACCTCATATTACGAGACGCTCGCCGTTTTCCTTCATGGGCTTGGGCAGCACGTAGGCGACATGTCCCTGCTGTTCTTCGCTCTCGGAGCCTTCCTCTGGTACGGGCTGTTCTTCCAGTCGAGACTCGTTCCGCGGGCGCTCTCGGTCTGGGCCTTGCTGGCCATGCTGCCGGTCTTGGCCGGCACCCTGGCGCAGGTTTGGGATAGCAGTCTCAATGTGCCGTTCGCTCTCTACATCCCTTACCTGCCGTTCGAGCTGGTGATTGGTCTGTGGCTTCTGGTCAGGGGTCCCAGCCCAGCGTTCAGCACACCGTGATGTTCGAGTGGGAGAGCCCAAGCCGCACCCGCGCATGGCATCCGGTGCCAGCCGTTTCACCATGTTGCGCAGTTTCGTGAATCCCGAGGCCGACTTCGTCATCGTCGGTGCCGGACTGGCCGGGCTCCAGGCGGCGTTGGCACTCCAACGCGCCGGGAGCTCGGTGGTCGTATTGGAGGCGCGTGACCGTGTGGGAGGCCGGACCCTCTCTGCCATGGCTTCGACGTCCCCGGATCCCTCTCTCGTCTTCGACATGGGCGGGCAGTGGATCGGTCCGGGCCAGACCGAGGTGCATCGGCTGGCGCGCGAGATGGACCTCCACCCGGTTCCGACGGCGGTCCCGGGACGGACGCTGTGGGACCTGGGCGGCGGCGCCAAGCGAGGTTCACCACGGGTGCCGCCACTGCCACCGGGCGCCTTGGCGAGCGTGCTGCTCGCGGTGGCCCGACTCAACCGCATGTCACGCCGGCTGCCCCTGGCGGCGCCGTGGGAGGCAGACGAGGCGCCGGGGTGGGATGACATCACGTTCGAGAAGTGGCTCCGGGCTCACGTGCGGACCCGTGGGGGACGGGCCCTTCTCGGCCTTTACGTGAACGGGCATCCGGGCCTGGAGGCCAGCGAGATGTCCGTCCTCGACGTGCTCTTCATGCTTCGCTCCGCGGGGTCGCTCCAGCACCTGCTGCACGCCCAGGACTTCCGGCTCATCGAGGGTGCTCAGGAGCTCGCTCGTCGATCGGCGCTGCGCCTTGGAGATGCCCTCGTGCTGGAGGCGCCAGTCGCCGCTATCGACCAGGACGAAGGGGGCGTGACCGTTTCCTCTGGGTGCAAGACCATTCGTTGCCGGCGGGTCGGCGTCTGCGCCCCGCTCCGGGTTGCGGCGGAGATCGCTTACTCCCCGCCGCTTCCGGCCGACCGCGTGGCCCTGATGCGCAGCCGTCCAACGGGGGTGCTCATGAAGTTCCACGCCGTGTACCCATCTCCTTTCTGGCGTCGCAATGGTCTCAACGGGCAAGCCTTCAGCACATCTCACGCCATAGCCGCGACCGGCGACAACTCCCCCGGGGACGGCAGCGGACGAGGCGTCCTGGTCGGGTTGACGGGAGCGGACCGCGCCCGCTCGCTGAGCGCCCTGCCGGGTTCAGCACAGCGGGAAGCGCTCCTCGTTTCCCTAATCGACCTCTTCGGCGCCGAGGCTGCGGAGCCGGAGGCGTTTGTTGTCGAGGACTGGAGCAGAGAGAGGTGGACCAGTGGCGCCGCAGGCGGCGGCGATGCTTCTCCCCGGACGTGGACGACGGTGGGACACGCCTACCGCGCTCCTTCGGGTCGGGCCCACTGGGGTGGCACCGAGACGTCGCCTGAATGGCACGGCTAGATGGAAGGGGCTCTCCGGTCGGGGCTGAGAATGGCCCGCGAGATGGTGTCGGCCGAGAGAGGGCCGGAGGGAGGCTGACCCGAAGGTGGCTGTAACTGAATTCAGTTCGGCCGGAGCAGTACCCCCTGCAGGACTCGAACCTGCGACCTGCGCGCTTAGAAGGCGGCTGCTCCATTGATTAGGCGGTTGCTTAGTACCTCGCGAATTCAGATGCACCATCTGCCTCGTCAAATGGCCTGCAAATCACGGTCCGCCTCTAGCGTTAGGAAGTGGTTGGGATAGAAAGGTTTCCGGCCCTCCGCGCGTCGTGCTGCCAGCACCATCTGGCCGACGACCGGACACTCCGGTGACACCCTGGCGTGGTCAGCCTGGGCCACGCGAGGGTGCCCTCACTCTCATTCCAAGGGTCGGCGTCTCAGCTCTCGCCGCTGTCCGGACCCGCAACGTGGAGGTGGACGAGGTAACCCGACGCGGGCTAATGAAGGGTGGGCTACGATTCCAATCGCCCGATGCCGATCCGGCACTGGGCGCCAGGGCTATACGCGGGTTCAGGGGGGTTCCGATGACAGTTCGAGTCTCGTCTCCCGCTCCCCGGACGACGTCGTGGCGCATGTCGTGGAAGCGAGCGTGCGCCTATTGGGTGGCTCAGGCGTTGAGGAAAGCCAGGACGGCGAGGACCCGTCGATGGTCGTCGGCGCTGTCTGGAAGAGCGAGTTTGGCGAAGATGCTCGTGATGTGCTTCTCGACCCCTCCTTCCGTCATTCGGAGGGCTGTCGCGATAGCGGCATTGGATCGGCCCTCGGCGATCAGCCCCAGCACCTGACGCTCTCGCGGGGTCAGGGTGTCCAGCGGCTGCGGTCGGCCGCGCGCGATCAGCTGAGCCACTACCTCGGGGTCCATCGCCGTGCCTCCGGCGGCAACGCGTCGCAGCGCATCGACGAAGTCGCGCACGTCGGCTACGCGATCCTTCAGCAGATACCCGATACCGCCGCCACCTCCCCGAAGCAGTTCAGCCGCGTACGACTGCTCCACGTACTGCGACAGGATCATCACGGCGGTCTGGGGCACAAGCCGCCGGGCCTCGAGGCAGGCTCGGAGGCCCTCATCCCGGAATGTCGGGGGCATGCGTACATCGACGACCGCGATGTCTGGGTGGTGCTTCACTACAGCGGCAACAAGGCTGGGCCCATCAGCGACCGCGGCTGCCACGTCGAAGCCGCGCCCGTCGAGGAGCTGGGTCAGACCTTCGCGGAGGAGCGCATTGTCCTCCGCGATCACGACGCGCACGGTATCTCCGCGCGGACCACAGTCGGGCCGCCAGCGGGGCTGCTGATCTCGAACCAGCCATCCAGTGCCGCAATCCGTCCCCCCAGGCCACGCAGCCCGGTCCCCCCGAGGGGGTCGGCGCCACCCCGGCCGTCGTCCGAGACCTCGACCAGCGCAAGCCCGCCGCGCTGGTTGACCCGGACCCGGCACGTTGTGGCACCGCTGTGCTTGGCGACGTTCGCCAGAGCCTCGGAGACCAGGAAGTACGCGGCCGTCTCCACGGGTTCGGGGAGGCGGTCTGGGACATCGACCTCCAGGGTGACCGGGACCGTCGAATTGGCGACGATGGCCGACAGCGCCGCGTCCAGGCCTCGATCCTCGAGGACGGTAGGGGCAATGCCACGCACCAGCTGCCGCAGGTCCGCCAGGGCGCGCTTGGACTGCTCATGAGCCCGCTCGATGAGCCGCCGGCAATCGGCGGGCTCGGTCTCGAGCTTCTCCAAAGCCACACCGAGGTCCACAGCCAATGCGACCAGCCTCGCCTGTGCCCCATCGTGGAGGTCGCGCTCGATGCGTCGGAGCTGGCCAGTCTGCGCGTCCGCGGCCGCAGCCCGGCTCACAGTGAGCTGGGAGACCCGGCTGACGAGGCTGGTCCAGCTGTCCGGACCAACGAGAACCCGCGCAGTGGCGAGCTGAAAGGAGGACAGCCCTCGGACGACCAAGGGGCCGACCGTCCAGCCGATCAGTCCCAGGACGAAGCCGATCGCGCCGACCAGGGCGGCGCGGCGCGAGCTGGTGATCGGTATCCAGAGTGGCGAGGCGACCAGCATCACGGACAGCCCGGCGCCCGCGATGGTCACTGCTAGGCTGACGAGTCCGACTGGAACCATCACCGCCGTCCAGAGGACGTCACGCCACGTCGCCGGGTCCGTGACCAGCACTCGCAGTTTGCCCGCCACCGGCAACCCGGTGGTCGCGTGGTAGCTGGCTCCGATCGGGTTCGCGTCGACCACCAGTGCTCGGCAGCGCTCAAGCCACGCCAACAGCCGGCATCCGACCAGCGCGAAGCAGAAGAGCGGCAGTCCGATGAGCACCAGGCTCAGCAGGCCCGAGGCGACCCCGACGGTGAAAAGCGTTGCGGCGACGAGCGCGACCGGACCTCCGGTGACGACGTGGGCGAGGGCACGCCAGGTGCGCGCGTCGGCGTAGGCCAGTGGCACCCGTCGTAGGAGCTGCAGGATCGTCGGTGGGGGAGAGCCGAGGGGGTGTGAGGAGGCTGCGGTTGTGGCGTCCATAGTGCGGCTCCTGTTGGGCGGGTCAGCGTCGCACGAAGCCTACGGCGAACAGCGACGGTCGACCACCTGGGCTGCCGGAGTGCTCTTGGTATGGCTACCCCCACCAGCCCATGCGATTAGGCTCGAAGTCCGGCGACGGGGGCGGGCGTGGTGCGGTGAAGGTCACTCGAAACGGAGCCAGCCACTGATCGCCGCAGTTATGCGGTCCGATCGCCGCCGGGCTCAGGGTCGGTCCGGTGCGCAGTTGGATTCATGCGTCTGGTGGGCCTGACCCGGTAAGACGGACCAGCGTGCTGTGGGGGCAACCAGTGCGGTGTCACGCATGTGACGGGTACGCTGCTATCGGGCCGAGGCTGCTCGTCTCGTCGCCCGCCAGTACCCCAAGCACTACCCCCTGCAGGACTCGAAATTGCGACCTGCGCGCTTAGAAGGCGGCTTTTCCATTGATTAGGCGGTCGCTTAGTACCTCGCGAATTCAGATGCACCATCTGCCCCGTCCAACATGCTGCAACGGAGGGACCGCCTTCCATGTCAGGAAATGGTTGGGATAGAAAGGTTCTCGAGCCGTCCCCGCGTAGTTCTGCTGGCAGCATTTGGCCTGACGACCGGACACCCCGGTGACCCTCTGGCGTGGTCAGCCTGGGCCAGCCAAAGACCGCGTAGCCCGAGCTGGGGGTCGGGCCAGTTGTCAGCGCCCTGGCGGTGCTGCTGACGGCGTCGTGCCAGTCCCAGCAGGGAGCAGCGAAGGGAACTCCGATTGTCGGGAGCTTCT
>PLOF01000019.1 GCA_003142035.1 Candidatus Dormiibacterota bacterium
AAGGGCTCCGTGAAGGGCTCCGTCCTCGGATGGAGCCCTCGCCACCGCCCGAACCGCCACGTCAGGCGCCCGCAGAGGGCTCCGCCGCGTCGGCGGACTCAAGGGGGTAGGTGGTCGTGAGTCGCTCGAAGATGTCCGGCCAAGGGCCGGTCCGCACTGCGTCAGGGCAGACAGCGTTGGCGGGTGCGGCGCCGTCAGGCGCAGCAACGACAGTCCGATCCAGATCAAGAACAGTGCCGTCAGGCTCGCTCGGATCGGTGACTGGTCGTCGTGGCTGGCGGGACCTCGATGCTCGGCTGCTNNGACCATCGGGTGCTCACCACCGCACAGGTGGCCGAGGTCGGCTTCAGCGGCGAACGCCGAGCCCGGATGCGCCTGTCGGAGCTGTACGCCCTCGACATCCTCGACCGCTTCCGACCCAAAGCGTGGGGGAACCCGTCCCCGTTCCACTGGGTCCTCGGGCCGCTCGGTGCCGCCCTCGTAGCGGTCCAGGCCGGGCTCGACGTCGCCGATCTCTCCTGGCGACGCAGCCTCGTCCACGAACTCGCCACCAGCCAACGTCTCGCTCATCTCGTCGGCCTGAACGGGTTCTTCTGCTCCCTGCTCGGCTCCGCTCGCACCAGACCTGGTTGCCGGCTCGACGAGTGGTGGTCGGAACGGCGCTGTGCCCGAGAGTGGGGTGAGGTCGTCCGCCCCGACGGCTACGGCATCTGGACCGAANNCACCCCAACTGGGTCCTCTTCAGCTTTCCCAGCCCACGGCGCGAACGCGACGCTCGCCGCGTCCTTGACCATCAGGCCGTCCCGGTCGCCACCGCGTCGCGCGAGCCCGGCACTGCCTCCGACGCCGCCATCTGGCTCCCGGTCCGACGCCACGGCGCTCGGCTCCGTCTCGCCCAGCTCGCCAACGTCGCGCTCGAGATGGCGTGAGCATCGGCCTCGAGGGCGCACCCGCCAGCCTCGCCAACAAGGTCGCGGCCGGCGCCGCCGGGCTCGTCCTCCTCGTCGCTGTCCTCGCCGCCGGAGCCGGCGCCGGCGTCACGTCGCTCCTGGGCGGCGGTGACGCCACCCCGTCGGTCACGGCCACCGACGACATCCCGGCCGCCATGCTCACCTTGTACCAAGAGGCCGCCACGACCTGCCCCGGCCTGCCGTGGACGGTGCTCGCCGCCATCGGCACCGTCGAGTCCGACAACGGCCAATCCACCCTTCCCGGCGTGCACTCCGGGGCGAACTCGGCCGGCGCCGAAGTTATCTGCGGGCCGGGATTTCCTTGCAGGCACGTGAGGGACGCCAGCGATCCGCGACGTGCCTCACGCCTATCCACAAGCTGTGAGCCACGTACGGCTAGCGTCCTCGCCTCATGACCGCGCCGGAGTATCGAGCTGAGCGCGCGATCTCCCCGGCCGACGGCGCGGTCTCCTGGGTGGTGGTCGACGGCGACCTCGCGCTCCACGCCGAGGGCTGCGCGTTCCTCGCCGGGCTGCGGGGGCGGGATCGGTCGGTGAACACCGAGCGCCTCTACGCCGGGCGCGCCGCGTTGTTCTTGTCGTGGTGCGCCGGAGAGGGCATCTCGTGGACACAGGTCCGCCTCGACCAGATGGCGCGGTTCAAGCGATGGCTCGTCGCCGAGCCGCTCCCGTCGCGTCGCCGGGCGGCGGGCGGACAGAGGCGGCATCGATCACCGGCCACGGCGGACGCGATCTTGGGGACGGTCTGCGAGTTCCTCCGGTTCTGCGCCATCCACGAGCTCGTCGACGCGGGCCTCGTCGCCAAGCTCTACGAGACCCGCGAGCTGCGCGTCCTCCCGCCCGGCTACGAGGCCGGCGAGGACGGCCAGTTCCGCGCGGTGCGATCCCGCGTGCTCAAGTTCGTCGTCCCGGAGACGCCGTTCGAGTTCATCGAGCCGGACCGAGTCGACGAGCTGGTGGCCGCCGCCACCAACGCCCGGGACCGCTTCCTCGTCGCGCTCGTGGCGATGACCGGCGCGCGTATCGGCGAGGCGCTCGGCTTGCACCGAGAGGACATGCACCTCCTCGCCGACTCCCATGTCCTCGGCTGCTCGGTGGCTGGCCCGCACCTGCACGTCCGGCGCCGGGCGGACAACGCGAACGGGGCACTCGCGAAGTCCCGGTTCCCCCGCTCGATCCCGGTGCCCGAGGAGGCGGTGACGCTGTATGCGGACTACGCGCACGAGCGCCACCTCCGGCTCGGCGACGAGGAGAACCCGTTGGTCTTCGTCAACTGCTACCGTCCACCGCTTGGCGCGGCAGTGAGCTACCAGAACGCGAAGGAGATGTTCGACCGCCTCGCCCATGCGAGTGGGATCGCGGTGCGGCCCCATCTGTTACGCCACACGGCGGCCACGACCTGGCTTCGCCAGGGCACGCCCCGTGACACGGTGCAGGAGCTGCTCGGCCACGTGAGCCGCAGCTCGATGCAGCCTTACCTGCATCCGAACGAACAGGACAAGCGCGCGGCAATCGAGCGGGGCGCCGCGTGGGCGAGGCGGCGGTGAGCGTGCGGGCCGTCGCATTGGCGGTGCCGTCCGAGCTTCCTGCTCGGCTCGATCATGATGCCTGGGCAGAGTA
>PLOF01000127.1 GCA_003142035.1 Candidatus Dormiibacterota bacterium
CCTCCGCCCTACCCGAGCGCTCGCGCTTGGCGCGGCGCCCGGGCGGGCGGCGGCCTGGGCACGCCTCAGGAGGCGTGCCCGGCCTCGCTCCGTTTATGCGTCGTAATAAAGGAGGAACTCGTAGGGGTGCGGACGGAGGGCCACCGGGTCCACCTCGTTCTCGCGCTTGTAGGCGATGTAGGTCTCGATCACGTCGGGGGTGAAGACGTCCCCCTTGAGCAGGAAGTCGTGGTCGGCCTCCAGGGCATCGAGAACCTCGGGCAGCGACCCCGGAAGATCCTTGACCTGGGCGGCCTCCTCTCCCTCCAGCTCGTAGAGGTCGGCCTCGATCGGCTTGGGCGGCTCGATCTTGTTGGCGATGCCGTCCAGACCCGCCATCAGCATCGCGCTGAACGCGAGGTACGGGTTGCAGGTCGGGTCGGGAGAGCGGAACTCCAGGCGCCGCGCCTTGGGCGAATCGCTGTAGGTGGGGATCCGGATACAGGCGCTGCGGTTGCGCGCGCTGTACGCGAGCTTGATCGGTGCCTCGTAGCCGGGAACCAGGCGGCGGTAAGAGTTGGTGGTGGGCGCGGCCAGCGCGAGCAGTGCCGGAGCGTGCTTCAGCAGGCCGCCGATGTACCAGCGACCGAGGTCGCTGAACAGCGCGTAGCCGTTCTTGTCGTAGAAGAGCGGGACGCCACCCTGCCAGAGCGACTGGTGAACGTGCATCCCGCTGCCATTGTCACCAAAGAGCGGCTTGGGCATGAAGGTCGCCGTATAGCCGTTCTGAGCGCAGACGTTCTTGACGATGTACTTGAACTGCAAAACGTTGTCGGCCATCAAGGTGAGCGGGCCGAAGCGCATGTCGATCTCGGTCTGCCCCGCGGTGCCGACCTCGTGGTGGTGCACCTCGATGTCCAAACCGGACTCGAGCATCTTGAGGACGATGCGGCTGCGCAGGTCCTGGAGCTGGTCGGCCGGCGGGACGGGGAAGTACCCCCCCTTGAGCTTCGGACGGTAGCCGAGGTTGGCGCCGTCGCGACCACTGTTCCAGATGCCCTCATCGGAATCGATGTGGTAGTAACCCTCGTGGGAGTTCTGGTCGAAGCGGACCGAGTTGAAGATGTAGAACTCGAGCTCCGGTCCCCAGTAGGAGAGGTCGGCCACACCCGACTTGGCCAGGTAGGCCTCCGCCTTCTGGGCGATGTGACGCGGGTCGCGCGAGTAGGGCGCCCTCGTCAGCGGGTCCTTGACGTCGCAGACGATGGCCAGGGTCGTGACTTCCAAGCACGGGTCGATGAAGCAGCGGCCCGGGTCCGGAAAGAGGAGCATGTCGCTCTCGAAGATCTTCTGGAACCCGCGGATCGAGGAGCCGTCGAAGCCGATGCCGTTCTCGAAGAGGTCCTCGGTCAGCTCGCTCACCGGGATGCTGAAGTGCTGCCACGTGCCGGGCAGGTCGGTGAAGCGCACGTCCACGAACTTGACGCCCGCCTCCTTGGCCCGCTTGATCACGTCCTTCGGGGTGGCCTTGCCTGCTTGTTTGGTCTCGTCTGCCATCCACTTCCCCTTGCAAACCGCTGGCCGCCGGCACGGCCCATCGGGCCGAGCCTCTGCTATCGCAACTGAGTGAGCCTAACGAGTTCCAGGACGGATCCGCCATGGACTCGGAGGACGAGAGGCGGGGTTGGGGACTTGTGCGAGACGCACAAACTGGTACCCGGAGATTTGCGTTGATTGCACAGACGTCGGGGTCGCCTCGACCGCCGGACGGGAGGCGCTTCCGGCCGCGCGATGCAGGCTGACGAGGGCCGGGACGCTAGGCGCGAGGCTTGATCTCGTCGAGCTTGGCCCGGGCTCCCGCCTTGTCCTTGAAGTACAGCTTGTTGAGGTCGACGTAGGCGATCTGAGCCGTCGGGACGTCCTCCTCGGCGAAGATCGCGTCGACGGGGCACGGGTCGACGCATGCGCCGCAATCGATGCACTCATCGGGATCGATGAACACCATGCGGTCGTCGTCGGTCTCGTGGATGCAGTCCACGGGGCAGACCTCGATGCAGGCTTTGTCCTTGAGGTCAACGCAGGTTTCGGTGACGATGTAGGTCATTGCAGCTCGAGTCTAGCAAAGGCCGCCTCACAATTCAGTCCCGACCCCGGGAAGGCCCCCTGCCCGGCACGGGGACAGGGGGCCCATGGGGCGGCCGGGACGCCGCCCGGTCAGTGGCCCCAGTGCTCGGCGTCGAGGTGGCGGATGGTCAGGTCCCCCCGCTCCCCGGTCCGGATGCGCACGGCCTCCTCGACCGGGAGGATGAAGATCTTGCCGTCGCCGATCTCGCCGGTGCGGGCGGCCGCGGCGATCGCCTCGACGACCGCCTCGACCCTGGAGTCCACCACCACCGCCTCGACCTTCACCTTCCGCTGCAGGGAGATGTGGACGCGGGTGCCCCGGTACATCTCGGTATAGCCACGCTGGCGGCCGCAGCCCAGCACCTCGGTGATCGTCAGCCCGGACGTCCCCAGGGTGTCGAGGGCGTCCTGGACCGCCTGGAGCCGGTCCGGCCGGATGATGGCCTCCACCTTCCTCATGTCGTCGGCTCTCCTGAGACTGAGGCGAGTCGCTGATGAGTCGCCCCGGCAATCGCGTCAGGGTGAATATAGGCCCCTCCGGGCACCGGCATGAAGCTCTCCGGGTAACCCCACATGCCGTGCTCGCTGATATCGAGGCCCTCGATCTCGTCGCGCTCGCTCACCCTGAGCCCAACCGTCCTCTTGATGATCCAGAAGAGACCGAAGGAGAGGCAGAAGACGGTCGCGAAGATGGAGACCACAGCCACCGCCTGGGCGCCCAGCTGGGCCCAGTTCCCCGTGTAGAAGAGGCCGCCCCGGCCGACCCCGTCGACCTTGGCGAGCAGCGGGTCGGCGAAGAGGCCACAGGAGAGAAGGCCCCAGACGCATGCCAGTCCGTGGGCGGAGAGGGCTCCCAGGGGGTCGTCGATGAACTTGTCGATGAAGTAGACGCCGAAGACGACGATCACCCCGGCGATGGCACCGATGATCAGGGCGGCCCACGGCTGGACAAATCCGGACGGAGCCGTGATGGCGGCCAGCCCCGCGATCGCCCCATTGCCGATCATGCCGACATCGAGGCTCTTCTGCCGGACGTAGATGACGGTCATGGCGGAGAGCGCCCCGGCGGCCGCGGCCAGGTTGGTGACGATGAGAACGTCGGCGAAGTGCAGGTTGAGGGCCTCGAAGGTGGAACCGGGGTTGAAGCCCATCCACCCGAACCAGAGGATGAGCACGCCCAGCTGGGCGAGCGGCATGTTGTGCCCTGGGATCGCGTTGGGCTTGCCATCGCGGCCGTACTTTCCGATGCGCGGTCCGAGGAGGAGGAGCCCGGCGAAGGCGGCACTGGCACCGGTGAGGTGGACGACGCCCGATCCGGCGAAGTCCTGTACCCCGAGGCCGGCACCCAGCCAGCCGCCACCCCACACCCAGTGGCTGATCAGCGGGTAGATGAAGCCGGCGAAGGGGATGGCGAAGAGGATGTAGACGATGAACTTGGTCCGCTCCAGCATCGTCCCCCAGACGATCGCGAGAGAGATGGCGCAGAAGACGAACTCAAAGAAGAATTTGGCCGCCGCGGGGACGTCCGACCCGTGAAGGGCGGGCAGATCCAGCGTCGAGCCCGGGGTGAACGAGGGGAAGAAGCCTGCGCCGCCGCCGATGAGGTGGCCGAGGAATCCGCTCCCGGCGCCGAAGGCGAGAGCAAAACCCACACCCCACCACATGATCGAGCTGATCGAGAGGTTGACGATGATCTTGGCCACCACGGTGCCGACGTTCTTCATGCGGGAGAAGCCGACCTCGAGCATGGCGAAGCCGGCCTGCATGAAGAGGACCAGCATCCCGGCGAGGATCACCCAGACGGTGTCGACGGCGACGCCCGCGCTCTGGGCCGTCGTCTGAGCGGCGGCATGGGTGACGAGCGGGAATGTGGCCCCGACGATGGCCAGGCTGCCGCCGGCGCGAACGCGCGCGATTGGTCGCAAGTGAAGATCTCCGTGCCAGACCGAATCCTGCGGCGCCCAACCTAGCCGAGTTGGCCCACGGAGAACGGTGGGCGCCGCGCACCAAATGATGGCCAGGTTTTTTGGGCCAAACGCACAAAGGCCGCCCCCGGCCCTCCGCCGCTGAACGGGGAGGGCCAGGAGTGCGGCCATCTGGAGGAGAGGTGACGGGGCGCTGCGCGCGCCCCTCCCGGCTACGAGGCCACGGCCGAAGGGTGGGGGTGATGCACCCGGGCCGGCCGTCCGAGGCGGCTGCTGTTCCAGGCGAACCAGGCCGCTCCGGCGACGAACCAGACGACCACGATGAGGACGGCGGTCAGCGCGTCGCTCTGGGTCTGCGAGCCCACCACGGGCACGCCGTTGACCTTGAGGTTGCCGGCCGTGAAGGCCAGGTAGAGGACGCCCAGCAGCATGGCCAGGTTGGCGATCGCCCCGAGGAAGGGCACCACCCTGTGCTTGATGAAACCTCGCTCATGGGCGCTCCAGAAGGCGACCATCGCGATCACGTTGGTCGCGCCGTAGACGAGGAAGGTGCCGATGTTGGAGCCGTAGATGATGACCGCGAGGTGGTCAGTGTTGACGACGCCGTAGATACCCAGGATGGCGCTGACCCCGCCGAGGATCCAGACCCCCATGTGGGGGGTGGCGAACCGGCCATGGAGCATGCCGAGAATGGAGGGCATCTCCTTGTCCCGACCCATCGCGTAGGTGATCCGGACGCCGGTGTTGAGGCAGGCGAGCATGGTCCCGAAGAGAGCGATGAGGACGGTGGCGGCCACAATCAGGGCAAGCACCGTACCCACGCTGCCTCCGAAGATGATGTCGCCCATGTTCTTGATCATGGTGCCGATCGGGGCCGAGTCGGCGGCCGCGGCGGAGTAGCCGGTGAGGCTGCCGCCGCTCACCGAGCTGCCCACCACCATGTTGGCGGCGAAGTACTCGAACATGTACATCACCAGTCCCTGGATGGCGAGCGACAGGAGGATGCCGCGGCGGATGTCCTTCTTGGGGTTCTTTGCCTCGGCCCCGAGCGAGGTTATGGACTCGAAGCCGACCAGGAGCAGGATGGCGATCGTGCCCTGACCGAGGATGCCCGTGAAGCTGTGGTTGCCGGTGAGCACGGAGCCGATGGTGTTGTCGTAGTGCAGCCCCGGGTGGGTGACGCGGAAGACGATCGCGAAGAGGGCAAAGGCGACCAGCGCGACCAGCTGGATGACGTTGATCACGATCGCGGTCATGGTCGACCCGCTGATGCCCCGGAAGGCGACGTAGGTGTTGAGCAGGGTGAAGATCAGGACCACCGCGATCAGCAGCCCCGTGGAGGGCGAGTGCCCGGAGGCGATGCTGTAGAGGTATCCGAAGAGGATGCCGCCGAATGCGGCCATGATCCCGGGGTAGATCCAGTAGTAGAGGTGGGCCAGCCAGCCCACCGAGAACTTGGCCACCCGGGCGAGGCTGCGGTGGTGGGCCTTCTCCTTGTCGAGGAGCGCGGCCTCGGCGAAGTAGTAGGAGGATCCGGTCCCGGCCCGCGGATAGCGGTTGGCCAGCTCGGAGTACGAGTAAGCGGTGAGAAAGGCCAGGATCAATGCGAAGGCCAGACCGATCCACATGTCGCTCGCCGTCGCCACGCCGCCGACCGACTGGCCCGCCTGACTCTGGAAGGTGGTCCAGAGAAAGGCCCCGGGCGCGATCAGGGCCATGGCGTTGACGGTGACGCCGGTCAGGCTGAGCGTCTGCTTCATCCCCCCCGTGCCGCCGGCCACGCTGGGACCCGCATCCAGTTGTCTGGTCTCGATCGCCACGATAGCCCTCCATGTGTGCTCAGGCCACAACTGACCACGTGGCAATGAGACTAGCTGGAGGAGAGGACCGATCAGAACGCCACTTTAGCCTCAAGATCGGGCCATATTTTTAGGCGTTGCGCCCAACGTTGGACGACCGAATAGCCCTGGCATCTCGGTGCTTTCGGCGCCAACGATGCTGATGCGCGGCCGCCGCGCTGAAACTGCCACCGGGGACCCGCTGAGGGCGGTCAGAGGTAGCGGTCGAGCTCCCAGTCGGTGACATGAGCCGAGAACTGCTGCCACTCCAGCCGCTTGGCCTCGGCGAACCGCTCGACCAGCTCCGAGCCCAGGGCGTCGACGATGACGTCGTCGCTCACCAGGGCCGCGACCGCCTCGCTGAGCGAGTTGGGGAGGGAGCGGACGTAGCGGCTCTGCATCGCCTCGGGATCGAACTCGTACGCCTGCTCCTCGAGCGGAGGGGACAGCGGCAGCTCTCGCTCGATGCCGTCCAGGCCGGCGGCGAGCATGGCGCTGAAGGCGAGGTGGGGAATGCACGCGGCATCGGGACAACGCAGCTCCACCCGGGCGTCGGTGCCCTCCGCCGGGCTCACCAGGGGGACGCGGATCAAGGCGCTCCGGTTGTTGTGGGCCCAGGTGATCTGGGCGGGCGCCTCGTAGCCGGCGATCAGCCGCTTGTAACTGTTGACGACCGGGGCGGTGACCGCGGCCAGCGCGGGCGCGTGCTCGAGCTGGCCGGCGATGAAGTGGCGGGCCAGCGGCGAGAGGTGGTACCGATCCTCCGCGTCGAAGAAGAGGTTGGCGCCGTCGCTCGCGCGGAGCAGCGTCTGGTGCGTGTGCAGACCGCTCCCGCTCACGCCGGCGAGAGGCTTGGGCATGAAGCTGGCCCGCAGCCCATGGGTGCCGGCCATGGCCCGCGCCGCGACCCGCAGCAGGAGGACTGCATCGGCGGCGGCGAGAGCCCCCTGGGAGGCCAGGTCGATCTCGTGCTGACCGCCGGCCACCTCATGGTGGCTGCTGTCGACGTCGATGCCCAGCTCCAGCAGGGTCGTCACCAGCTGGTCCCGTGCGCGGGTGCCCGCGTCGAGCGTGTCATCGAAGTAGCTGGCGGTGTCATTGGAGCGTGGCCGGCCACCCTCGGCCAGATCAAAAAGGAAGAATTCGACCTCACAGCCGACGTGGTAGGCAAAGCCGAGGTCGGCGGCACGCTGGAGCTGCCCGGCCAGCACGGCCCGTGCGTCACCGGAGAAGATCTCGCCCTCTGGCGTCCGGAGGTGGCAGAAGACGCGCATCACCGGGCCGCCGTCCGCCACCTCCCAGGGCACCGCGGTCAGGGTCGCGGGATCGGGAACCAGGTACATGTCGCTCTCGAGCACCCGGGCGAAACCCTCGATGGCCGAACCGTCGAACCACGCTCCCCGCTCGCAGACCTCGGCGAACCGGGAGGCGGGGACGTTGACGCAGTTGACGGTGCCGAAGAGGTCCACAAACTGGAGCTGCAGGCGCCGAGCTCCCACCTGCTCGAGGCGGTGCACGGCGGCGGCGACGTCGTCAGGCTCGTTCATCGATGCTCCAGAAGGATGGTGATGACCACGGCGAGGACGATGAACAGCGTGAAGCCGACACCGATCAGACCGCCGAGGAGCAGTATCCGCCGATCGGTCATCGTCGAGCCGGCGCGCTCCGGGCCGAGCACGAACTGGGCGAGGTCGATGTCGTCGAGATGCTCGAGGTCGTGGAGCATCTCCTCCGCCGACTGGTAGCGCTCCTCCGGATCCTTCCGGATCGCCTTGTGGATCACCGCGCCCAGGGGAGGCGACACGGCTCGATTGCGATCGTGGAGGGGCGTCGGTGGATCGTGGACGGTCTGGCTCATGACGGCCAGTGCGTTATCCCCCACGAAGGGCACCTGGCCGGCAAGGAACTCGTAGAGCATGATGCCCAGCGCGTAGACATCGGTCCGTTGGTCCCCTCGCTTGCCCTCTATCTGCTCGGGCGCCATGTAGTCGGGGGTGCCCAGGCGGTCGTTGAGATATCGCCACGTCACGCGCCGCGCGCCCGCCATCAGGGCGATGCCGAAATCGAAGAGCTTGAGCTGCCCCTCGGTGGTGACCAGTACGTTCTCCGGCTTGAGGTCGCGATGGGCGATGCCGTGAGCGTGGGCGTGAGCCAGCGCACCGGCCAGCTGCTTGCCGTATTCGATCGCCTCATCGACACCAAGTGGCAGCCGGCCCCGGAGGTTCTGGCGGAGGGTCTCGCCCTCGACGTACTCCAGCACCAGGTACGGACGGCTGCGGTCGTCACCCACGTCGAGAGAGCGCTGCACGTTCGGATGGTCCAGGCGGCGTGCGATGGCCGTCTCCCTGCGAAAGCGCTCAAAGGTCTGCGGGTCTCCGATGATGGCGAGTGACGGCACCTTGAGCACCACCCGCACCTGGGTGCGCTCGTCGATCGCCTCGTAGGCCTCGCTGAAACCGCCCTCACCCAGCCTCCGCACGATGCGGTAGTGATCGACGACGGTGCCTGCGCTCAACTGGCCCTCGGATGCCACCGTCATCTCCACGGAAGCCAGCGCCGCCCACGGTCCGGGGCCCGCGCCTCGACGGGCCCCTCGATCCGGGCGACAATCACGCTGACATTATCCGGAGCTCCCCGAGCGATCGCAACCTGGATCAGGGAGGCGGCGACGGCGACGGGGTCGGGGTCGGCGGCCACCTCGTTGACGATCTCCTCACGGGCCAGCTCGCTCCACAGGCCGTCACTGCAGAGCACGAATACGTCGCCCTGCTGAATCGGGCGGCGGCTGATGTCGACGTTCACGAAGAGCTCGGCGCCCAGGCTGCGGGTCAACTGGTTGCGAGCCGGATGATGAACGGCCTGCTCCGCGGTGATGATGCGCAGCCGGAGCATCTCCATGGCCTGGGTGTGGTCAGAGGTGCACTGGACGATGACGCCGTCGCGGATGAGGTAGACCCGGCAATCCCCGACATGGCCGATCAGCGCCTCGTGGGCGGTGAGCACCAGGGCGGTGGCGGTGGACTGGAGATTGAATGCCTCCGGGTGGCTCTGCGAATGATTCCAGATCGCCAGGTTGGCGGCGTTGAACGCCTGGCGGAGCCAGCGCTCGGGTCGATCGGGACTGGGTTGTCCCTCGGCCAGAGTTTCGACGACCATCTGGCTGGCGACCTCCCCGGCCCGGTGCCCGCCGAGGCCGTCGGCGACCGTGAAGACGTGGAAACCGCATTCCGGATCACTGCGGACGAGCACCGCGTCCTCGTTGTTCTGGCGGCAGGGCCCGGTGTCCGTGCGCGCCGCGGCGCGGACGGTGGGCATGGAGGCCAAGGGTCCCGCCGGTCTCGCCGTTTCCGTGCCGGGAGCGAGCCGCATCCTGCCAACGCTAAGGACCGGCGGCCCGGGCGGGCTAGGGTCTTGGCGTCCCATCGGAGGGGGTCCGGGGATGGGCGCGACGCCCAACACGCGCAGGGCGACCGGCTTGCTCGCGCCAGTCAAGCCGAAGCCTGGAGGACGTCGCGAATGCGCAAGCAGAGCTGGAGATTGAGCCGGGTATCGGGATCGCTGAGTCGGAGATGCCCCACGTCCTCGATGCGCCGGAGCCGGTAGAGGACGGTGTTGCGATGCAGCTTGAGCCGCTGAGCGGTCTCGGTGGGAGAGCCATGGCACCGGAAGAATGCGTCGAGGGTGCGCAGCAGGTCCCCTCCCCCCTTCTCGTCGTAGTCCATGAGGGCGCCGATGCTTTCCCGATAGAACTCGTGCACCTCGGGGTGCTGGGCCATCGAGTAGAGGAGGCGGTGGAGACCGAGGTCGGCAAAGGACACCACGCTCGCCGTGCCGTCGAGCTTGAGCCCCATGCCCAGGGCCTGTTCGGCCTCGCGGTGGGAGGTGCGGACGCCGCCGAGTCCGTGCTTGGGCCGGCCGATGCCAACCGCGACCGGAATACCCCCGACCGCCGAGCGGCAATCGGCGGCGAGCTCCAGGGCCGCGCGGCGGAGGTCGCCGAGGTCGGCGCCGGCGATGACGGCCACGGCGCCCTGGTGGGCGGCGGCGAGCACCGTCAGCTCGCGCCGCTGCGCCCAGCGCTGGACCGAGCGGACGCCGCTCTCCGGCCAACCCTGAGGGGCGGGAGCCGCGGGGCGGGCTGACGGGCGCACCACCATGACGACGGACTCGTCACCCAGCGAGGCGCCGACACGGCGCGCCCGCTCCATCATCGACGCCTCGGAGCCGTAGGCGCCGGTGAGGAGCGCGGTGGCGAACTCCCCCTCCAGGTCGTCCCGGGCGGCGAGAACTGCCCGCTCCCGGTCCAGTTCGATGGCGCAGGCCGAGGCTGCCCGGGCGCAGCCGAGTCGGGCCAGCTGTCCCAGGGCCCCCTCCGCTCCCAGGACCGAGATGAAGCCACCGATGCCGTCGCGGAGAGGGATGGGAGCCACCACCCGGGCAAACCCCGGAGCGCCCACCGAGAACTCGCGGACGGGAGGATTGGCCGCGAGGACGACCGAGGAGTCCGCGAAGCGGCGCACCGCCGGCATCTCCTCAGCCCACGGACGGGCTGCCACGGCCGCGGGGATGGCTCCAGCTTCGTGGCGAAGCTCTCCCGACTCGTCCTGCCACGCGGCGGCGAGCTCCAGCAGCTCGGAGAGACGGTCGACGATCCCTGCCGGGCCGGCACCATTGAGCGCCAGCTCCATCAGCTCGGTCTGCAGCTCCTGGGCACGGTCGTGGAGCGCGGTCCGCTGGTCCAGGATGAACCGCGTCGTGGCCTGCTGTACGTCGGCGAGGTGGGCCTGTGCGGGCAGCAGCAGCAGGGGAAGCATCAGGCGGTCGGCCAGCTCGATCGAGGCGGCGGCCACGTCGCCGACGACAGCCGCGGCCACCCCACCCTTGTCGGCGAAGCTCTCCAGGACCCGGGTGAGGTCGAGGCGCTCGTCGAGCAGCTTGATCGAGCGCACCGCGATGAAGGCTATCTCCCCTCCCTTGATCGCCTCGAAGGCGGGCGGTCGGGTGCGCAGCGAGGTGGCCCAGTCGACCTGCCGCTCCAGGCCCGCCCGGCCTCCGAGCAGGTCGGTGCCGGCGGGCAGGGCACCGCGCCAGAGGTCCATGACCGTGATCACCTGGATCTCCGAACCGGGGGGCCGCCATCCCGATCGTTCATCAGGCGCGCTCCAGGTACTGCTCCTGCTCCCACGGAGTGACCTGAGTGCGGTACTCCTTCCACTCCAGGGCCTTGACCTCGAGGAAGCGCTCCGACAGCGTGTCTCCCAGAGCGTCGAGCACCACCTCATCCGCTTCGAGGGCGGTGATGGCGTCCTTGAGGTTGTCGGGGAGGAGCCCGACGTTGCGACGCTCCAACTCGACATCGTCGAAGCCGTAGAGGGACTCCTCAACCGGAGGCGGCAGAGGAAGGCGCCGCTCGATGCCGTCGAGCCCGCAGCGGAGCATCACGGCGAATGCCAGGTAGGGATTGCAGGACGGATCGGGAGAGCGCAGCTCCACCCGGGTGACCTCGGGACGGCCGACATGAGGTACCCGGACCAGGGCGCCACGGTTGGTGCGGGCCCAGGAGACGAAGACCGGGGCCTCGAACCCGCGCACCAGCCGCTTGTAGGAGTTGATGAGCGGCGCCAGCACCAGGCACATCCCGGCGGCGTGGTGGAGCTGGCCGGCGATGAAGTGCTTGGCGACGTCGCTCAGCCCGTAGTCGTCGTCGCCCGCGAAGGCGTTGCCGCCGTCGCCGGCCCGGGCCAGTGACTGATGGACGTGCATGCCGCTCCCGGGCTGTCCCTGGAACGGCTTGGGCATGAAGGTGGCGGTGAGACCGTGCTGCTGAGCGATGGCGCGGAGCGTGTAGCGGAAGGTGACCACGTCGTCCGCAGCCTTGAGCGCCTCCTGAGCGCCCACGTCGATCTCGTGCTGCCCGCACCCCACCTCGTGATGGAGGGTGTTGATCTCGAGCCCCATGGCCCGGAGCTGCTCGGCCATGGTCTGGCGAACCGCCACGGTCGGGTCGGTGGCGAAGTCGAAGTAGCTGCCTCGGTCGTGGCGGGGCTGCACCGGCCGGCCCAGCTCGTCGCGCTCGAGCAGGTAGAACTCGATCTCCGGCCCCACCCGGTATTCGTAGCCGAGCGCCGCCGCGCGCTCCGTCGCCCGCCGCAGCGCTCGCCGCGGATCGCCCGGGTATGCCTCTCCCTCGGGGGTCGTGAGCCAGCAGATCATCCGCCCGGTCGGCGCCTCAGCCCACGGCAGGACGGCGAACGTGGTCGGGTCGGGCACCAGGTACATGTCCGACTCTGCGGTGCGGGCGACCGACTCCACCGATGACCCGTCGAACCACACCCCGTGCTCCAGCGCCGAGGCCAGCTGGTCGGCGGGAATGGTCACCGTCTTGACCGACCCGGTGACATCGGTGAACTGGAGATCGAGGTGGCGGATGCCGGCCGCCTGGGCTGCGGCGACGGTGTCGGGGATCTCGGGGCGGTGGCGGGGGGAGGCCATGAGCACCTCGGATGGCAGAGACTCCGGACGAGAGCCTCCTGATTCGTACGCTGCGCCTAAGGATATCGGACGCGAACGCAGGATGTCTAGAGCAGACCGGTTTTCTTGCGTCATCCGGCGCATCGCATGGGTCTGAACGCACAACGCCGTCATGCGCCAGGCCGGCGGGAGCGATGCGAAACCGCGGACGGCCCCGCCTCGTGGTGGGTGCGGGCCACATGTCAACAGCCGCCAACGGCCAGGCACAGAGGCCCGGGCCGCAACGGGACGGCGCCAACCCACCTCGGCGGCGCCCTGTTGAGAGGGGTCGCGGAGGGGACGATGCGACGGCTCCACATCCGCCCGGTGACGGCCGGACACCGCGGGGTGACGGATCGCACCAACGGGTGCAGGTGCACTACAGAACTATGGCGTCCGTTGCTCTTGGGTGCCCCAGACCGGCCCCCGAGAATGAACCCATCCCACCACCGCTCCACGAAAGAAAGAAGCGTGAGCCTCCCCCCTTCGACCCTCCTCAGCCCCCCCCTTTCACCGCCCTACGCGCGCCCCGTCAGATCAGGGCGCGCCAGGGCGGCATCTCTCTCTCTGATGGTGGCAGCAGCGGGACTCGTGGCCGCATACCTCCTGGCACACAGCCACGGACCCCTCGCCGCTGACAGCTTGGCGGCCAGCCGCGCTGCGGCACTGGCCATGACCATCGCGGCGGTCGGCGCTGTCGTCGCCGCCGCCAGCGCGCTGGTCCGGCGCGGTGATGGCATCGCGCCACGCCGCGCCGCCCGCCGCCGAACCGGTCAGGTGGGGCGGCTCGGGCGCGGAACCAGCCCGCAAGGTTCCCATCGCGGCAACCGCCTGGACCGGATGCTGGAGGCCATGACCCGGATCAGCGCGGAGAGGGATGTGGACTCGGTGATGGCGGCCGCGGGCGGAGCCGTCGTCGAACTCCTCCAGACCCACAGAGCGTCCCCGGTGATCGCCTGCGTGTACAGGATCGAACTCGACAGGATGGTGGTCGTCAGCGAGCACGGTGCAGCAGCTGGTGCCACCACCGTCGGGGAGAGCAGTCTCCTGAGCGCCGATCCACTCATCCTGGCTGCGGTCACCGGGGACCACGCCCTCGCCGAGGCGGGATCCTCCCCACGCCGAATCGCCAGCCCCATCCACGCGGGGACCGCGATCCGGGGACTGGTGCTCGCCGAGCGGCGGGACCGGGCGTTCCGAGACTCCGAGGTCACCATGGTCGAGGGGTTCAGCGGGATCGCCTCCCTCGCGGTCTCGAACCTGGTCCGCGCCCGCGGGATAGCCGGGGCAGAGGAGGAGGCGACCGATGCGATCACGGGCCTGATTGGCCGCGCTGCCTTCGAGCGGCGCTGCCGGGAGGTCCGCGAGTCCTTCGCGATCATCTCGGTCGACATCGACCATCTCAACCAGCTCAACCACGCCCTGGGCCGGGAGGCCGGCGACAACGCACTTCGCTCCGTGGCCCGGGCTCTCCAGGCATCGACGAGGGAGCGTGACGTCGTCGGCCGCACCGGCGACGATGAGTTCACGATCCTCACCATCGGGGCGGCCACCGCCGTGGTGGGCAGCGTTGCCGAGCGTATGCGTGCCGCGGTGTCCGAACTCGTCACCGGAGCCTTCCCGGCCCGGGTCAGCGTCGGCTGGGCGGTGGGCACGGCCGGCGAGGACGCGGGCGAGGTGTGGACTCGGGCGGAAGCAGCGCTCGGCCGTGCCAAACGCGAGGGACGCAACCGGGTGGCCGGGTCGATCACCGGCCGCCCGACGGCGGCCCCGGGACGAGGATGGACGACGCTGCTCAGCCGGACCCTGGCTTCACAGCAGATCCACCCTGTGTACCAGCCGATCGTCACCCTCCCGGAGGGTCGCATCGTGGCCTACGAAGGGTTGGCGCGGCCCTTCAACCTGGACGGGGCTGACAGCGTCGAGGAGTTCTTCGCCACGGCGCACCGGCTGGGCGTGACCAACGAGCTGGACTGGATCTGCAGGCGCGCCGTGGTCCGTGGCGCCGAGTCCATCCGCAGCGACGCGCAGCTCTACCTCAACATCGACCTCTCCGCGGTCTCCGACGTCGACGAGGACGTCGAGCAGATGCGCAGCCTGCTGCGCTGGATCGGCCGGCCTCTCGCCAACGTCGTCCTGGAGATTGCCGACGCCGACCGCTTCAGCAATCTCGGTCAGCTCTCGGCTCGCGTCGACGTCTACCGCCGGGCGGGGTTCAAGATCGGCATCGACGGTACCGGCCGGCCGGGGGTTGGTCTCGACCTGCTCTACGCGACGCGCCCCGAGATCATCAAGATCGATGCCAGCGTGACCAGCCGCTGTGACGAGGTTGGGGCCCGGGCGCTCATCTTCGAGTGCATCGCGCTCGCCGAGCAGATCGGCGCCGAGGTCGTGGCCGAGGGCATCGAGCAGCTGAGCGTCGCCGCAGAGCTGATGAAGCTGGGGGTGAACCGAGCCCAGGGCTTCCTCTTTGGCAAGCCCGAGTCGATCACCGGACCGAGCCGCGAGCTCGAAGGGGAGCCCGCGGTCCTCCGGGCGGTCACCGTCACGGGCTGAGGCAGGCCCAACGAGCGGAGGCCCCGCCCGGGTGGTCCGGCGCGGGGATCACCCCGGTGCGGCAGACGCCGGCGAAGACCTCCGCGCTTGGCTTGGGGTGGCGCTCGAGGGTGGCTCGGTCGACCGCCACCAGACCAAACTTGGCTCCGTACCCCTCCAGCCACTCGAAGTTGTCGAAGCCGGTCCAGTGGAGGTAGCCGAGCACGTCGGCTCCGTCGTCGATCGCCTCGACCACCGCTCGCAGGTGGTCGACGAGGAACCCGGAGCGGAGCTCGTCATCCTCGTCGGCGACTCCGTTCTCGGTGACCATCACCGGCAATCGGAACTCCTCGCTCAGCGACACCACGGCACGGCGCAGGCCCCCGGGGTCGATGCTCCAGCCAAGGCTATTCCTGGGCAACGACGGGTCCGGATCGGAGCTCACGAAGAGGCGCGAGGAGGCGCGCCAGTCGAAGCGCACCCGCTCGTCGGTGTAGTAGTTGAGCCCCAGGTAGTCCAGGGAGCCCCGAAGCCCGGGCACCACCTCGCCCCTGCCGGCGGGTGGGAGCATCCGGCCGCGCATGCAGCTCCAGAGGAACCAGCGGTTGAAGAGGAGGTCCGGTGCCCAGGCCCCGAAGCGGGCGGCGAGGGAGCCGGGAACTGGCCGGAAAGGCCGTTCGTGGTGGGCGATCGAGACCATCGCCGGCCGGCCGCGGGCGGCACCGCTCTGATGGAGGGCGGTCGCCGCGGCGGCGTGCATCCGGAGCAGCCCTGCTGCGGCCCGCAGGGCGAGAACCGGCGACCGGCGGTGGGGCGGCCACTGCCCCTCCGCGTAGCCGAGGGCCATCAGGACGTTCGGCTCGTTGAGCGTCAGCCACCAGCGGACCTCCTCGCCGAACGCCTCGGCGCAGGCGGCCGCATAGCGGGCAAAGAGGCGGGGCGCTTGCGGGTCGAGGACGCCCCCGCGGTCCGCCAGCCAGACCGGCAAGGTGAAGTGGTGAAGCGTGACCACGGGTTCCATCCCCAGCTCGCGGCAGGCGGCGACCACGCCGGCGTAGTGGCGGAGCGCGGAGAGGTCGAAGTGACCCGGCTCAGGCTCGACCCGAGCCCACTCCACCGAGAACCTCTGAGCCGTGTGGCCCATGCCGGCGAGCAACGCCAGGTCTTCGCGATAGCGGTGGAAGTGGTCAATGGCAACCGCCGCCGAGTCGCCGTTCTTGATCCGCCCGGGCTCGTCGCGCTCCATGCGCATCCAGTCGTTCCAGAGTCCGCCCTCAACCTGGTGGGCGGCGCTGGCGGTGCCGATCAGGAAGCCCTCCGGGATGCGCAGCGGAGGGCCGGGCACCACGGCTCAGGACGCTGAGGGCGCCGGACGGCGGAGGATGAGCCGGGTGCGTGCACCCTCCCTCCGCTCCTCGAGGACCTCGCCGCCCACCCTGCGGCTCCAGGCCCGGATGCCGAAGAGATGCTCGGCGACTCCCGTCACCACCTCCAGGCGCTGGCCCGGCGCCAGATTCCCATAGGCGCGCCGGACCCGGCCCATCGCACTGTCGCCGCACTCCTCCTCAGCGGTGGCGAGATCGAGCTGGGACGGCTCCATGATGGATCGAGTCTACGTCCGGGTCAGGCCGGGACTGACCCTGATGCCTCGGCGCCGGGCTTCTCCACCGGGACACCCACCGCGTTTCCCCACTCGCTCCACGAGCCGTCGTAGTTGGCGACCCGCGGGTAGCCGAGCAGGCAGGTGAGGACGAACCATGTGTGGGAGGAGCGCTCGCCGATCCGGCAGTAGGTCACGATGCTCTTGTCGGGGGTCACCCCTCTGCTCTGGTAGAGCTCACGGAGCTGGTCCACCGGCTTGAAGGTGTCGTCCTCCTGGATCGCCTGCGCCCAGGGGATGTTGACGGCGCCCGGGATGTGACCGCTGCGCTGTGCGCCCTCGTTCTGATACTCGGGAGGCGCGGAGATCGCCCCGCTGAATTCCGCGGGAGAGCGGACGTCGACCAGACCGTGGTCGGAGCGGCCGAGGATGTCGCGGACCCCGGGAAGGAACTGCCGGAGGCCCGCGGTCGCCTCTGGAGCCGGGTACGAGGCGGCCGCGAACGCGGGGACGGTCTGGGTGACCGGCCGATCCTCCTCGAACCACTTCCGCCGGCCGCCGTTGAGCAGCCGGATGTCGGCATGCCCGTAGATGCGAAAGGCCCAGAAGGCGAAGGCGGCAAACCAGTTGCGCATGTCGCCGTACAGAACCAGGGTGGTCTCCGGCGTCACCCCGAGGCGCTCCATGAGACTCACGAACTGGTCCCGGGAGAGGATGTCGCGGCGCACCGTGTCGTTGATGTCCCTCTTCCAATCCACCAGCGCGGCACTCGGGACATGCCCGAGCTCGTAGGCGGATGCGGGGTCCCAGTCCACCTCCAGGATGCGGACGTCGGGGTCCCCGAGGCGCGCCGCCAGCCACTCCGTGCTGACCAGGACCTCGGGGTGGGCGTAATCGGTCACCGTGGCTCTCCTCAGACTGTGGTCCCCACCACAATCCCGAGTATTCTAATCAGGTTTTCATCGGCGGCGGCCCACCATTAATGAAGATGGGGAGGTCGACCGCCGCCTGCCGCATCCATTGGCGGGCTGAGGTGAGCCACCTCCGGCGGATGGGTGCGGCCGCGCGTGGCGCACTCCATTGGCGGGGCAGCCGAGTCACCCCCTGCGTCCATTGGCGGGACGGCGGGCCCACGGCCGGCGACTGGCGAGCAACCGGCTGCGCCGGGCCACCGAGGGGCGGCGAGCCCCTGTAGGAAGGAGAGGGGTCCCCACGCGGCCTGCCGCGTGGGGAGAGTAGGATTGCGCGGCCCGCAGCGCTTGGGGAGAAGAGCGATGGAAATGACGTCCGCGGCGGCGAGTGAGCCGCCCAAAGAGACAGGGGTGAGGGGCACGGTCGATCTGGTCACCGAGCGACCGATCGTCCTTCCACGTCAGGACGGGCCGCGCGCCCGCATCGAGGACTTCCTCGGCCGCCGCCCACTGCTGGTGCCCGCGGTGCTGCTCGGAATCGTCGCTCTCCTCCTCCTGCGTCGGGGACCGCGGATCGTCGTGGTCCGCCCTCAGAGCCAGCGCGACTCGTAGCCCGGCGCCTCGACGGGCGCGCCAGGCCCCTGCCCGCCCGGGGTTCAGACCCCGATGCCGATCGCCGCGAGCAGGGCTCCGTTCTGCTCGGGCGTCCCGATGCTGATTCGGAGCCGGTCGCCATGGTCACCGTCCGGAAAGTGGCGGACCAGGATGCGCTGCTGCTTCAGTTCGATGGCGACACTCGCGGCATCGCCCCGCGGTGGCCTGGCGAAAACGAAGTTGGCCTGTGACGGGATCACGTCCCATCCGGCCCCACGCAGCGCCGCTACCAGGCGCTCGCGCTCGCTGACCACCATCCCGACGATGCGCGCGTGGTGGGCCTGGTCGGCGAGAGCGGCGGCGGCTGCCGCGATGGCAAGCCGGTCGACGGGGTAGGTTTCGATCACGGCGGCCAGGTCGGCGATCAAATCGGGATGCCCGAGCGCGTAGCCGACCCGGAGCCCGGCCAGCCCGTAACTCTTGGCGAAGGTGCGTACCACGAGCCAGTTGGGGTGGTCGGCGAGCAACGGGACGCAGGACTCGGGGGCGAAATCGCAGTACGCCTCGTCGATGACGACGACGGAATCGACCCCGGCCAGCGCCCCGGTCAGATGGGCGGGCGGCGCCCAGCTCCCCGTCGGTGAGTTGGGATTGCAGAGGAGTCGCATCACCCCCGGGATGGTGGCGAACGCCTCCGGGATCGAGCCCCCGTCGTCCAGGGGAACGGTGACGACTCGGGCTCCGCTGAGGCGGGCGAGCACGGAGAGCAGGGAATACGTCGGCCGGGTGAGCACGACGGCATCGCCGGGATCGGCAAAGGCCCGGAAGCAGCTCTCCAGGACCTGGTCGGCACCGTTGCCGAGGACCACGGACGAGGGGCTCACCCCATGGTGCCGAGCCAGCGCCGAGCGAAGCGGCTCCCCCTGGGGGTGCGGATAGCGGTGAAGCGCGGCCACCGCCTCCTCGACCGCCGGACCCACGCGCGGCGATGGGGTCAGGGGCGACTCGTTGGTGTTGAGCTTGATCCAGTGGGGACCGTCGGGTGGCTGCTCGCCGGGCACGTAACCGGATCCGGAGCCCAGAGACGCGCGCCGGTATCGGGACATGGTCGAAGTATGCGAGAGCCGGGGGTGGCGGGGTGCTGAAGAACCCCCGCCGCCGCGCGATCGGACGCGTCCCGGGCTGAAGCTTCCCGGAGACATCGCCCCGCGAGGAGACCATCGGCCAGGGCAGTTATCGACGCGGGTGCTCCAGCTACCAGATGGGGTTGCCCCCTACCCCTCGACGAAGCCCCAGTAGACGTCGAGGCGTCGCACCTCACCGGTTCGCTCGAAGATGGCGCCACTGGTCGCGAGGTCCAGAGCCAGGCTGGTGATCACCCGACAGGGGCCCTCGCGAGGGGTGAGCTCGATCCGCGGCGGCCCCGCCCGATGGGCGACAACCGGGACCTGGCAGGTGGTGAAAGCCAGCGTCCCGACCTCGAGATGGAGGCTGGCCTCCTGGCCATCGACGTCGATGAATCGGAAGGTCCGGGCCTCCGAGAGGAACTCCGCCCGGGTGGCCAGGTCAGGCTGGAAGATCAACCGCCCCTCCTCCACGCGAACCCCCATCTCGCCGAGCCTGATGATGAGGTCTTCCTTGACCTGCCCGGTCATCCCCGGCTGCTGCGCCCCGGCGAAACTGGGCGTGTGGGAGTAGGGATCTATCGGCATGGCACCGTAGACCGCGGGAGTCTTGTGGAGACCGAGTCCATCTCGGATTCCGGTGTACTGCTTCCACAGCCGCTCGACCAGGGCCTCCTCCCCAGGGTCGCCCGCGACCGACGCCAGCACCTCCTGAACCGCCAAGAGCAGCTTGGAGACCATGTGCCAGTAGATGCACCCGAGACCCTCGTATTTGTAGAAGGACCCGGAACGGCCCGTGAACGCCCGATGATGAAAGACGGACTCGTACAAGGCCAGGATCTCCGCGGCCTCCGCGTCTGACAGGTGACGTTCTGCCAGAGCCCGGCCGAGGAGGTGGCGGTTGTGCAAGTCGGCGCGGAAGTGGACGGCCCCGTTCACGTCCCGGACCACGATCGGGTCGTCACCGTCTTCAACCATGCTCGCCACGACGGCCGAGCCCAGCACCGCCTCCGGCGCCAGGTTGTTCTTCTCGAGGAACCCGGGAAGCTTGCGGTCGGGGTAGAGGAGGTAGCTGTTCTGGTCGGCGCGGTACAGCCTGCTCTCTCGAAGCGCATCGACGACGTCGGCACACTCCCGCGCGGAAAGGGCGCCAGACCCGATCACCGCCACCTGACCCTCCAGCATCTCGTCGAGACGGCGGATCGCTATCCCGTCCTCAGAGACCTCCATGAGGTTGTAGGCGTGGTAGAGGCCGTCGCCACGCCGGTTGGCACGAATCGAGTGGTCGAGGTGACGCAGCGTGACCTCGCAGAAGGATCCGAGCTCAGGGACGGTCAGGGAAACTCGTTCACCCGAGAACCCCCCCGTGTAGAGTCGCCGTCGATACTCGCTGCCCGCCGTGCCCAGACCGTCGAGCACGGTTCTGCGCTCGCGGTCGGAGATCGGGCCGCCGGCCCGCACGGGGTGCCGTACGAGCACGTCGGCAACCTGCCGCAGGGCATCGGCCACCTCCGACGCCACCTCGAACCCCTCGAGCGGCGTCGCTCGGAAAAGCCTTTCACAGAACGCCACGAGACGGCGCAACTGGCAAAGTGTCACGACCGAGACGCCGTTTCCGACCAGGGCGTTGTTGGCGTCGTTCCACTCCGGTCGCTGAGTGTTCATCCACACGCCCGCCTCGGGTATGTAGTTGAACAGCCTGGCCAGGATGGAGATGAGCAGCTTCTCCGCAAGATTCGCGTGGTAGGGCGTCCCATCGGGCGCGGGAAGGAGCTTGCCGTCAGATCCGAGGCTCGCGGCGCGACCCCGGATCTGCTGATCGAGGTTGACGTCGAAGTCGATCGTCCTGAAGGGGTCGCAAAGCATGGCCGTGTGGGCCTTGATGCGATAAGGGAGATCTGCGTATGCGAAGACGCGTCGATTGAGCAGTCCCTCGAGTGCTCCGGTGTGATGGCGGGCCGAGACCTCGAGCAGCCGCAGCAGGTAGACGACTTGATGGTCTCCCCAATACCCGATATGCGACCACGGTTTGGCGGGGTCCACCACCTCCCAATCGAACCCCTCGCGCGTGATGTGGTACGGGTTGTAGCCATCAGCCGTCGACGCGTCGAGGAACTTGAAGATCATGCTTTCGACATAGCCGGGGAATGATAGGGCCAGCGCCTCCCAGTTCTGGAAGATGTCGCGCCAATTCCCCTCGTAGTTGAGAAGCCGGCCACCACCCGCTGCCTTCAACTCGATGGAGAACAGGTTCCAGGGACGGCTGGGATCGCCGTGCCGGCGACTGAAGGTCAGCGGCAGGTACTCGTTGACCAAGCGCTCCAGGTCACGATCCTCCGCAACACCCGGCAGCTCGAGCAAGCTGCGGTGCGAGAGCATCTCGGGCAGGTCCTCGAGGAGCGCCGCACTCCGCGCCGACACGGCCTGACTCGCAGCGCGGAGGTACGACCTCAGATCCGAGCTCGAGATCTCGTATCCACTGCCTGGTACGCCGCCGCGCATGGCGTTGAACAAGGCATTGGAGAAGTGCCGCCAGCTGGCCAGCTCGTCCGCGGTGAGTTGGAGGCCGTCGACGCTCGCCACGATGCGCATCAGGTTGCGGGTGCCAAGCTGGATGTCCACGTCCAGCTCGGCGCGGAGGTTGGCATCCGAGGTGAGGAGCCGGATGAGGTCGGCGACTGACGTCGCATCCTGGCCCACGTCGGCCACCACGTTCCACTCGCGCTGTTCGTCTTCCGACAACTCGATCCGCGCGCCGACGAGGTACGCGCCCCGCCGGCCACGGATGAAGGTCTCGTCTTCGAGCTCCTGGCCGTCGCGGAACCGGTCCAGCTGCGCCGAGCAGAGGAGGCGGCGGCCTGGCCGGATGCCCTCGGACCAGACGGTGGTCGTCCTCAATGCCTCGTTCGGCTCGTTGCGATCCGTGGGGATTGCGCTCAACCGAAACAGGGCCAGCCCACTCGAGGGATCGAGCTCACTCTCCTTGTAGGCGTCCGCGAGAGTGCTGAACTCCATTTGGAATGCACGCGTCAAGCCATCGGGCAGCACGTTCTGGATGCCGTCCACCACGTCGAGCTCCACGGGCCCCGGTCCCAGGTTGAGGATGGCCGTGCGCCGGACGAAACCGAAGCGCTCGCTGGTCATCCAGGCGGCGGCGAAGGAGAGGCCAAGGTCGTGGTTCACCTCCTCGAACACCACGCGGTTCCCGTACACGCTCTTGGCAACACTGCGGGTGATCTCGTAGAGCCCCGCGTATCGTGGTGAGAAGGGCTCCCAGAGCTGAACCCGGCCCCGCCGCCTGACTCGCAGGACGGTCTTGCCGCCCACCTGGTCTTGACTGTCGTGAATACGGTCGTCGGTCTGGTAGGGGAACAACGCGTGGTCAGGGTCGCCGCGCCCGGCTGTGAGGGAGCCGTTGCTGGAGAGGAAGATCCAGTGGTTGGCGTCGCTCACCATGCTCATCAGGAAGGGAGGCATCGCATCGTGATTGGCGATGCGGTAGAACACCTCGCCACCGACCTCAACCAGACCTCCCACCGGGTCGGCGGCCCCGAACTTGAGGCGTGATCTGCCGACATACTGGCGGGTCATCGGTCCCCCGCGGTGAAGCACCACCGCCCGATCCGGCCCGGGCGGCGAACTGGAGGCGGGGCTGCTGCCAGACCCTGTGATGTGTTTGCTCGCGGCACAACCTCAAGGATACGGTCGTCCCCGACCGACAGGCTCCGGCTCCCGCCGGGGCTAACCGGCGACGACCGCTTCGACGTCCACGGTGGCTCCGGCGGGGGCGAGGGGCACCAGATTGCCCTCGACCCTGGCGCCGCCGACGATGAGATGGGTGACGCGCCCGGTGGTCCCGGCCCGCTTGCTGACGGTGATCCGGTAGGTGGCCCCGCGGAAGCGCCGGGTGGCGCTGAAGCCCGGCCAGTTCGCCGGGATCACCGGGTCCACCCGCAAACCCTCGTGCTCGGGCCTGATCCCGAGGATCCACTGGGTGATGGCGACGTAATTCCAGGCGGCGGCGCCGGTCAGCCACGAGTTCTTGGCCTCACCGTGGGTGGGGGCATCGCTACCGGCGATCATCTGCGCGTAGACGTAGGGCTCGCAGCGATGCACGTCGCTGATCGCCTCGCGCGCGGAGGGATTGGTCCGCCGGTACACATCGAAGGCGCCATCCCCGTCACCGGTCATCGCCTCGGCGATCATGATCCACGGGTTGGTGTGACAGAAGATGCCGGCATTCTCCTTATACCCCGGCGGATATGAGGAGATCTCCCCCAGCTCGATGCGGTAGCCAGCGTAGGCAGGTTGCTGCAGCATCACGCCGTGTTCGGTGAGAAGCCGGTCGCGCACGCTGTCGAGGGCCTGACGGGCACGGCCATCCTCTATCCCGACCCCGGCCATGACACAGATCCCCTGGGACTCGACGAAGATCTGCCCCTCGTCGCACTCCGTGGACCCGACGGGATTGCCGAAGAAGTCGTAGGCGCGCCGGAACCAGGCTCCATCCCAGCCATGCTCGGCGATGGTCCCGGCCATGGTGGCGGCGGCGGCGAGTAGCCGCGAGCCCTCCTCGAGCTCACCGCGCAGGCTCACGATGGCGGCGAGCTCGCGCGCGGCCATGACGAACTGACCGGCGATGAAGACCGACTCGGCGACCCCTCCGCTCTTGTTCTCGGTGGTCTGGAACGGCTCGCCCGGGGTGTCGGAGAAGCAGTTGAGGTTGAGGCAGTCGTTCCAGTCGGCTCGCCCGATCAGCGGGAGGCCGTGGGGGCCGAGCCGGTCCAGGGTGTAGGCGACACTGCGGCGCAGGTGGTCGAGGAGGGGAGCCTCGGAGCCCTCGGCATTGTCGTATTGGACGGGCTCGTCGAGGACGGAGTCATCCCCCGTCTCGCGCAGATAGGCGGCGACACCCAGCACCAGCCAGAGCGGGTCGTCGTTGAAGCCCGACCCGATGTCGTCATTGCCGCGCTTGGTCAGCGGCTGGTACTGGTGGTACGCGCCCCCGGTCGGGAGCTGGGTGGCGGCGATGTCGAGGATCCGCTGCCGTGCTCGCTCCGGGATCATCTGAACGAAGCCGAGCAGGTCCTGGGTGGAGTCGCGGAAGCCCATCCCCCGTCCAATCCCGGACTCGTAGGACGAGGCGGACCGGCTCAAGTTGAAGGTGACCATGCACTGGTAGGCATTCCAGACGTTCACCATCCGGTCGGTGTGTTCGTCCGGGGTGCTCACGCTCACATTCGAGAGCAGGTCGTCCCACCGCTCGCGCAGCCCGCGGAGGCCGGCCTCGACGTTGCCCGACTGCAGCCAGTGATCGATGACCGGCCTGACCGTCCGCTTGTTGATCAGCTGGCTCCCGGGCGGGTCGAACTTCTCAGCCACCGGGTTCTCCGAGTAGCCGAGGATGAAGACGATCTCGCGCTCCTCACGGGGCCCGAGCTCGAGCCGGACGTGGTGAGAACCGTGCGGGGCCCACCCATGAGCCATCGAGTTGCCGGCGCTTCCCCGCTCGACCGCGATGGGGCGATCGAAGCCGCGGTAGGGGCCGAGGAATGCGTCGCGGGCCGTGTCGAAACCGGCGAGGGTCTCCGAGCAGGCGAAGTAGGCGAAGTGGTTGCGGCGCTCGCGGTACTCGGTCTTGTGATAGATGACGCTCCCCTCCACCTCGACCTCGCCGGTGGAGAAGTTGCGCTGGAAGTTGGTGGCGTCGTCCTGGGCGTCCCAGAGGCAGAACTCGACGGACGAGAAGATCGAAAGCGGCCGCCGCTCCCCGGTCAGGTTGGCGAGCCGGAGCCGCCATACCTCCAGGGTCTGCCCCAGCGGGACGCAGTAGAGGGTCTCGGCCCGGATGCCGCCATGGCTGGCGGCGATGCTGGTGTAGGAGAGCCCGTGCCGGCACTCGTAGCTGTCCAGGGGGGTCTGGGTCGGTTGCCAGGACGGCGACCAGCTCTGGCCCGTGGCGTCGTCGCGGAGGTAGATGTAGCGCCCACCAAGGTCAAAGGGGGCGTTGTTGTACCGGTAGCGGCTCACCCGGCGCAGCCGGGCATCGCGGAAGAAGGAGTAACCACCGGCGGTATTGGAGATGATCCCGAAGTACTCCTCCATCCCCAGGTAGTTGATCCAGGGGAGGGGGGTGTCGGGCCGGGAGATCACGTACTCGCGCCGCTCGTCGTCGAAGTGCCCGTATCGCAAGCCAACTCCTCTGCAGGCAAGCGGCCCCCTGGATCGCAATGGGCCAGGGGGCCGTCTCGTCGCCGGGTCGGTGACCCGGCCGGCGCATTGCCGGCCGAGCCCCCGCCCGCCCACCTCAGGAGGTGGGGCCTATTCGGTTGTGATCGCTGACCGACGGGTCAGCTGGATCCCTTGATCCGTTAAGAGGCCACCGGCTTCAGCTGCATGAGGATGTAGGGAAGCTCGGGGTCGTTCGGGGAGGGGTCCATGTACGGGTTGCTGGCGCTCGGCCAACCGGTGTAGTGGGCAGTGCTGTAGACGTTCCAGTCGGCACCGTAGAGAACGGGTGCGTCAGGAATCTGGGTCGCCATGATTCCCTCGAGGGTGGCGATCGACGAGGCGATGGTTGCCTGGCCGGCCGAGGTGGTCGGGTCGGCGCCCTCGTACTGCGTCAGAGCGGTCTGAGCAGCCGGGGAGTTGAACTGGCTGTAGTCACCAGATGCGCAGACAACAGGAGTGCCCGAGCAGTTGATGCTGTAGTCAAGCCAGTTGTCGAGCTGAACAAAGGGGATGTTCCCACCAGCGCCCCAGTGGAGTGCGGTCTGGAACTGGCCGTTGTTCATGGCGTCCTGCCACTGGGTGTAACCACCGGTCGCGTTGTCCGTGGTCACGTCCATGCCCTCACCCTGGAGCTGGCCCGAGATCTCGCTCGCGTCCGCCCAGTAGTCCGAGAAGGCCTCGGGGTCCCAGATCGAGAACTTGATAATGGCGCCGCCCTTGTTCCAGCAGTTGGCCACGACGGTGCCGTCGCAGTTGGCCTCGGTCGAGGTGCCCCAGTTCGCCGGTGCGGTGTAGCCGTCGCCTTCGAGGACGCTCTGGACGGTCGCGCCGGTCCAGCTGGGAACGCTGGTCGGGGTCGCTGCCGCGTCAACCGGCAGGTCGTTGGTGTACGTGGCGTTCGGGTACGCCTTCAGCTGTGCGGGGTTAAGTCCGCCTGCGGAGGTGGCAGCGGCCTCATAGCCGGACTCTCCGATCGAGGAGAGGACGGTGCGGTCGATGCCCAGACTCACAGCCTGACGAACGGCCACATCGCCGATGCCGGTCGCACCGCCGTTGCCCGTGCCCAGGTTGAAGTCCAGGGTGACCGTGTTGCCCGAGGCGTACCAGACGTGGTTCGTGTTCGGGTTCAGGTCGATGTAGTTGGCGACAACGCTCGGGATCTCGTTCCCGGCCCAGTCCAGCGTGTTGCTGTCAAGGGCTTCGGTCGCGGCGTTGTTGGTGGACTCGTTCGGAACCACGATTTCCGACTCGGGCGGTGTGCCGCCCCAGTAGTGGGGGTTTGGCTTGAACTTGACGGCCTGGGTGCTGAAGCTGTCCAGCATGAACGGGCCGGTGCCCACGGGGTTCGCGACGGGTGCCTTGCTCGGGTCGGTCCCGATCGGGAAGGCGCTCGCCTGCGTGATGTAGGTGCTGCCAAGGATCGACCAGAGGTTGGTGTACTGCGGGCTGGCGAAGGTCAGGGTGACGACCTGGCCGCTCACCGACGGGGCAGCGCTCTGGGTCGGAACGCCGCTGTAGTCGGCGTCCGGGAAGGCCTTGATCAGCGCGAAGGTGTTGGCGACGTCGTTGGCGGTCATCGTCGAGCCGTCACTGAACTTGACGTTCGGCTTCACCGTGATCGCCAGCTCCGCGCCACCGTTCTCGAACTGGTACGAGCTCGCCATCCAGGGGTGCATGCCCGAGGTAGCGGGGTTGAGCGCGTCCATCTCGTAGAGCGGCTCGTAGACCAAGCTGGTCAGGTTCAATCCGTGTGCGAGCGAGCTGCTCTCGTACGGGTTGAAGTCCTGGGTGAAGGTGACCCCGGTGGTGGCCTCCTCGTACAGCGCTGGGCCGACTGCCGTTGCAGGGGCAGTCGAAGACGACGACGTCGTCGATGACGTGCTGCCGCATGCGGCCACCCCCAGGGCGACTCCCGCGGCAACTACTGCGATCTTTCCAAGGTTCATCTAGCTACACGATCTCCGTGAGGCACGACCCGATGGGGCCGTGCATTGCTGATGTGATGTCGCCGGCAGGTGTCTGGCGCGACGGAGGCCGCCTGCGGCCGGCTGTCCCCATGGGGGGCCGACCTCTTGCCTCCGCTCGTCCCTCGGGGCCGGCGGAACCCGGGAAGCTACTCCATGCTCCGATCCTCCTCAGTCCTCCTCATCTGGGTGGTGCCTATTTGGGTGGCGCGGCCGAGGGCCGCATGGACGTGGAGCTGGCCTTCGCGGCGACCACTTCCGGGTTGTCGGGGACACGACGCGACGAGTCGACGTGGAGCCAGCAGTTGGAGGCGTGCCCGGGGCCGACGGTGACGCTCGGTGGGGCCGTCGTGCTGCAGATCGCCATGGCGTGGGGGCAGCGCGGGTGGAACCGGCAGCCGCTGGGCGGGGTGATCAGGCTGGGCGGTGCTCCGCTTCCGGCCAGGCTCGGCGGCTCGGCGCGGTCTGGGTCCGGTGCGGCGGAGAGCAGCAGCTGAGTGTAGGGGTGGGCCGGATAATCGGTGAGGCGCGTACTGGGGGCGGTCTCCACCACCTGCCCCGCGTACATCACGACGATCGTGTCGGCGAGATAGCGGGCGGAGGCGATGTCGTGAGTGACATAGAGGATCGCCAGGCGGTCGCGATCGCGCAGGTCCGCGAGCAGGTTGAGGATGCCGAGGCGGATCGACACGTCGAGCATCGACACCGGCTCGTCGGCGAGCAGCACTCGGGGGCGGACCGAGAGCGCACGGGCGATGGCCACGCGCTGACGCTGGCCGCCGGAGAGCTCGTGGGGGAACTTCCGGGTGAACTGCTGAGGAGGCTCGAGGGCGACGCGGCGAAGCAGTTCCTCGACCGCCTCGTTCACATCGTCACCACCCAGGTGGTGGATCGTGAGCGGCCTGACCAGGTTATAGCTGATGCGGTGAATCGGGTTGAGCGAGGCGAAGGGGTCCTGAAAGACCATCTGGACCTGCCGCGCGTAGCTGCGGGGCCGCCCGTGCGGCACCGGCTTCCCGTCGAGCCGCACCTCGCCGCCGTCGGGGTTGATGATCTTGGCCAGCATCCGGGCGACGGTGGTCTTCCCGGAGCCGCTCTCCCCCACCAGCGCGGTCACCGTTCCCGCTGCGAGGGCGATCGTGACGTCGTCCACCGCGAAGAGCCGCGCCGTGCCGGCGAAGAGGCCGCGGCCATGCTTGACCGAGAAGTACTTGGTGAGGCCGCGCCCTTCCAGCACGGGAGTGACGGACACAGGCGGGGTCGCGGCCTGCTGGGCGGTGATGCTCATCGTGCGACCCTCCTGGTCGCGGCGGACAGGCCCCGGTCGCCGGGATCGGCCACGGCCAGCTCGGTCGGAACGGTGGCGCCGTCGGAGTGGAGCCAGCACGCCGCCTCGCGTCCGGAGGCGTCGATCCGGGTGAGCACGGGTGTCTCCTTTCTGCAGCGCTCCATCGCCCAGGGACAGCGGGGGTGGAAGGAACAGCCCGAGGGGAGCGCGCGCAGATCGGGTGGCGAGCCCGGAATCCCCTCCATCGGCTTGCGCTCCCCGTGCATGGGCGGGAAGCAGTGCAGCAGCCCGTAGGTGTAGGGAACGCGCGGTGCACGGAACAGCGAGGCAGCCGGAGCGCGCTCCATCAGCCGGCCGGCGTACATGACCACGATCTCGTCGGCCAGCTCCACCAGCAGGGAGAGGTCATGGGTGATGAAGAGGGCGGCGAACCCGAGACGGTCCCGCAGCCCCATCAACTCCTCGAGGATCTCGCGCTGGGTCACCACGTCGAGGGCGGTCGTCGGCTCGTCCAGGATCATGACCTGTGGCTCGAGAGCCAGGGCCATGGCGATCATGGCCCGCTGGCGCATGCCACCCGAAAGCTCGTGAGAGTAGCTGCGCAGCCGGTCCCCGGTCATCCCCACCATCTCCAGCAACTCGACACCCCGATCCCATCTCTGCGCCGAAGAGAGGTGCGGACGGTGGACCTTGAGGAGGTCGTCGAACTGGGCTCCGATCGTGATGACCGGGTTGAGAGCGTTGAGCGCACTCTGGAAAACGACAGAGATCTCCGACCAGCGCACCCGGCGCAGCGCCGCCTCATCGGCCCGCAGCAGGTCGATGGTCGCGCCCGAGCTCTCGCCCTCGACAGGCCGGGGGTGGAAGAGCACCTCACCGCCGGTGATCACACCGGGGGACCGCAGCAGCCGGATGGCCGCCATGGAGAGCGTGGACTTGCCGCTCCCGCTCTCCCCGGCCAGGCCCAACACCTGACCGCGGCGCAGGACCAGGTCGCAATCCACGACCGCGTGAACGGCCTCGGTGCCGAAGCCGTAATCGACGTTGAGCCCGCGGATCTCCAGCACCGGCTCCGCCTGGCGCGTGAAGCTGTGGGAGGGCGTGCTCGGCGCCGGTGCGGAGGGCGACATCTCGCTCATCGGGCGCTCCCTTCACGACCATCGTTGCTGCCGGATACCGACGAGACAGGGGCCTTCTGACCGCCCACCACCGGGGTGAACCCGAGCGTGGCGCGGAAGCCGATTCCCGCCTTTCGGGCGGCTTTCCGGGTGAGGCCGACGGCCCGCAGCCGCGGGTTGATGAACTCGTCGATCCCGAAGTTGAGCAGGGCCAGCGAGGTGCCAACCAGGGCGATGCAGATTCCCGGAGGCAGCCACCACCACCAGTAGCCGGTGTTGACCGCGTTGTTGTCGAACACCTGCTGGAGCATGATGCCCCAGTTCCAGGGGCCTGCCGGCGAGGACGTGGGGGTCCCGGCCAGACCGAGGAAGGCGAGGGAGACATAGGCGCCGATCGCGTAGAGCGTGGTGAAGAGGAACGAGGAGGCGATGATCGGCAGCAGGTTCGGCATGACCTCCGCGAGGATGATGCGCAGGCGGCCCTCACCCGAGACGCGAGCCGCCTCGACGAAATCGCGGTTGCGCAGGGAGAGGGTTTGGGCGCGGAGCACCCTCGACCCATAGGCCCAGCCTGTCAGGGCCACGATTAACCCGATGACGATGACGCTGGTGTCCGCTCCGGGGACGTAGCTCGCGAGCACGATCAGGAGCGGCAGTCCGGGGATCGCCAGGAAGACGTTGGAGAGCAGCGACAGGCCCTCGTCGGCGCTTCCACCCAGGTACCCGGCGCTGACCCCGACCAGAATCGAGAGCGCGGTCGCCACCAGGCCGGCCAGGAAGGCGACCACCAGGGTGGGACGCGTCGCGTTGAGGAGCTGCGACCAGACGTCCTGGCCCAGCAGCGTGGTCCCGAGCGGGTGGGCCGACGACGGGCCGAGCGGCACCTCCAGCGGAACGTATCCGCCCGGCACGCCATCCTTGATCTCGCCGATGCAGAGGCCGGGGCCCTGCTGGCACGTGATCTTCACCCAGTTCTGGTTGATCTCGTTGGGGCTGTAGGGCGAGATGATCGGGCCGATGATGGCGAGCACCGCGAAGACGGCCAGGATGACCAGCCCGGCGATGATCTTCGGCGACCGGGGGAACCGGATCGCCCGCGAGCCGCGGGCCGTAGGTGCCGGCTCGGGGCCGGCGAGCAGGGTGGTGACGTCGGTGCTCATCGGGTCAGGCCTCCTGGCGGGCACGGGGGTCGATGAACGCGTACACGACGTCGGCGATCAGGTTGGCGGCCAGCACCACCAGGACAATGACCACGAAGACCCCCTGCACCAGCGGGTAGTCGTGGTTGATCACCGCCTTGAAGAGGAGATAGCCGATCCCCGGGTAGTTGAAGACCACCTCGACGAGGAGCTGGCCGGCAACCACCAGGCTGATGGCCAGCGAGAAGTTGGACACGGAGGGAAGGATCGCGTTGCGGGCCGCGTACCAGACCACCCGGCGCGAGTGCAGCCCCTTGGCCCGGGCCACCAGGACGAAGTCCTCGTCCATCGTGGTGAGCATCTGGTTGCGCATGCCGAGGATGAAGCCGGCCGCCGAGGCCAACACCACCGTGAAGGCCGGCAGCAAGGCGTGATCGGCGATGCTCCCGAGGTAGCCCAGGCTCCACCCCGGCGTCAGCGTGATGTCATAGCCGTACTGGGGCGGGAACCACTTCAGAATGCTGGCGAAGACCTCGATGAGGACCATCGCCAGGAAGAAGTAGGGGATGGCCTGGAAGAAGGTGGCACTCGGCACCACCCAGTCGAGCCGCGATCCGCGCCGCCAGCCGAGGAAGATGCCGATGGTGGTCCCGAGGAGGAAGCTGATCACCGTGGCCACCCCGAGGAGCCCGATGGTCCAGGGCAGGTAGGCCGCGATCAGGGTGGTCACCGGCTGGCTGCTCTCGAAGTACGAGACCCCGAGGTTGCCGTGGAAGAGGTTCCCCCAGTACTGCAGGTACTGGACGAGGAGGTTGGAGTGGTTGAAGACGCCGAACTCCAGCTCGAGCGCCTTGACGCAGTACGGGTTGCACCCGTGAATTGAGGCGTTGGCGATGATGCCGGCCACGGGATCCCCCGGGACCATCCGGGGCAGGAAGAAGCTGACCGTGATCGCGACCCAGGCCGCGATCACGTAGAAACCTACCCGGCGGGCGATGAAACGCACGGTCAGACAGCCTCCCCTGTGGGCTTCGAAGCGACGGGGGCCGAGGAGAAGCGGACCTCGAGCCGTGTGGTCAGGAGCACCTTGCGGGGGGGCCGGTCCGGCGAATGGACGGCGTCGAGGAGCAGCCGGGCCATCTCGCGCCCCATCTCCTCTATGGGCTGACGGACGCTGCTGAGCGGCGGCTGGAGCCCGATGGCCATCGGGTCGTCGTCGTAGCCGACGACGGCCACGTCCTCGGGAACCCGGCGACCGGCCTGGTGCAGCGCCTCCAGGACGCCCACCGCCATCAGGTCTGAGGCGACGAACACGGCGTCGAGCTGGGGGCGCTTGACGAGGAGGAACCGCATCGCCCGGGCCCCGCCGTCGCGGGTGAAGTCGCCCGCCTCGATCAGGGCGTCGTCGGCGGGCAGGCCCGCGGCCTTCAGCCCCTCCTGGTAGCCGCGAAGCCGGTCCTGACCGGCCGGCACATCCTTGCGCCCGGTGACGGTGGCGATGGTCCGCCGTCCCCCGGCGACCAGGTGGGCGACGGCGCGAGCAGATCCGGCTACGTTGTCCACGTCCACATGGTTGAAACGGTCGGCCTCGGTGGGACGCCCGCCGATGACGACCGGGATGCCCCGGGAGGCAAGACGCGCCGGGAGCGGGTGAGCGCTCGGCAGCGAAACCAGCAGGGCTCCGTCGACGTGGCCGGCGGCGACGTAGCGCTCCACCCGGTCGGCATCTGAAGCCGTCTGGGGCGCGAGCAGGATCAGCTGCATGTCGCGTGAGGTGAGGACGTCGCCCAGCCCCCGGATGAGCCGGGGGAAGAAGGGGTCACCGAAGAGGAGGGTGGTGGGCTCGAAGACCACCAGCGCGACCGCGTCGCTGCGGCCGGTGGCCAGGGCCCGCCCTGCCTGGTTGGGGACGTAACCCAGCTTGCTCGCGGCCCGCTCGACAGCCCTGCGCGCGTCCGGGCTCACTCGAGGGTCAGAGGTGAGGACTCGGGACGCGGTCGCCCGCGAGACGCCGGCTGCCTGCGCCACCTCTTCCAGGGTCACTTTGGTGCCGTGAAAATCCTTCATTGGGAGCGGTTCCACACTCTAGAGACGGCCCTCAGCGGGTGTCAATCACCCCAACGGGTGATTGGTGACGGCACTCACCCCGGTGGGTGATGCCGCCCTCCCATGCCCGCGGAGACGTCGTGAGAGCGCTCTCGGTGAGAGCGCTCTCTCCGCGGGATGGACTGCCAATCACTCAGCCGCTGATCCGCCGGGTACCGGGGGCCGCGCTGCAGCCCGTCAGCGGGGGTCGGTCGGCGGGGGTGCCAGGGCCGGGGAGTGGCTCGGGACGCCGGGACGGCGGCCGTCCGCGGCAGGGATCTGACCGTTCCCGGGGGGCCGGACCGCCTTCGGTTGCCGGCCGCCGGTACTCGAAGCCGGGGGGACGATCGTCGACGCCTGCTTGAGGTCGCCGGCCATGGTCGCCTGGCTGCCCGAGGCGAGGGCCAGCTGCTGAGCGGTCGTCGACACCTCCTGGCTGGCGATCCGCACCTGCTCCATGGCCTCCACCACCTGCTCGGTCGCGGACTGCTGCTGCTGGGTGGCGAGCCGGATGCCCGAGCTGGCCTCGGCGACGTGCTCCATGAGGGTGAGCCCGTCCTTCAGCTGCTCCGCCCCCTTGTCCATCGCCAGCACCGTGGCGTTGGTCTCGACCTGGACGCTGGCCGTGATCTGGGAGATGTCGGAGGC
>PLOF01000049.1 GCA_003142035.1 Candidatus Dormiibacterota bacterium
CTTGCCGACCGGTTCGGCCGGCTCCCGGTGACACGGGTTTCGTTCGCAGCGAGCATTGTCGGCCTGCTGGCCGTCGCACTCACACCCTTGCCGTGGGTCTTCCTGCCGATCGCGGTCACCGGCTTCGTGCTGTTCCAGTCGTTCAGCCTGACGGTGACTCTCGGCCAGGATTACCTGCCCACGCGCATCGGCACGTCCTCGGGCGTGACGCTCGGGCTGGCGATCAGCGTTGGCGGGGTGGTCGCGCCCGGCCTGGGTGCCTTGGCGGATGCGACCAGCCTGCGCGTCAGTCTCCTCGTGCTGTTGGCCTTCTTGCCCGCCGGGCTGGCGATCGCCTGGCGCCTGCGTGACCCTCGCCCACCCCGTCGGCCGAGCTCCGAGCGACCCGTCGCCGCCGCACCCAGCGCCCCCCCGACGCCCGTACTCCACGTCCCGTGATTCCTCCTGGCCTGATGTTGATTCCGCCTGTGATGGCCGGCCAGCTCATGACCGGGACATCGGGGTGCTGCGGCCGGAATCGACGCCCTCTCGGTGCGGGCGGCCTCTAGCCCGTGCTTGCCGTCGCGTGGACGGCGCCGTGGCCCGTCTTCGTCGCTGCTGGAGCGGTGATCGGGCTGCTGGTCGGCTTGTTCGGCGTCGGGGGCTCGTCGATCGCCACGCCGCTACTGGCCGTGCTTGGTGTTCCGGGCTTGCTGGCGGTCGCCTCCCCACTGCCAGCCACCATCCCAGCCGCTCTCGGCGCTGTGATTCCCTATCTGCGAAACGAGACGGCTAGGCCTCGTGCCGCAGGGTGGACCTTGATCGGGAGCGTGCCAGCGGCCATCGCCGGGGCGTTCCTTTCCCAGGTGATCGGTGGCTCCGTGTTGCTCTACGCATCTGGCCTCGTCCTCACGATCGTCGGAATCCGCGTTGTCAGGCCAATTGGCGAAGCACAGCAGCGTGCCGGCATCATCCGCCGTAAAAACCGCCTGGTCCTGGTCGCGGTCTCTGCTGCCGTTGGACTCTTCTCTGGGCTCCTCGCCAACGGGGGAGGTTTCCTGCTCGTGCCGATGTACCTCCTCATTTTTGGCCTCGACATGCGCCAGGCCGCCGGAACCAGCCTTCTCGTTATCGCTGCGCTCACCGTGCCGATTCTTGCTGCGCACGCCGCCCTCGGGCATATCGATTGGAGCGTCGCTGGGGAATTTGCGCTTGGCGCCATCCCCACCAGCATCGTGAGCGGCCGGCTCGCGCAACAGGGCACCAGCGGTGGCCTGCGGCGGGCGTTTGGCTGGTTTCTCGCCGGTTGCGGAGTTGCCTTCGTCCTCTACCGCCTCCTCGGTGCCTGAACTCTTGCGTTCGCGAGCCCGAGGGTGAGCGCCGTCGCCGCACCGGTGATGGTCGTGGTAGCAGACCGGTAGGGGTATGCAGTCACAGCCGCCGGAGAGGCCGGTGGGGGGTACAGCTACGGCGTCGGGCCGCCCACGTGCGCGGCTGACGCGCCTCTCTCTGTCACGGCGTCGAGAAGGTGGTCGGAGATGTCGCGGAGGCGCATGGTGCCATTGGCCGCCTTGCGCAGGTTCACCAGGCAGATCGGGCACATGGTGACGCAGTCCGGGGCCACCGCTCGCAACTGCTCAACCCGCTTCCCCGCAAGCGCGGCCGCCGTGGCTGGGAACAGGGATTCAGCGGGCCCGCCGCAGCACCAGGTCCACTGTCCGGCGTTCTCCGGCTCGGCCACGGTGAGGCCGGCCGACGCGAGCAGTCGGCGCGGCTCGTCGACGATCCCCTCATACCGGGCATAGACGCAGGAGTCGTGGATCGTGACCGTCCCACTGAGGGGGACGCCCACCGGCAGCCCGCGCTCGGCCAGCACCTCGAGGTAGCTGCGCACGCGCACGTCGTACCCCTCGACCAGCTTGGGGTAGACGGTGCGCAGCATCGTCGTGGTGTGGGGGTCAAGAGTGATCACCTCGCGAACCCCGCGTTTGCGGAGGACCCCGGCAACCCGGCGGGCATGGGCCGCGACCGCCTCATCCGCGCCCAGGTCATGGGCCAGGGCGCCGCTGTAGAGGTCGTCCTCGTAGAGATAACCGAAGGCGACCCCCGACTTCTGGAGGAGGCGCGCCACATTGGCGGGGATCCGGTCGTACTCAGCCCTTTCCGACGCCCCCGGCCGGGCCACGACGGCGACACCGTTGACCAGCCGGTTGGCGCGACGCGCCACACCGCTGAAGCGAGCAAGCGGTGAGTCGCCCAGCCGCTGCTCGAGGCGGACCAGTCGCTCGATGTAGGGGATCAGCTGGTACATCTGCCCGGTGTACAGCACCGTTTCGCCGCCGCGGGGGATGCCGAGGTCGCGGGCCCAGGCGGTGGCCCGGCGAGCGGGGATGGGCAGCACCGAGCCACGCAGCCTCAGGTTGTCGGCCAGGATCCCCACCACGTCGCGGACCGGGAGCGGCATCAGAACCCCTCCTGGAGGAGCCAGTGCCGGAGCACGCGCATGTTCTCGGTGATGTGCACCCCGGCCGGACAGCTCGCCTCGCAGGCTCGACAGAGCAGGCAGGAGAAGATGGCCTGGCTCGACTGGATCACTCGGTCCTCGAGCCCCAGCGCGGCGTAGCGGAACAGCCGGCGGGGCAGCAGGTCGACGCCGAGGGGGCAGGTGGCGGTGCACACCCCGCAATTCATGCAGGCCTCGGCGTCGAAGGGGCCGATCGCCTCGAGCTGGTGGATCATGCCGGAGCTGACCAGCGTGCTCATGGTCGCTTCACCGCCGCGTAGCGGTAGTGCCCGTCGTCGCTCACGCCCTTCTCCTCGGCGACGTAGCCGTACTTGCGCAGGCCCATGGTCCAGACCATCACCTCGTCCTCGGGGAAACCACTCCGCACTGCCAGCTCGGGCACTGTGAGGGGCCCCGCGTCGAAGAGCA
>PLOF01000074.1 GCA_003142035.1 Candidatus Dormiibacterota bacterium
TCCAGGTGCTCCGGCACCTCCACCTGCCGGCGAGAGGCTCGCGACTTGGTATCCCCCTCCTCGGTCACGTCGTGGCTACCTGGGCGCACTCGGGTGGTCCGCTCGATGCTGATGGAGTGCTCTCCCCACACCGTGTGCCGATCGTCGAGCCGCAGCGCCCTCAGCTCGCCGGCGCGCAGACCTAGCTCTGCCAGGTATGCGATGGCAAGCAGGCGGGAGTCGGAGGTGTCGGCCAGGCAGGCGCGGATCAGGCGCCGCCTCTCGTCCGTTTCCAGCACCATGGGCAGCCGCGACGATCTCTGCTTGGGTGCGGGAGCGTCCCGCACCGGGTTGGTGACGGTGAGCTCCTCCCCCACCGCGTCGCGGAAGGCGACCCGNNCCCGGTTCGGCTTGGCGGCGGAGGACGGCGGTGACGTCGGAGGGGCGGATGTCGGCGAGCCGCTTACCCGTCCAGGCGCCCTCCTCGAGGATGGGGTGGAGCAGCCCCACCGCCCGCCGCCGGGTGGAGGGGCGCCACGACGACGGATGCCAACGGGTCTCGTCCGCCACCCACACGCGCAGCCAGCCCTCGGCGGTCCAGGTCGTGGCCCGGGAGCGGAGCCGGGGCTGCGCTGTCCGCCGATCCCGCTCGGCCCGAGCCAGCCGCCAGGCCGCCGTCTCGGTGCTGGCGTAGAGGGTGACCGAGTGCGACGCACTGTCGGTTCCCCAGCGGTACTCCCACTTCCCCGCTCCGTGTGGCCGGAGGCTGCCGGCCCCCCGCCCCTGGCGGGTGGACGAGCGGTCATTCGAACCGCTCGGACCTGCCCCCGTGCCGGTGGTCATCCCACTTCCATCCCACTATCATCCCATTGAGATCGGGCGAGAATGAGGCTACCTTACAGCGATTCCGATCTCAAGAGTGCCGAGATTCCGAGTTCAGACCCCCGATCGGAGCGTGCTTGAAAACCGCAAGGGCCGCCAAGCTCTCGGGGGTTCGAATCCCTCTCCCTCCGCCAGAAAACCCTTGCGGACGCGACCGCAATTCGTGCAACCGCTCCCACTCCGCAGATCCGAGCTATGATCGCGACGTGTCCGAGGACGTCATTGATGCGCTCGTTGCCCCGTCGAACCAGCAGCATCCTGACCTCGGTGTTTCGTCGCATGAGGTGATCCAGCTGATCACCCGCGTCCACATACTTGAGGCGGCCGACTTCGCCCGGGTCTGTGGGCAGCACGGGCTGACGTTCGGAGAGTGGCAGCTTCTGGCTATTCTCCGTCGAGCTGACCCGCCCCACAGGATGAAACCAACCCAGCTATATGGACAGCTCGAACTGACGTCGGGGGGAGTCACAAACCTGCTGTACCGACTCGAGAAGGCCGGGCTGGTGGAACGCCTTGATGACCCGGCTGATCGTCGCGGCACCCTTGTCAGCTTGACCGCAAAGGGGATCAGAGTCTGCGACGAGACGCATCGCGACCTGCTCCTCAGGGAAGATGAGCTTCTCGGGGGACTCTCGGAGACCCCGCGCCGGGAGCTTGTGGGACTTCTCCAAACGCTGCTTCTCTCCCCGGCATTCCACGAGCTGGATCGCATCCATGAGCAGCGCTTTCGGCCGGCCACTCGGCGACCTCGTTAGGGAGCGATCAGGCGATCTGCGTCTCCGGGCAGCCATGCCCAATCGTGGGGCTCATGCCGGCGGCCCTGATCTCATCGAGCTCTTGCTCAACGATCCTGTGCAGCCGGGTGAACCGCACTGACAGATAGTAGGCGGCAGCCGCGAAGAAGAACCCGATGATCCAGGACAGGTCCGCTCCGTCCATCAGCTTGGCCACCGGGCCCTCGAACCACGGGGAGTTCATGAAGGGAATCTCGACGGCGACGGTGGCGAGGAAGATGACGATGGTCCTCCAGTTCACTCGGCCCCAGCGCCCATCCACCTTGAAGAACTCTCTCACGTCGTAGCGCCCATGGTGGACCAGGTAGAAGTCGGTGAGGTTGATCGCCGTCCAGGGGATCAGGGCATACAGCGAGAAGAGGGCGAAGTTCGCCAGGTCCGCGAGGAACCGCGGGCTCGCCCAGATCGCGATCACCGTGCCGATGATGGCGACCACGGTCGTCGTGACGACACGCGCCCGCCACCCTTGGGAGATCCTGCCCGACGGGGAGAGGCAGGCGAAGGAGGTCAGAAACGCGCCGTAAAGATCCTCGAGACTCCCCGAGAAGAGACCGAGGACGAAGATCAAGAGAAAGAGCCACTTCACCGCTGGGAAGAGTCCGGCGAGGTAAGCGGGGGCGTTGTTCTCGATCTGCGCCTTGGCGACCACCGCGGCGAGCGCACCGATGATCATGACGAACGAAGTCCCTATCACCGAGCCGAGGTACGTGTACCAGAAGATGCGCCTGGAAGAGGTGCTCTCGGGTAGGTAGCGCGAGTAGTCGGAAACGTAGGGAGCCCAGGTGAGCTGCCAGGAGACCAGGATCTCGATCGCGACCATGATCGTGCCGTGGCTCACCGTCATCGACGGCTGGTGCGCCGGCATCTGCGTGGCAAGAGCGACCAACAGCGCGATGAAGGGGGCGAGAGCGACCACCGACATCACCCGGGTGTACGTGTGGATGAAGTTGTAGCCGACCCAAACGCCGATCACCGTCACCGCGTTGGCGATGATGATGCCCACCGGCGTCGTGACGTGCAGGAGAATCGCGACCGCCTGGCCCCCGACCACCGCATTCGCAACGAAGTACCCGATGTACATGACAACCACGACCACGAGCGGCAGAATCGCTCCGAACATGCCGAACTGGGCACGGCTCTGAATCATCTGCGGAACACCGAGGCGGGGGCCCTGCACGGAGTGGAACGCCATGTAGAGGCCGCCGAGCCCGTTGCCGATGAGGATCGCGAAAATCGCCCACACGAGGTTGAGCCCGAGGACGACCACCAGGGCGCCCGTCACCAGGGCCACGATCTCCACGTTGCTGGCGAACCAGAGTGTGAACAATGTGTTGGGCTTGCCGTGCCGGTCGGACGCCGGGATGTAGTCAATCCCGTGGAGCTCGACCTCGAGCGCACCGGACCGGGCCTGAGTGGATTCGACGGCCTGGTTCAATTGCGGTTCTCCCAGCTCTTCCCCGGCCTGCTAGGTCCTTGCCCTTGCGGGCAAGCCGAGACCACTGCCGGCCATCCGGCAGTTGCTGAGCCTCGTACCATCAGCCATCGTGGTCAGTTCGCCTCCGTGAGTGCGGCGGTCAGAGCCGGAACGAGCTCGTAGAGATCGCCAACCACGCAGTAGTCCGCCTCGCCGAAGTAGGGGCACTTCTCGTCTGAGTTGATCACCACGATGACCCGAGCGCCACGAGCGCCGACGACGTGCTGGAGCTGGCCAGAGATCCCCACGGCGACGTAGAGGTCGGGGGTCACCTTCTGCCCGGTCACACCCACGTAGCGGTCGCGCCGAAACCAACCGACACCCTCAGCGAGAGGGCGCGAGCATGCCAACTCGGCGTCCAGTGCCTCGCCGAGCCGCGCGGTGATCGAGAGGTCCCCCTGATCCTTCAGACCGCGACCTGTTGACACGATGCGACGAGCCTTGCTCAGATCGACCGGGGCGTGCTCCGGTGGAAGGGTTTCGATTACCGAAATCGTCGTTGCCGGAGCGCCCGTCACCTCCTCGATCGGGGCCCCGCCGTCCGTACCCACCTCGCCCCCGTCGCCGATGACCACAACCGGTCCGTGAATACGGAGGGTCTCCCGGGCGATGCCCCCGAAAACCGACCGGTCGATCTCGACTGCCCCGTCAGCCACCCTCACCGCTGAAGCCATCGTGTAGACGGGGGCCGAGAGTCGAGCGGCGACGGCACCGGCAAGGACCAGATCCGCAGGCCGACTCGGCGCGAGCACGAGGTCGGGACGGGCGGCCGCTGTCAGCGCGGCGACCTGGCCGGCAAACGCCTCGAGCGGAGTGGCACCCGGGTCACCCAGCCACACCACCTTCTCAACGCCGGAGGCCGCGACCGCTTCGGCCACACCGCGGTCACCAACCACGACAGCGGTGATCGATGTGCCCACGGCTGTCGCGACCAGATTACCGATCCGCGCGTCACCGGCCACCAGAATGTATGTGGCGCTCACAAAGCTGCTCCCTTTTCCATTGACCACTCAGATGACGCCATCCGCGCGCAAAGCGGCGACGATCTCATGTGCGGCGACTGCGGCGTCGGAGCCCTCGATCATCCGGCGCTTCCTGTCCCTCACCTCCGGGCCGGCGATCCGCACGCGTTCCACCGACGACCCGAGCTCACGCCTCACGAGCGCAGTCAGCGCGACTTCCTCGACCGGTTTCTTCCCGGCCGCCAAAATGTCCCGCACGCCCGGAACGCCGGGAACCACCGCATCCACCGCCGCGGCGAGCACGGCCGGTCCCGTCAGGCGCAACACCTGGGAGCCGCCCCTGTGATTCCGCTCAACGCTGAGGTCGCCCGCGGTTCCCGACACCGACCTCACATCGGTCAGCGCGGGCCAGCCGAGTGCTCCAGCGAGCACCGTCGGGACCATCCTGCTGCCCTCATCGATCGACGAATCCCCGGTGAGCACCACGTCGACGTCCCCGATCTTCTCAACCAGTGCTGCCAGCAACAGCGCCGTCTCGGTGGCTCCGAGGCCCTGAAGCGAAGCGTCCGCCACGACAACGGCCCGGTCCAGACCGCGGGCGAGCGCCGACTTCTTCGCCATCGGGCTGGCCACATCAGGACCCCCCACGCTCAAACCAACCAGCTCCGCCCCGCTCGCGTCGGCCAGACTCCGGCCAAGCGCGATCGCGACGGGATCGTATTCGGAGACGCCGGCCTTGGCATGACGCCAATCCACGCTCCCGTCCGACCCAACCAACGCATCCTGCGGGTTCGGCGCCCACTTGTACGCCACAGCGATTCTCATCTCAACTCGTCCGCCTGTCCGATGCTCGCCACTGGGCGACCCTCATTGTTTCCACTCGATGATTCCGAAATTCAGGAAGGGCTTCGAAGACGGCTGGCTCGCGTCGGCGAGCCGGAAGTGAACCGAGCCATCCTCCATCTTCCACATCTCTGTGCGCACCGTCGTACCTGGCAACAGCGGAGCGGTGATGCGGGTCTTGAAGCGCGTCAGCCGCTCCGGCTCACCGGGAATGAACGTGCGGATGAAGTGACGGCACACGATCCCAGCGAAGCTCACCGCGTGAAGAATGGGCCGTGGCATCCCGTTCGCAGCCGCGTACTCCCAGTCCACGTGCTGCGGGTGCCAGTCGCCAGAAAGGCGATAGATGAGCGCCTGATTCTCAGGAACCCGCTCCACCACCGTGAAATCCGGCTCACGCGAAGGCATGTCGACCGAGTCCCTCGGCGCCGCCGGTCCCCCCCAACCGCCATCGTAGATCAGACAGTCCCAGCTCTCATTCGTGAAGAGAAGGTTGCCCTCCTCATCATAGGTGTCGCCAACATGCTGCGCGAGCAGGCCCTTGCCCTCACCGCGATCGTACAGACCCTTGAGCAGAACCTTCGTGGACAGCCGTCCAGACGCCCTTGTCAGCGGGCGGTGAAAGCGCAGGTCGAATCCCCAGTGCAGAGATCCGGCATAGTTGTAGCCGTAGTCGATGGTCTTGGTGACCTCGCTATCGACGATGAGCATCGCACCGAACATCGGCAGAATCTTCTGATTCTTCTCATACGCATACTCGAGGTCTGTCTTGCCATCGGCGGCACAGCCGCAACCCAAGGCGAACAGGATGGAATCCTTGACCTCATAGTCGCGTACGAAGGGGCCGAACGTCTGCCCCACCATCTCGGTCTTGATCGTCATGCCATGCCTTCCTTTCCATCATGCCGTGAGCCCAAGGCCACGCTGACCTCACTGCTCCCCAGACTCACCCTCGCCACCTTGTCGGACCGCGTCAGCGGCAGCGACGGGACAAACTCGACGATTGTCGGCACCTTGAAAGGTGCCAAGCGACTCCGCACGTGGTCTTCGACCTGCTCGACGGTGAGCGTCGCGCCCTTCCGCAAGACAACGAACGCTTTCACCGCCTGGTCGCGAATCGGGTCGGGAACGCCGATGACGCCCGCTTCAAGGATGTCTGGGTGCTCTTCAAGAGCGGCCTCCACCTCCGCCGGCGCGATGTTCTCCCCGGCTCGCTTGATGAGTGCCGACCTGCGCTCCACGAAGTAAAACCACCCATCCTCGTCCATGTAACCGAGATCGCCCGTGTGAATCCAGTCATCAGAGGTGAACGCAGCCGTGGTGGCCTCGGGGTCATCGAAGTACCCCCTCATGAGGGTTCTTCCCACCACTCCGCGAATCTGAATCTCGCCCACAGCGCGGCACGCGACCTCGCGCTCCTTGTCGTCAGCGATACGCGCCTCGTATCCCAGTCCCGGCCGGCCGATCGATGGCCAGCGTCGGTCGCCATGCGGTGGATCTGTGATCGACCCTACCAGTGTCTCCGTCGTACCGTAGGAGTTGAGGATCCTCGTGGCGTATCGCCGCTCGAAGCGGTGCTTCTCCTCGTCGCTGATCGGCAGATAGTAGAGCACCTCGCGCACACAGCTGTTTCTCTCCCACGGCTGCTCCTCGGTCAGCAGCATCGTGCGCACCATCATTGCCTGGCTCTGAGCGACCGTGGCTCCATGGTCGATCGCCTGTCGCCAGAATCGGCTCGCACTGTATCGCTCGATCATCACGAGCGTCGCGCCGGCGGCGACCACCGGCATCAGCGCATTCATCTGAAAGTTCACGTGAGATGCGGGCATAGTGGTGAGCACACGATCGCATGACGTGAGATTGGCCTGCCAGTCGACAAAGATGCCGGCGAAGATCATGTTGGCATGAGTGATCACGACGCCCTTGGGTCGCGCCGTCGTCCCTGACGTGAACAGTATCTCGGCAACGTCGTCGCTGCTCAGCACGCTCGCATGGTGGCTCAGACGGGCCGGCCTGGCATCCCGCTCGACCTCGAAGCAGAGGGTGCCCGGCAACGGTTCCGCCGAGCGGGCCAATACCACATGCCGCACATGGACCCGATCGCCACCATCCCCATACACATCTGCCGTGTCGGGCTGGCAGACGACGACCTTTGCCTCCGTCCTTTGGATGGCATAACTGCACTCGCCCATCGAGCTCCGGGGATGCAGCGGCACCCCGACGGCGCCAATCTTCGCGACGCCGAACAGGAACATGAGCATCTCAGGCGAGTTGCTGAGGTGGATTGCGACCGTATCGCCCTTCCGGACACCGAGGTCGAGCAGGAGATTGGCTGTGCGGTCGATCAGTGTGTTGAAGGCTTCGTAGGTGTACCGCCTCGCTTCACCGTCCAATCCCTCAAAGTCGAGGAACGTCTGTGAAGCCGACTTGTCCACCAAGTCGTCCCACATGGAGCGGAGGTTTCTGTTGCCTACGATATCCATGGGCTCACACCTGCGACCAACCGCCTGGCCCGCATCATGCTTTGGCCGGCGTCGAGTCCGGCCGCAGCTCGCTGGGCGCCTGGCTGCTCTTAATCACCCCGCGACTTCCCAAGCTCTCGATCTCTTCACTGGAGTACCCGGCCTCAGCAAGCACGACGTCTGTGTCCATCCCGAGACTTGGCATCGGGCGCCAGATGCGGCCCGGGTTGTTCTTGAACTTCGGGAAAATGCCCACGCCCTTGACCGGGTCGCCGTCCAAGGTTCGCCACTCCACGATCGCCTCGCGACGAGCCAGGTGCTCCTCGGCCACAACCTGGTCGAACTCGAGCACCGCGTTCGCCGCGATGCCGACGTCAGAGAACTCCTTCTCCAGATCGGCGACCTTCTGGGTGAGGCAGAACTCGTCCAGCTTGCGCTCGATCAGACCCGCCGATGGGCCATTGAGCCACAGCGCGCTGGTGTCCTCCGGATATGCCTCCGTCCCCCAGAGGTCGCCGAGCCCGATCCGCTCCAGCAGGTACTTGTTCTGCTTCACCCCGTAGACGCACAGGCCGATGAAGCCGTCCTCACACTTGTACTCGCCGATGGCGCACAGGTTCTGGTGGCGCGCCCCCGGCCTGGGGTAGGCGGGTACTCCATTGAGATAGTCGACCATATAGTACGAGCCGATGCGCAGCAGCACCTCATACATGGCGACGTCAACACTCTCCCCACGACCTGTGCCGCGTGCCTTCTGCAAGGCTGCCAGTGCCGACCCGACAACCATCAGTGAGGTGAAGTAATCCCCGACGTAGGGGCACGCGGCCATCGGCTGGTCAGGCGTGCCGTTCTGGGCAAGGTAGCCACTATACGCCTGGACTGTGAGGTCGTAAGCCGCCCGATTCACGCGCTCGGGAACGCCGTACTGACCGTACCCGGAAACGTGCACGATCACCAGCGCGGGATTGTGCTGCCACAACAGCTCGTCGGTTATCCCGCGTTGCGCATAGACCGGTCCCTTGCTGGACTCGATGAAGATGTCGGCACCCTCGATCAGTCGCAGGAGAATGCTCCTACCCTCTTCGTTGAAGGGGTTCAGCGCGACACTGCGTTGATTGCGCCGCTCGGTTTCCTTCACGTAACTCGTATCGCGCATCGAATCGCCGGTGCGTGGGTTCTCGATCCAGACCACGTCTGCGCCCCACTCGGCCATCAGTGCCGCAGCGCTGGGTGCAGCGATCTCTATGGCCGAGTACACGACCTTCACGCCTTCCAGGACGCCAAACGCCGGTACCGCGGATTTCCGGGTTTCCATCTCAGCTCCTTCTTTCCAGTCGGTCGGTGCCAATCGCCGGCCGGTCAGCGGTATTCCTTGAGGGCTGCGCGTCCCACCGTGAGGATCATCATCTCGTCCGTTCCGCCCGAGATCCGCTCGACGCGCAGGTCCCGCCACATTCTCGCGACCCGATGGTGGCCGGTCACGCCGATGCCTCCGAAGATCTGGATGGCGTTATCGACCACTCGCGACGCCGCCTGCGGGCAGAAGAGCTTGGCCATGGAGCAGTCGCCCTTCCCCATGACACCGCTGTCATGCTTCCAGGCCACCTCATAGATCATGTTGCGCATGTTCGTGATGTCGATGCGCATCGCACAGATCTTCTCTTGAATCAGCTCGTACCGTCCGATGGCCTGCCCACCCTGCTGCCTCTGATTCGCGTACCTGGCGGCATCCTCGAAGGCGCAGAGTGCCCAGCCATAGTCGCAGCACGCCACGACGAAACGCTCCATGTCGAAGTCGTCGATTCCGCGGGCAAAGCCCTCCCCCTCAATGCCGAAGAGGTCGGCCTCGTCAAGCTCGACGTCGTCGAAGTAGATCTCGCAGCAGCTGTCCATGCGCAGGCCGAGCTTGTCGAGCGGAGACTTCGTGATCCCTGGCTTCGACATGTCCACGAACCATTCCGTGAACTGGTCGGACTTGTCGGCATTGCGGGCCATCACGACCAAGTAGGGCACGTGGGCCGAGCTGGTGATGAATATCTTCTGACCCTTGAGATACACCTTGCCATCGCGGCGTGCGTAGGTCGTCGCTATCTCACGCAGGCTCGAGCCCGCGCCCGGCTCGGTCATCGCAGAGTTCCAGATCTGCTTGCCCGTCCCGATCAGGGCACTCACCTTCGCCGCTTGCTCCTCACTGCCGACCCGGAAGATCGCTTCGAGCGAGGGCAGCTGGTACAGCACGTAGGTGGGACCACCGAGGCGGCCGAGCTCCTCCCACACCGCGGCGAGGGTGGTCCAGTCCGCGCCCATGCCACCGTTGGCCTCGGGCAGCATCATGGAGTCGATGCCGATCTTGGCGAGCTCGGCGACCCAGCGCTCCGGGTACTCATGCTTCTCGTCGCACTCTTGAAAGTAGGTGTCCCAGCTCTCCTGGCCCATCAGCTCTCCGATCGACTGGACCAGGAGCTGCTGATCGTCTGTGAGGGTGAAATCCATCTATCCGGCCTCTTGTGAATCGTGCTTGGTGTCTTGGCAGTCTCGCCGGGCGGCGCCCGAAGGCGGCGGGGCAGCTTCCACCACGCTGCGATAGAACGCAGCCCCCGCGTCGAGCGCATCCATAGCCTCGGGTAGCTCGCGGGAATAGTGAAGGAAGCCGTGCAGTACGCGGTCGAACATAACAAGTTGGTGGTTGACCCCGCGCTCGGCGAGAGCTGCGGCGAGAGCGACACTGTCGTCTCGTAGCGGATCCAGGCTGCACGCAGCGATGAAGCACGGGGGAACGGCCCCGGCGAGGTCCGCCGACAGGCAGTCCAGATAGGGGCTGCTCAGATCGTCGGGGCCGCGCGTATAGGCCGCCATGTAGTACTCGAGATCGGCTCGCGCGAGCCCGTCCCAGCTGCCGCCGTAGAGCCTCCGTGAGGCGGAGTCGGTGAGGCCGAACAGGCCGTAGTAGAGGAGCAGGCATTGTGCCCCTGGCCAGTCGCTCACGGTATCGCGGAGGAAGAGCGCCGTGGCGAGACTCAGGTTCGCGCCGCTGGAGTCTCCAGCAAAGGAGATCCGACCCTCGTCCAGCCCCAGCGCGTCGGCCCGCCTCTGAAGCCAGCTGGCGACGGCGGCGCACTCTTCCAGCGCCCGCGGAAACTTGGCCTCGGGCGCCAAGGCGTAGTCGACGCCGACCACCACCGCCCCGGTCTTGGCCGCGAGGCTCCTCATGATGCGATCGTGCGTGTCAAGGTTGCCGACGACGAAGCCGCCGCCATGGAGGTAGACCAGAGATGGCCTCCGGTCCTCCCCCACGGCGGACGGCGGTGTGAAGAGCCTGATTCGAACGTCCCCAGCGGGGCCCGGCACGGTGTCATCCACCCTGCTGGCCATCGCGGGTCCGCCCTCATTCCAGAAGGCTCGCTCGATCCCGTAGCGGCGGCGAGTCTCCTCGGTACCAGCATCGGTTGCAAAAGCGTCATCCGCCAACTGCCGCGCCATCACGGCCCTCATCTGAGGGGTGAGCCGAGCGACTACGTCAACTGCGGCCATGGCTACCAGCCCCTGCGCGGCGTCGGCGAAAGTTCATCTGATCGCGCCTACGCGACCTGCGCCAGCTCGTCGGCCGTCGCGGCCGGCACCCGGCGTCTCACGTACCAGTGCAGGGTGACCGCCGATGCGACGGCGATGGCGGCGGAGCCGGCCAGGATCCAGAAGATGGTCGGGTAGGCGTTGTTGCCATGGGCGTCGATCAGGGCCCCGAACCAGGTGCTCGAGAAGGAGTCCGGAAGGAAGCCGACGACGGACAGGATGCCCGTGGCGGCGCCGAACATCCCGATTGGCACCCTGGCCTCGGTGAGTTGGGCAGACACGACTCCGAAGCAGCCGTTTGCCACGAATCCGAGCACGATGGTCAGTACGCCCACCAGAAGGGCCAGACCGGCCGCTTGCGGAAAGACTGCTATGGCCACGAAGCAGGCGATCGCGATCGCGGAGCCGGCGATGATCATGGTCGACGGGGTCCACCGCTTCGCCAACCAGCCGAAGGCAGGCGCGGAAACGATGGTGACACCGTAGGTCCGGATGTTGCCGGAGACCGACACGAGCACCAGGGAAGCGGCAAACCCGGTGGTGAGGTACGGGCTGGTGTAGGAGGCACACGTGTAGTAGAAGTAGACGAAGAACATGCAGACTGCCGTGATGTAGACCGCCGGCCTTCTGAGAGCCTGCAGGGACTCCTTGAACCCGAAGGCGCCTTCGCTGGTGCCGGTCTCGTTGACGAACCGGGGGATGAAGAGCCAGGACAGGACACCCATCACCAGAAGGAGTGAGGCGAGCAGGTCGAGGCCGGCGCTCACACCAGCGTTGTTACCGAACGCGGAGAGGAGCCACAGGATCACAAGCCCGGTGCCGAGGCCTGCCGCCCCGTAGAAGCCGTAGCTGATGCCGATGCTGCGCGCGTAGTCGCGCTCGCCGAGGGAGATCAGCCGGACGAGCTTGTAGCGGACACCCCACCAGATCAAGATCGTGGAGACGCCCATGGCTATCATGATGAAGATGCACCACCCGAACGAGGGCAGTGTGGCGTACCAGAAGGTGAGGGCTGCGGTCGCGAGGAATCCGACCGTCGAAAGGGTCCGCATTCTCAGGCGGTCGGCGAGAAAACCGCATGGGATGTAGGTGATCGTAGCGGTTATCGCGTAGGCGCTCATCAGGAGCCCGAGCTGCTCGTTGTTGATGTGCAGCGCGGTCAGGAGCTGCGTGTAGTACGTGTACTTGAGATAGGCGGGTGTATAGATGGTGACACTGCCGATGCTGACCAATATCAGGAGAAACCAGCGATGGAACCCGGTCAGAGCCGGAGCGCGGACCTCTACTGATCGGCCGAAGACTGGGCGCACGTTGTGACCTCCTTGGTTGTGTGCGGTGCACTTGCACCTTCCTGTCGCTGCACTTCTTGAGGCGGTATGTGCAGGTCCGCCTTGAAGGGTCCCCAGGGTTCGGAGGGCTCATCCATAGCGATATTCCACGCCGAAACCGCCTTCCGGGTGATTCCAAGCGATCGCTTTCTTGAAGCAAACGATTCGACAGGTTCCGCACTCTAAGCAGCCCGCGTAGTCGAACGTCACCGTGTCGCCTTGGGCTTTGAACAGTCCCGCAGGGCAGGCTTTGACGCAGGCGCAGTCCTGCGGTGTGCACGTAGCGCATGCGGCCACGTCCACGACAATATGCGGCGTGCCCTCGTCGACCACGTGCTTGTCGGCGGCAAGCCGCTCCTCAATGCTCATGCGTGTCATAGCGACGTCATTCCTCGCCAGCCGTCCTTGGCCAGTTGACGGAGGCCTCCGTGTGCCCCCACCGCCCGCGCTGCGACCTTTCTCAGGGGGAGCCGTGGGGAACCGTCGACGGCGAAGACGTGGGTTGCCACATCCTCGACGAGCCCCGGATAGTCGGAGTAGATCCTCTTGTTGTGGAGGAATCGCGGCGCCTTCTTGAACGTCCTCAGGTCCCGCATGACGAAGCTGCGGTTCAGCTTGTCGACATAGGAACCGAGGCCTGCCTTGGAGAAGTTGCCCACTTTCGCGGCCTCGATGACCGCCTCCGCCGCAGCCGCGCCGGAGGCCATCGCAAAGTCCATGCCACGAAGGGTGTAGCCCGTGTTCAGCACAAGCCCGGCTGCATCGCCGACGACGAGCAAGCCGTCTGCAACCGGCGATGCCATCCCCGCGAGACCGGCCTCGGGAATCAGGTGGGCCGAATACTCCACCAACCGTCCGTCTTTCACCAGCGCGCCGAGCCGGGGGTGGAGCCGGAAGTCCTCGACGAGGTCAACGAGCCGGTGCGGCGAGCGTGCCAACGCGGCGGCTTGGACGACGAGCCCGATCGAGAGGCTCTCCTTATTGGTGTAGAGGAACCCACCGCCGGGCATCCCCTTCGTGCACTCCCCCACATACAGGTGGGCAGCGCCGCCGCCCTCGTCGAGATTGAACCTCTCTTCGATGACGCCTCTCGGCAGCTCGAGGACGCATTTGACCCCGGTCGCCATCTCGGACGGGTCAAGCTCACGCCGGAGTCCCGCCTTCTGGGCTATCAGCGAGTTGGCACCGTCGGCAGCGATGACGACGCTGGCCCCCATGCTGTCCTCCCCGCAGCGGACCCCGACGACCTTGCCGCCCTCGAGGATCGGCTCGTCCGCGCGAATCGAGGTGACGAGCGTTGCCCCCGCGGCTTCGGCTCGCGCCGCCAGCCAGGCGTCGAACTCAGCCCGTAGCACCGTGTAGGAAGGCGTCTTCAGGAGCTTGTCGCTCGCCACGTCGACCGACACGGCGCTCTCATCGGTGAGGAACGTGATCGTCTCTCTGGTCACCAGGCGCTCGAGCGGCGCCTCCCCTGCGAAACCGGGGATCACCCGCTCGAGCGCATGTGCGTACAGCCTTCCGCCGGTCACGTTCTTCGACCCGGGCGCGGTCCCGCGCTCGATCATGAGCACGTTCAGGCCGGCGACGGCCAGAGAGTAGGCCGCAACGCTCCCGGCCGGTCCCGCCCCGACCACGATGGCATCGAAATCCGCGTCCACAGCTATCCCAGCCCTAAGATTCTTACTACCAAGTATCTTGGCCGGGAGTATCTCAGTAGTCGGACGGGACGTTTAGAGCGATTGGTCACGAGGATTCCCGGGTATTGCGGCCCCTTTTCCCCCCTGGTAGAGGCGCCCGCGGCAGAGCGAGCGCCCGGCCGGCGAGGACGGGCGTCCGGCCACCTGCCGGCGGGNNACGGTGCGTCGGAGCCCCGTGCTGCAGGACCGCACCGCTACCGCCATCCTCGAGGAGGCGGCCCGCGTCCTCGCTGAGCACCGAGAGTCCGCCAGCCTGTCCGATATTGCCCAGGGGGCCGGGGTGGCCCGCTCGACGCTGTACCGGTACTTCCCCAGCCGTGAGGCCCTACTCGAAGCCCTCGCCGAGCGAGCAATGGGAGAGCTCCGAGCCCGAATCGAACAAGCCCAGATCGACACGGTCCCCGTCCCCGAAGCGCTCGCCCGCGTCACCCGGGGCTTTATCGCTACCGGGGCCAAGTACGTCGCCCTCGCCTACCTGTCGCCCAAACCGAGCGGCTCCGACGAGCTGGCGATCAACGCCCCGATGACCCGGCTGTTCGAGCGCGGGATCGAAGACGGCAGTCTCCGTGGTGACCTGCCAGCCACCACCCTGCTCGCTATCTACGGCGACCTTGTCCAAGGCGCCATCTCCCGGGCAGCCCAGGGCGATGACGGGGTTGAACCGACCAGCGCAGCCGTCCTCGCCGTCTTCCTCGAGGGAGCCGTTGCCACCAATGAACCGCAAGTACGAGCCGCCCGAGGGCGCAACCGTGGCTAGCGCACCCGCCGCGCTTGTGACCGGCTGTTCGTCTGACATCGGCAAGGCGACCGCTTTCGCCCTGGCCGAAGCGGGGTTTACGACCTGGGCCACCGCCCGCAGGCCAGAGACACTGGCTGACCTGGCCGCCGCCGGCTGCCGTGTGCTCTCCCTCGACGTCACCGATNNGTGCTCGTCAACAACGCCGGACAACTCCCAGCCCGGTGCTGTCGAAGAGACCCCGCTGGAGGCCTATCGGGCCCAGTTCGAGGTCAACGTCTTCGGGCTGGTCCGGATGTGTCAGCTCGTGCTCCCCGCCATGAGGGCAGCTGGTGAGGGCACCATCGTGAACCTCGGCTCCGGCGCCGGGCTGGTCGCGCCACCGCTGTCGTCTGCTTACTCGATGAGCAAGTACTCATTGGAGGCCTTGTCGGACTCGCTACGGTTCGAGACCCGTCGCTTCGGCGTGCGCACCGTCCTCATCCAAGCGTCGGCAGTCAAGACGTCCTTCACTGACACCCTGGAGCGCCTCGCCCCCGAGCAGTCGCCCGACGGCCCCTACGCCAAGGTCACCGCCAACGTGCTCGGCTTCGCCCGCCGAGAGGGCGAAAGGGGCATCTCCCCAGAGCGCGTCGCGCAGGTGGTCCTGCGCGCCGTCCGCTCGCCTCACCCGCACCCTCGTTACAAGATCGGAAGCCAAACCCGTGTCGCGCTGGTCGCCCGCCGCGCCCTCGGCGACCGCGCCTGGGACGCGACCATGGCCCGGCTAGTACGAGCCGAATAGAACCGAGATCGGGATCGAGTGTCGAGCCGGTCGCCGGGGGCGGCCGTCAGTCTGGACCGGTCACTCGAGCGCTCGGCTCCAGCACCGAGGTTGCGGCGGGCGATGGTACCCTCGCCGAAAGTGAGCCGGACCTCTCCTCCTTCCCAGCGCCGCGGCGCAGTGGCGCTGTGCACGACCTTCGCCTCCACTCGCGCGGGTGCCGGCCCGCCCCACCGATGAGCTCCGCCCCACTCCACCCGCCACGCACGCCCGCTGAGCCCCGATCCCGGGCCCTGTGGGATGGGACGAGCTCCCTGACCCGGCCCGGGCTGATCCGCGTCCCCGCCGTGATCACCGCCTGGTTCTGGGTCATCAAGGTGTTCACCACGGCGCAGGGCGAGGCGACATCCGACTTCTTCGTCCACCTCCCCCACGTCAGCCCCTACCTGGTGGTTGGCGGCGGCTTCCTGGTGTTCGTGGCCGCCATGGCGCTCCAACTCGGGGTGCGGCGCTACATCCCCCCGGTGTACTGGCTGGCGGTGACCATGGTCGCGGTGTTCGGGACCATGTGCGCCGACGCCATCCACATCCAGCTCGGGGTGCCGTACTGGGCCACCACGACGGCCTTCGCGGTGGCGGTGGCAGTGGTCTTCTGGGCCTGGTACCGCACCGAGGGGACTCTTTCCATCCACAGCATCGTGACCCTGCGCCGCGAGCTCTTCTACTGGGCGGCCGTGCTTGCCACCTTCGCCCTGGGGACGGCATGGGGTGACCTCATGGCCTTCACCCTCAACCTCGGCTTCCTGACCGCGGGCATCCTCTTCGCGGTGGTGATCGCCATCCCCGCGCTGGGCCACCGCTTCGCCGGCATGGGATCCGTGCTCGCCTTCTGGTTCGCCTACGTCATCACCCGGCCGCTGGGGGCTTCATTCGCCGACTGGATGGGTTTCCCGGCCACGACCCACGGCGCGCTGGGCTGGGGGCACGGCGCCGTGAGCCTGATGTTCACGGCGCTGATCGCCGTCGGCGTCCTGCACCTGACGGTGAGCCGCGTGGACGTGGAGCCGGGGCGGAGCCCGCTGCCGAAGCTGACGTAGGCGCCCGGCCGCCCCGCGGAGAAGGCGGAGAAGACGGTCGCCTCTCGTCACGGGCCAGGTGTGACAAGGATCCCGTCCTGCCCAATGGTCTGAACCAGGCGGTGCCATTACCCGAGGACCGAGCCCGGCGCGGCCGCGCCTTGGGCTGCGACCATACGCGGCATGCTGATGTTCCTCGACGACTACTCTGAAGGTGCCCATCCGGCATTGCTCGAGGCCCTCGTGGCGGGCAACGGCGGGCAGGAGCTCGGCTACGGGAAGGACCAGTACTCGCGGCTCGCGACCGCGCGGATCGCCGCCCAGGTCGGGCGGGATTGCGAGGTCCACCTGCTGGTGGGCGGCACCCAGACCAACCTCACCTGCCTCGGCGCCTTCCTGCGCTCCCACGAGGGGGTGATCGCCGCGCAGACGGCGCACATCAACGTCCACGAGACGGGCGCCATCGAGGCCACCGGCCACCGCATCGTGCAGATCCCCACGCCCACCGGCAAGCTCGACCCCGGCCTCGTCGACCAGGCGCTGGCCCAGCACGAGGATGAGCACAGCGTGCGACCGGCCGGGATCTTCCTCGCTCAGGCCACCGAGGTGGGCGGCGTCTACACCGGCGAGGAGCTCGGGGCTCTCTGCGCCCACGCCCATGCCCGCGGGCTCTGGGTGTACGTCGACGGCGCCCGGCTCGCGCCGGCGCTGGCGGCGCTCGGAGCCCGGCTGGACCTGGTCGTCGCATGCGGGGTCGACGCCTTCTTTGTCGGGGGGACCAAGAACGGGGCGCTGTGCGGGGAGGCCGTGGTCCTGGTCAACGACGGGCTGCGGCGCGACTTCCGCTACCACATGAAGCAGCGCGGTGCGCTGCTCGCCAAGGGGCGGCTTCTGGGCATTCAGTTTGCCCGTCTTTTCGACGGCGACGACCTCTGGTACCGGCTGGGGGCCCAGGCCAACGCCGCCGCAGCGCGGCTGGCGCGCGGGCTCAGCGGTTGCGGGGTGCCCCCCCGCGCGGCCGAGGCCAACCAGGTCTTCGTCGAGCTCCCCGACGACGCGGCCACCCGGCTGGCCACGGCGGTTCGCTTCCATGTCTGGTCACACGGCGAGCGCGGCACGGTGATCCGGCTGGTCTGCTCCTGGGCCACCGACGAGGCGACGGTCGACCGGTTGATCGACGAGGTGCGCGGGGCGCTGGCAGCGTCAACCGGCACCGCAACTCCGCCGGGTGAGGTGCGCGAGACCGGCGGCACGGCCCGGGCAGGTTCCGGCGCATGACGGACACCGCCTGGGAACCCCTGCGCGACCTGCCTTGGGGCATCACCGGCTTGGAGCGCGCCGCCCAAGCCATCCGCCAGGCCTCCTCGCGCCACACCTCCGTCTATCTCTACGGCCTGGAGGGAGACACCCTGGTGCTTCGTGCCTTCAGCGGACGGCCGACCGAGCACACCCGGATCCGGGTTGGCGAGGGCGTCTGCGGGCGCGCGGTGGCCCGCGGTGCCGCTCAGGTAATCGCCGATGTCGCCAGCGACCCCGACTACATCTCCTGCAGCCTTGGGACCCGCTCCGAGTGCGTGGTCCTGGTCCAGCGCGAGGGCGGAGTGGTGGGGCAGATCGACATCGACAGCGACACCCCCGCCGCCTTCACCACGGACGACGTCAGCAGCCTGGAGGATGCGGCAGAGCTGATCGCCCCGCTCTTCTGATCCGGCAGGCCAGCGGGACAACCTCCTCGAACGGCGCCGCGAGTCGAGCCCCTCGTGGCAGCTTGCGGCACCAGGGGTGAGCGGTTGCTCACCCTCTTGACATCTGCTCATCGAGCCGAATATGCTGCCTCGTACCTGATGGAGATCCACAGAATTCGCATGTCCGAGCTTGGCGGCCGGTAGATGCCGCTCGTCCCCCTGCAGCGAATCCTGGGCAAGGCGAGGTCTGACGGTTACGCCGTCGGGTACTTCGAGGCGTGGGACGCGTGCTCGCTGGAGGCGGTGCTCACCGCCGCGGAGGCGGAGTCCGCACCTGTGGTTCTCGGTTTCGGCGCCATGATGGTGGACGGGAAGTGGCTCGAGAGCGGCGGCATCGAGGTCCTCGGTGCCATCGGACGCAGCTACGCGGCGAGCAGTTCCGTGGACGTCTCCCTCCTCTTCAACGAGACTCACACCCTCGACCAGGCCAGGCGTGGCATCGACGCCGGCTTCAACGCGGTGATGATCGACACCGAGCACTGGTGCCCCGAGGATGCCATCGTCGCGGTGAAGGAGCTCTGCCGCGTGGCGCACCAGTCCGGGGTGGCGGTGGAAGCCGAGCTCGGCAGCCTGGCGGAGGCCACGGCCGCCGGCGTGGACGACAGTCACGCCAGCGCGACGGATCCGGACCAAGCCGCCCTCTTCGTGGCGGAGACCGGTGTCGACTGTCTGGCGGTGTCGGTCGGGAATGTCCACATCCTCATGGACCATCAGGCTTCCATCGACATGGAGCGTCTGGGATCGATCCACCAGCGGGTAGACGTGCCCCTGGTCATCCACGGCGGAACCAGCTTCCCCCCCGCCGCCGTGGCGCCGGCGATCGCCCTCGGGGTCGCCAAGTTTAATGTCGGCACGGTCCTCAAGCACGCCTTCTGGGATGGCCTGGAATCCGCGACCCGCGCGGCCGGCCCCCGCCCCGATGTGCACCGGCTGCTCGGCTCCCACAAGGATTCCGACGTGACGGTCCTCGCCCAGGAGCTGATGGCGGCCAAGGTCCGCTCCCTGATCCGGCAGTACGGGGGAAGCGGGCGCCAGGGGACGGCGACGGAGCCGGCTGCCGGATGAGCTCGGGCACTCGCGCCACGAGAGCTGAGCTCGGGTCGGAACCGGGAACCACCGAGGTCGATGCGTCCCACGGACTGGAGCTCTATCGCCGGATGCTGCTCATCCGGCGCTTCGAGGAGCGCGTCTACCTCGTCTACCTGCAGGGTGAGATCCCGGGGACACTCCACCAGTACCAGGGTCAGGAGGCGGTGGCGGTCGGCGTCTGCGACGTGCTGCGACGGACGGACTGGATAACCTCCACCCATCGCCCACACGGTCACGCCCTGGCCAAGGGCGTCGATCTGCGGGCGGCGATGGCTGAGCTCTACGGCAAGGCGACCGGCTGCTGCGGCGGCAAGGGTGGCTCGATGCATCTCGGCGACCCCTCGGTGGGGATGCTGCCGGCGATCGCAATCGTGGGGGGAGGCAACACGGTGGTCACCGGTCTCGGGCTCGCATTCAAGCTGAGGCGCACCGACCAGGTGGCCGTGTGCTTCTTCGGTGAGGGCGCGAGCAACGAGGGTGCCTTTCACGAGGGCCTCAATTTCGCGGCCGTCCAACACCTCCCGATCGTCTTTGCCTGCGAGAACAACCTGTACGGCGCCTCCACCCCGTTTCACCTGACAAGCCTCGTCCCGGATGTCGCCGCCCGCGCTGCGGCGTACGGCGTGAGGGGAGAGATCGTCGACGGGATGGACGTGCTCGCCGTGCGCGAGGCAGCCGGACGGGCGGTGGCCGACGCGCGCGCAGGGGCCGGCCCGATCCTCCTCGAGTTCAAGACCTACCGATTCGCGGGTCACAGCCGCGGTGACGTCAGGGGCTATCGGAGCCGCGAGGAGGAGGCTGAGTGGAAGGGGCGTGATCCGATCGTCCGCATCCGCGAACGCCTCGCCCTGACCCTCGAGGAGGGAGTCCTCGATGAGACGGACGCCGCGGTCGAGGCGGCGCTCAACGACGCCATCGAGTTCGCCCGGCAGTCACCGCTGCCGCGAGCCGAGGACGCGTTGACCGACGCCTACGCGACCGTGATCAGCAGGGAGGCAGCCCGATGACCCCGGGGGCCCCTCCCGCCAAGGGCGGACGGCGGCTCACCATCGCCGAGGCATTGCGGGAAGCGATCGCCGAGGAGATGCGGCACGACGAGAAGGTGTTCCTCATCGGGGAGGACGTCGGCGTCCCCGGAGGCTTCGGGGGTGCGTTTGGCGTCTACCTTGGCCTGGCCGATGAGTTTGGCCATGAGCGCATCATCGACACCCCGATCAGTGAGAAGGCGATCGCGGGTGCCGCCGTGGGCGCTGCGCTGATGGGGATGCGGCCGATCCCGGACCTGCAGTACTCCGACTTCATCTTCGAGTGCATGGACGAGCTGGTCAACCAGGCGGCGAAGATGCGGTACATGTCGAACGGGAAGCTGAGCGTCCCCATGGTCCTTCGCTGTCCGGTCGGCACGGCCAACCGGGGAGCGCAGCATGGTCAGTCCCCGGAGAGCTACTTCGTGCACGTGCCCGGCCTCAAGGTCGTCTGTGTCTCCGATGCATATCACGCCAAGGGACTGCTGAAGAGCGCGGTGCGCGACGATGACCCGGTCATCTTCTTTGAGCACAAGTTGCTCTACGGCAGCAAGGGACGTGAACAGGCCGGCGGCATGGATCTGACCGCGTACGTGCCCGAGGAGGAGTACTTCTTCCCCATCGGCAAGGCCGTGGTGAAGCGTGAAGGCACCTCCGTCACAGTGGTGGCGACGCACATGAGCCTCTACCGCTCCCTCGCGGCCGCGGAGGAGCTGGCTCGAGAAGGCATCGAATGCGAGGTGATCGATCCTCTGACGCTGCTCCCTCTCGACGAGGAGACCATCTTCGCGTCCGTCAGGAAGACGGGGCGCCTGGTGATCGCTCACGAGGACACACTCACCGGGGGGTGGGGCGGCGAGCTGGCCGCCAGGGTCGCTGAGGAGTGCCTCTTCTCCCTGGAGGCGCCGATCAGGAGGGTTGCCAGCCACGACGTGCCGCTTCCGGTCGCCCCGGTGATGGAGCAGACCGTGGTGCCGTCGGTGGCAAGGATCGCGGCTGCGATCCGACGTTGCTGCGAAAGCTGAGCAGGCCATGGCACACCGGATCGACATGCCGTCGCTGGGTCAGACCACCGACGAGTTGCTGATCATCGAGTGGTTCAAGCGAGAGGGCGACGCGGTCAAGCTGGGAGAGCCGCTGCTCAGCGTCGAGACCGACAAAGCTCAGGTCGACGTGGAGTCGGTGGCCGCGGGGACCTTGCTCAAGATCCTCCACGATGCCGGCGACACGGTGCAAGCCGGCTCGCCGGTGGCATATGTGGGCGCTCCGGGTGAGACCGTGCCGGTTGCGCACGTCGGAGTCGAGGAGGGCAGCGGCTCAGCTCCCACGAACTCCGCGATCGCCGGGGTCGCCGCAACCGCAGTCCCGGTGCCGTCACCCACCCCACGCGTCGAGCCCGAGCGTCGCTCCCTGGAGAATGCACCAGGCCGCGTCTCGGCGCTGCCCGCCGCGCGGCGGCTGGCGAGCGAGCTGGGCATAGACCTGACCAGGATCGTGGGCACCGGCCAGGACGCGGTCATCACGGTCCGCGACGTCGAGCGGGCCGGGCAGGAGGCTTCGGTTCTCGCGGACGACCCCGACCTGGTTGCCGTTCCCCAACTGAGGCAGGTCATCGCGCGCCGGATGTCTGCATCGGCCCAGCGGATTCCCCAATTCACACTGACGGTCTCGGTCGACGCCAGCGGAGCTCGCGACCTGATCAGGGCCCAACGCGCGAGCGTCTCCGCGGCTCCCGGATCACGCCTGACCTACACGCACCTGGCCGTCCGGGCGGTGGCCACCGCGCTGCGCGATTTCCCGACCGTCAACCGGCTCTGGGTCGATGACGGGCCACATTTTCGCCAGCTTCATCGATCGGACGTGGGGCTCGCCGTCGCCTGCGACGACGGGCTCCGCGTGGTGAGCATCCCCGAGGCCGATCAGGCCCCGCCGGTGGAGCTGCCCGGTCTCCTCGGCAGCGCTGCCGAACGGGCGCGGTCGGGCTCGCTGCTGCCGGTGGACCGCCTGCCCGTCGCGGTGACCGTCAGCAGTCTGGGCATGTACGGAGTCGAACAGTTCCAGGCGCTCGTCGATCCCGACCAGACCGCGATCCTCGCGGTCGGCACCGTTCTGGACCGGCCGGTCGCCCGGGATGGCGCGCTCGGCATCCTGCCCATGGTGCGGGTCAGCCTCTCGGCCGACCATCGAGTGGTCGACGGCACGCTGGCGGCGCAATTCCTGCAGGCAGTCAAAGGCGCCCTGGAGAGCCCGAGTGGGGCGCGATGAGGTGACCACCACCGAGACCCCCGGGGTGACCAGCCGCTGGCAGGATGAGCAGGCGGCGGGCTGCCGCACCGAGCTGGAGCTCCGCGCCTACAGCTCCCGCCTGCTGGGTCAGGATCCCCACCTGGTGCTCCACGGCGGTGGCAACACCTCGGTGAAGCTCACCGAAATCAACCTCTTTGGCGAGGCCGAGGACATCCTCTGGGTCAAGGGCAGTGGCTGGGACCTGGCCGCCATCGAGCCGGCCGGGTTTGCGCCGGTCCGGATGCGGCAGCTGCTGGCACTCGCCAAGCTCACCACACTCTCCGACACGGACATGGCACGGGAGCTCCGCATCGGCATGATCGCCCCCGCCGCGCCGGACCCGTCGGTGGAGTCGATCCTCCACGCCATCATCCCCTTCAAGTACGTCGACCACACCCACGCGGACGCGGTCATCACCCTCACCAACTCGGTGAACGGGGTCGAACTGGTCGAGAAGGTGTACGGCGATCGTCTCCTTCTTGTCCCCTACGTGATGCCCGGCTTCAAGCTGGCCACCCTCTGCGCGGACCTGTTTCCCCGGCAGCACCACCCTCAGATGATCGGAATGCTGCTGATGAACCACGGCGTCTTCACCTGGGGTGCGACCGCTCGTGAGTCGTATGAGCGGATGATCGAGGTCGTCTCGCTGGCCGAGGCGTGCATCCACCGTCAGGTCGGAGGCCGGCCCCGCCCCGCCGCGCCAGCGCGCAGCTCCTCCTCATCCCTGGAGGTCGCCGGCCTTCGGCGCGAGCTCTCGGAGGTGGCCCGAGCCCCAATGATCCTGCAGGTGGACGACGGGCCGACCGCGCTCTCCTTTGCCCAGCGCGCCGACGTGTCGGCCATCTCTCAGCAGGGTCCAGCGACCCCCGACCACGTGATCCGCACCAAGCGGCTGCCCCTGCTGGGACGCGACGTCGCCGCCTACGCGCGCGAATACGAGCGCTACTTCGCAGAACACTCGAACAGATCAGAACGTCCCCTGCACGCCCTGGATCCCGCACCCCGGGTCGTCATCGATCCGCAGCTGGGGGTGGTCGCGGCCGGCCGATCAGCGGCCGACGCGTCCATCGCCGCGGACATCTACCGGCATACCATCGAGATCATCCTCGACGCTGGCGACCTCGGTGGCTACCGAGCCCTCCCCGCCGAGGACATCTTCGACGTCGAGTACTGGGACCTGGAGCAGGCCAAGCTCACCAGAAAGGGCACACGGGCGCCTTTCGCCGGCGAGGTCGCCCTGGTCACGGGAGCTGCCGGGGGAATCGGTCGCGCCTGCGCGGAGCTCCTGCTGCGGCAGGGGGCTGCGGTCGTGGGCCTGGACCTCAACCCGGCCGTGGCGGAGGTGGCCCCCGGGCCAGCATGGTATGGCGCCCAGTGCGACGTGACCGACCCTGAGCAGGTGACCGCCGCGATCGCGGCCGGGGTCAAGCGGTTCGGGGGCATCGACATCGCCGTCCTCAACGCGGGCGTCTTCCCACCCAGCCAGCGCCTCGACGCCCTGGAGATGGGAGCGTGGCATGCGGTCATGAACGTCAATCTCGAAGCGTCAGTCCTGCTCCTGCGTCACCTCCACCCCCTGTTGCGACTGGCGCCCGGCGGCGGGAGGGTGGTGGTGATCGGCTCCAAGAACGTGCCGGCCCCGGGCCCTGGTGCGGCCACCTACTCGGCCTCCAAGGCAGCCCTCACCCAGGTGGCGCGGGTGGCCGCCCTGGAGTGGGGTGCGGACGGCATCAGGGTCAACGTGATCCATCCCAACGCAGTCTTCGACACCGGGCTGTGGACGGCGGAGATCATCGAGGCCCGCGCGCGCCAGTACGGTTTGAGCGTCGCCCAGTACCGAGCCAACAACGTGATGCGGGTGGAGGTGCGCAGTCAGGACGTGGCCGAGATGTGCGTGGCCATGTGCGGGCCCGCCTTTGCCAGCACCACCGGTGCGCAGGTTCCCGTCGATGGCGGCAACGATCGGGTCATTTGAATGGCTACTCAGGGCGATGCACCAGAGCTCGGTCTGGGCCGGCCACCGGGTGTCGAGCGTGACGTCGAGCTGATGACCCGCGTCGCCTCTCAGTACTACCTGGAGGGAATGACGCAGGAAGCGGTGGCACGCTCCCTTCGTCTCTCCCGGCCCAAGGTTGGGCGCTTGCTCGATCGTGCCCGGCGAGTTGGCATCGTGGAGATCACGGTGAATGTCCACCCCGACCTCGGCCTTCGAGTGGAGGCCGAGTTGCTTTCACAGTTTGGACTTGACCAGGTTCTCCTGGTCAACGACCAGACCGATGAAGCGGGTCAGCGGGCGTCAGTGGCTCGGGCGACCGCTGGGTTCCTCAAACGGCAGCTCAAGGACGGAGACGTGGTGGCGCTGGGCATGGGTCGGAATGTCGGCGCGGTGCCCGACTTCGTCGGCACTCCCCCCGCGCGCGCGGCGACGTTCGTCAGTGCCATCGGAGGGTCGCCGCTGATGGATACCGGCGTCAATCCGAATGAGATCTGCCGCCGCCTCGCCGAAGCGTTCAGGGGCAGTGCCGAAGTCCTGTATGCGCCCGCCTATGCGGAGACGCCAGAGGTGCGGGATGCGTTTGTGCATCACGACGAGGTGCGCGATGTCCTCGGGCGCGCTCGCACTGCCAACGTCGCCCTGATCGGGATCGGTAACGCCCGGGACGACAGCGCCGTGGTGAGAATGGGCTGCTTCTCCGTGTCCGAGATGCGCGGACTGCGCGACCACGGGGCGGTTGGCGATATCCTCGGATCCTTCTTCGACGCGGATGGCCAGACCGTTGTCGGCGGAATGGGAGATCGCGTGGTGGCGATCGATCGCGCGGATCTCGAGAGGATCCAAGCCGTGGTCGCGATCTCCAGCGAGAGGGACAAGGGTGACGCGATTCTGGGTGCGCTGCGCAGCGGCATGGTGAACGTCCTGGTCACCACGCTCTCCACGGCTCGCACTGTGCTCGATCTTTCGGCGCGCCCGCGCCGCGCCGGGGTTGGCTAGATGACTTCCTTGCCAGGCCCGGGCCAGTCGTGCTGAGCCCTTCTCCGTGATGACCCGGCCGGCCGAGCATGGCACTCTCGACCCGCGCGTCCTCTGTGCGGGCATTCTTGTCGGCGACCTCTTCGTGCCCCCGCTGCCTCGCCTGCCAACGGCCGGTGAGCTCCTGCTGACCGGTGACTTCCTTCTGGAGACCGGGGGCTGCGCGGCCAACGTCGCGGTGGCCCTGTCGAAGTTGGGCGTCGGCTCCAGGGTCGTGGGAAGGGTTGGCCATGACGCCTTCGGCGACTTTGTCTGCTCGGCGCTGGCGGAGCACGGGGTCGACGTCTCATTCATCGGACGGTCGGAGACGCTGGGCACATCAAAGACCGTGATCGTCCCCGTGGTCGGTGAAGACCGGCGTTACATACACACGCTGGGTGCCAACGCCGATCTCACGGAACGGGACTTCGGCCCCGAAGCGATGTCCGGGGTCGAGGTTGTCTACCTGGGTGGCTACCTGGTTCTGCCCGGCCTCCACCCGGGGGCGGTGATCGCGCTTTTCGAAGCGGCGCATCGAGCGGGCGCGCGAACGCTGCTGGACGTGGTCCTCCCCGGAGGGGCTGAAGCCTCGATGGACGATCTGCGCTCGATCCTGCCGAGCGTTGACTTCTTCCTGCCCAACTGCGACGAGGCGAGCCAGTTGACGGGCGAGCGGGACCCAGAGCGCCAGGCCGCCATCTTCAACGAGGCCGGCGCCGAAACCGCGATCATCACCATGGGCTCCGGGGGGTCGCTGGTTCGCACCGCGACCTACACCCGACAATTCACCGCTCCGAGCGTCGATGTGGTTGACGGTTCAGGAGCCGGCGATGCGTTCACTGCGGGGCTGATCGTCGGCATCCTTGAGGGCTGGCCCTTGGAGCGGTCCGTAGGGTTCGCAAGCCGGGCCGGCGCTCTCGCGTGCACTGCACTGGGCTGCACAGATGGCATCTCGGATCGGCAGCAAGTGTCCGCCATGGCTGGACAGGATCGCTGAGGGTGATCAGCATCATCCTCACTGCTGTGGGCGCGGTCAGCCCCGATCATGAGGAGTGCTCGAACTGTGTTGACACATGATCAGATCCAGGCCGCTCGGCGGCGAGCGGCGCAGCTGCTCGAGGAGGCCGGGTTCGTCCTCACCGCCGAGGAGAAAGACAGCATCGAGGTGTCCGACTTCGGCCTGTCAGAGCTCGATCAAACGGGGCTGGAGGTTGTCGTGTACGTGAACACGCAGCGTGTCTGCGCCAAGGAGCTCGTGATGTTCCCCGGCCAGACCTGCCCCGAGCATCGCCATCCGCCGTTCGACGGTACCCTCGGCAAGGAGGAGACGTTCCGCTGCCGCAGGGGCCTGGTGTACCTCTACCTGGAGGGTCAGCCGGCGGAGAGTCCCACCTGCCGGCCGGCGAAGGTGGACCAGGGCGCGTACACGGTGTGGCACGAGGTGATCCTCCGACCGGGTCAGCAACAGATCGTCCCGCCCAACACGCTGCACTGGTTCCAAGCGGGGCCGGAAGGTGCCATCGTCTCGGAGTTTTCCACGCAGAGCCGTGACGATCTCGACGTCTTCACGGACCCTGACATCGCTCGGACCACCGTGGTCGCGTCGAGCTGAGCTTCAGCGGCCGCCGTCCCAACCGACCGAGGGGAATGCGCCCAGCCGCCACCCGCCGAACGACCTCAGGAATCCAAGCCATCCGGCCGTGTCGATCACGGCGGGCAGGGTGACAAGGTGTGGGGACGCCGGAGGGCCCCTCCCCCCGACCGCGTACGGTGGATGAAAAGCGTGGTCACCCTCCTGAACCGATGGGCGCCGGCCGAGCAACCGGTGCCCTCTGATCCGCCCCGGGGCCAAGAGCTGCTGGCCAACCCGGAGCTCAACAAGGACGCCGCCTTCAGCGAGCAGGAGCGAGCCGATCACGGCCTGCGCGGGCTGCTCCCCTGGCGGACGCTGACCATCCGCCAGCAGGTAGCCCTGGAATTCGAGCACCTCCGCCGCAAGGAGGACGACCTGGAGCGCTACATCGGCCTGACCGCGCTCCACGATCGCAACGAGACGCTCTATTACCGCATGCTCATCGACCATCTCGAGGAGCTGGCGCCGATCGTCTACACGCCCACGGTGGGCTACGCGTGCCGGGCCTACAGCCATCTGCTGCGGCGCCCCCAGGGACTGTGGATCACCCCCGACGACATCGACCGCATTCCCGAGTTGCTCCGCAACGCAGGCCGGCCCGACGTCCGCCTGATCGTGGCCACCGACAACGAGCGCATCCTCGGTCTCGGTGACCAGGGGGCCGGGGGGATGGGCATCCCGGTCGGGAAGCTGGCGTTGTACACGGCCGGAGCCGGCATCCGTCCCACGCTCACGCTGCCCGTCTCGCTGGACTGCGGGACGGACAACGCCGGCCTCCTGGGCGACCGGCTGTACCTCGGTTACCCCAAGCCGCGGCTGCGAGGCGCCGCCTACGACGGCTTCATCGAGGCCTTTGTACAGGCCGTGGAGGACGTCTTCCCTCACGCCGTGCTGCAGTGGGAAGACTTCAAACAGCACAACGCGATCCGGCTCCTGGACCGGTACCGGCAGCGGATACCCAGCTTCAACGACGACATGCAGGGGACCGCTGCGGTGGTGCTGGGGGGCATCCTGGCGGCATTGGCCGAGATCGGGGGAACGCTGGGCGACCAGCGGGCGCTGTTCGTCGGCGCCGGCGCCGCCGGCATCGGCATCGCCCGGCTGCTCCAGGCGGCAATGCGAGAATCCGGTGCGCCCGAGGAGACGGTGCGCCGCGCGGTGGTGATGATCGACTCGCGCGGCCTGATTTTCGAGGGGCGCGACCAGGTCGAGGAGGACAAGCTCCCCTACGCGATGCCCCGCGAGGAGCTTGCACGGCTCGGGCTCGAGCCCGGCCCCTCCTGCGACCTGGAGACGGTGATCCGCCAGGTGGCGCCCACCGTGCTGGTGGGGACCAGCGGACGGGCCGGCATCTTCACCCAAGCCGCCATCCGCGAGCTGGCCACGCGCACCCGCCGCCCCGTGGTGCTGGTGCTCTCCAACCCGACCTCGAACTCGGAGGCGGTGCCCGCCGACGTGCTGGCCTGGAGCGACGGGCGGGCCCTGGTGGCCACCGGAAGCCCGTTCCCGCCGGTTGAGGTGGAGGGCCGGGAGCGCCTGATCTCGCAGGCCAACAACGTCTTCGTCTTCCCCGGGGTGGGGCTGGGCGCCATGGTGGCACGCGCCCGCGAGCTCACCGACGGCATGTTCCTGGCGGCCGCATCCACGCTCGCCGAGATGGTGACCCCCGAGCGCCTGGCCCAGGGCGCGCTCTTTCCGGCGCTCACCGACCTGCGAGCGGTCTCGCGCCGGATCGCCATCGCCGTCGCGCGCCAGGCCCGCGACCGGGGGCTGGGCCGTCTGGTGGCAGACGAGGAGATCGAGGCCGCCGTGGACGCGACCATGTGGGACCCGGCCTACGAGGGCACTGCGGCAGATAGCCTCTCGCCGGCGCCGGAGCCGGCGCAACGCCATCTCTAGGCGCGGGTGACGACGATGTGGCGCGCGACCGTCGCGGGGCACATCTGCGCTGACCTGCGACCGAAACTGAGCGGCAACGAGCGCATCGTCCCCGGCGCGATCATCGAGGTGGGCCCGCTCGACATTCGGCCGGGGGGCTCAGTGGCCAACACCGGGGGCGATCTGGCCGCGCTCGGGGCGCAGGTGCTCCTGGTCGCTGACCTGGGTGATGACGAGCTGGGATCGGCCGTCGCCCGTGCCCTCTCGACGTTTGGCGCCGACTGTCAAGGCGTCCGGCACGTCGCGGGCTTGACGACCTCGTACTCGCTGGTCTTCGAGCCCCCTGGAACCGATAGGTCCTTCTGGCACCACGTGGGTGCCAATGCCCGCTTCGATGGGGCCCGAGTGCAACCGGACGCGACCGATCTGGTGCATCTTGGCTACCCAGCACTGCTACCGCTCCTGCACGCTGACTGTGGCAGTCGCCTTCGAGACCTCCTGGCCCGGGTACGTCAGGCGGGAACCACGACGTCGCTCGACCTCTCCTTTGTGACCCCGGGGTCGCCTGCGGCAGAGGTCGACTGGCGGCTCCTGCTCCAGCGGACTGCCCCATTGGTTGACGTCCTCTCCCCGAGCGTGGACGACCTGGTCAGCGCACTGGGTGTCGCGAGCCCGACGTCGGTCTCAGAGGTGCGGGAGCTGGGACGCGTCCTGCTGGGGCTGGGCTCCGCCGTGGTCCTGTTGACCAATGGGGAGCAGGGGATGCACCTCTTCACCGCAGGTCAAGATCGACTGTCACGCGCCGGGCGCTGTCTATCTGAGCGTGCCGAAGCGTGGGCGGACCGCGAGCTGTACCTGCCTGCGTCCGCCAGTGGGCCCCTCGCCACCACGGGCGCAGGCGACGCCGCCACCGCCGGCCTGCTCTTTGGCGTCCTCGCGGGAAGTGACGCCGACGAGGCGGCGACGATTGCCGCGCGCGCAGCGGCCCTCAAGGTTGCGGGGCACCAGCGACTCTCGCGCTACACGACCACGGCGCGGAGCGACTGAAGGCGGACACCCGCCACCTGCAGCGTCTGCGCTACCTGGCGGCGAACGCCCCCATCGTGGTCTGAAACGAGCGCCGTGCCTGCTCCCGGAGCGCGAGGTGGCGGAAGTCCTCGGAGAGGATCTCCACGCCCCAGGGCCCCGCGTAGCCGGTCGCCCGGATGGCGGCGATGAAGCCGGAGACGTCCTGATCACCCTCTCCGCACAATCGTCGGAAGTTCAGCGTGTCCTCCGACAGGGTCGCGCCACGGACCTGCTCGTCTGCGTCATCCAGCTCGACAGCGAAGATGTAACGCGCCGGCAGTTCTCGAATCTCGGCAAAGTCAACTCCGCCGCGCGCCATATGCCAGAGGTCCAGCATCAGGCCACCGTTGGCCTGGCCCGCGTCATCGACGAGCCTGCGTCCGAGGGTCAGATCCTTGACCTGCCCGAAGGGCATGGGTTCGAGAGCAATGCGCGTGCCTGCGTCCGCTGCCTGGCGGCACAGCTCGGCGAAGGACTCCACCAGCTGGCCCCACGGCCACGCGTGGCCGTCGATCTCGCTGCCAACCTTGATCTGTCGAGGCCGGAGTCGCTCGGCTGCCCGGAGGAGGTCGACCCGGACCAGATCGCTCGCATGGCGCCGGGATCCGGTGGCAAACCAGTCGTTCAACATCTCCAGCTCGAGGTGAACCATGGCGTGCGTCGCGAGCATCGCGGCGATGGCATCGAAGCCGGATGTCGCCTCGGCCGCTGCCAGATCCGCATGGACGATGCCAAAGCCGCGGTAGCCGGCGTCAGCCGCCGCCTCGATGCGCGATGGCAATGAGAACGGACTGCGCTCGTCGCCGCGGTTGGGCCCGGCGTCGCCCGCCGTCGTCCAGCAGGAAGCGAGCAGCTCGACGGGCTGGGATCCGAGCGCTGTCATCGCTCCTCGAGTGTCCGGACGTCAAGGGGCCGGCAGGTCTGGATCACGGGGATGCGTCGTCAGCTGGCCGGCTCTCTGGAACTCCATTCTGCGCTCGCACCACATTCGGTACGTCACGACACGATCAAACGCGCCAGACGGTGCTCTTCGCGACCGCAGGGGCCTCCCCGTCCCCAGGGGGCCGCTTCTCCCTCGCACCGCCAGCTTCCGGCGGGATCGGCTCCGTGTGCGTCGACGAAGGCGAATGCTAGCCTTGGCGCCTGCTGCTCCGGGGCGGGTGGCTGTCCGCCGCGTGGTGGAAACCGAAGGGGTGGGTGGCTGTCCGCCGCGTTGTGGAGACCTAAGGGACCGGTGATCCTCAGAATGGGAGGGCTTTTCGTGGGTCGGACGCGTCGTCTCATCGCCTGGTGGGGGTTCGGAGTGGCGGCCCTTGCCGCTGCCGGGTGCGGGAGCACCTCTACCGTCGCCACGCCGGCCACCGCGGCTCCGACCGTCACCGCGTCTCCGGCCACCACCAAGACACCCGCCGCCACCTCGCCAGCGGCGACCGCGACGTCGACAACGGTGGCAGGTGTCACCGGCGGAGCCGGCGACACCTCCGCCAACCCCGACCAGACCTTCATCTGCGGGGCATCCGGCACCATGGACGGCACCCTCGTTGCCTACCTCACCGTCGCCGGCTCCGACTCGACGTCGGCGAAGTCGCTCTGCACCAGCCTGGAGGGGGCAGCGGGCTGGGTCGCGATAACCACCATTTCTGCCGGTGAGTACGAGTCCGTCCCGGAGTGTTACATGACCCTGGGCGGGGGCGTCATCACCGCTCGCATCTACACGGCCAAGGGCGGCAGCGATGCGCAGACGAAAGTGCTCTGCGACACCCTTCTCGCGGGTTCCACCCTGCCGACGCTCGCTCCCTGACGCGGCGGAAGCCGGGCAGGCGACAGTACCCCGCCCCGTTGCGCGGAAGGCGGGAGTATCGTCTCGGCCGTCATGCCGCGATGGGCCTCGGTGCTCCCGCTCTGCCTCTTTGCAGCCGCCACCATCGCGGGGTGCGGCAGCCCGGTCGACACGAGCAACCTCACCCAGGTCCAGATGAGCTCCTCGCAGGCCCTCCCGCCCCCCTACGGGTCGGCACAGGCGGTGCTCACCTCCGCGACATCCCTGGCGACCTTCCGGAAGGCGATGTCCTCGAACGGCATCGGCCTGAGTGGCACCACCACGACCAGCGATGGCTGCGCCGGTGGGACCCAGTACACCATCGTCCTGGTGAGGAGCGGCGGCAAGGGATCGACGACGCTCAACGCCTACGCCTGCGGGGGCCAGATCACCGGCAACATGGACGGGAACGTATCGGGATTCCTCGACTACGTCAGGCCCCTGCTGGTCGCGACGCCGTCAGGGTAGGGGTAGCGGGCCGCGAGCACCTCCGCGCGCTGTGCCGGAGAGAGCGACTTGATCGCCTCGGTGAGGGTCACGCCTGACACCCTTCCCGCCCGTGGGAGCAGCCACGCGTAGACGAGGTCAGGGCGCTTGCGCCCGGTGTCGCGCAACACCCAGCCGATCGCCTTGCGGATGAAGAACTCCCTCTCCTCCAGCATCGTCTCCGCGTACCGCGAGAATCGCGAAAAGTCGCCGCCGCCCCGGCGGAGTGGGACCAGCAGGGCGAGGAGCGCGGATCGCCGGATCCAGAAGTCCGGGTCGCCCGCCCAGCGATCGAGCACGACGCCCAGCTCAGGATGGCGCTCGACCAGTGAGCCGGCCACCAGGGCGGCCAGCCCATCGACGAGCGCCCATGTTTGGGATTCGCGCAGCAAGCGCTCGATCAGCACGGTGTCCGCCGGTTGGAGGCGATCGCCGCCGAGCTCCAGGAGCTCGACCGCCGCCCTGCGCCACTCGTAGACGGTGCCCGCCCAGAGCGCCTCCACCAGGGCGAGGAGCTCCTCCCTCTCGAGGGGAGGACGCCGCTTGGCCACTCCCCGGGCCACGGCCCGCACCGCGGGGACACTGACCCCGTAGTGGTCGAGCCGGCTCTTCAGGTACGCCTTCTCCTGCGCGGCGCGCTCCGGAGAACCCATGGCGCGGAGTTCCGCGTCGATTCCGGCGAGCAGTTCTGCGACGTCCATCAGGGCACCCCTCAGCGGCGGCTCGCCAGGCAGCAGTGCTTGTACTTGCGGCCACTGCCGCACGGGCACGGATCGTTGCGCGACGCGATCCGCCATCGGCGCCGCTCCTCGCGCTCGTCGATCTCCAGCGCTCCCATGATCGCCGCCACCCCCTTGCCGGAGCGGCCCAGGCTCACCATCCGCTCAAGGTGAGGCAGCATGTGCTGGTACGACTGCCGGTAACCGGCGCAGAGGTGGTTGAGCCCGGGCTCCCCCTCCGGTGTGAGGTCGAAGCGGTCCTTGGGGCAGCCGCCATTGCAGAGGAAGAGCACCGGGCAAGCGCGGCAAAGCCCGGGCAGGCCGGACTTCTTGGCCTCGCCAAAGGATAGCTGCGCCGGTGACTCGACGAGCGTGCCCAGACCGTCGCTGAGGACGTTCCCCAGCCGGTGTGCCGAGTCCACGAAATGGTCGCACGCGTAGACGCTGCCGTCGTGCTCGAGGGCGAGGACCCGCCCGCAGGTCTCGGACATGACGCAGAGGTTGGCGGGCTGCCCGCTCACCACCTGAAGCGCCTCGGCGAAGTTCTGCACGGCGATCCGGCCCACGTCGTGGCGCACCCATTCGTCGAAGACGGTGCAGAGGAAGGCCGACATCGCCTCCGGAGTAACGGAGCGCTCGGTGACCGCGCCGCCGCCGTCCCGCTCGACCACGGGCAGGAACTGCACCCAGCGCACCCCCTCGGCGAGGAAGAAACGGTAGACCTCGAGCGGCGCGGAGGCGGTCCGCGCGTTGAGGGTGCAGAGGACATCCGGCTCGACACCGTGCTCACGGAGACGGGCCAGCCCCCGCATCGTCCGGGCGTGAGTCGGGAGGCCGTGGCGATCGGGGCGGCTGCGGTCATGGAAGCGGGCCGGGCCATCGATGCTGATCCCCACCGCGAAGCGGTTCGCGGCGAGGAACGTGCACCAGGCGTCGTCCAGGCGGGTCCCGTTGGTCTGCAGGTTGTTGAGGCAGCTCCATCCCCGCGGGAGGTGCCGCTCCTGCAGCTCGACCACGCGCCGGAAGAAGTCGAGGCCGGCGAGGGTCGGCTCCCCGCCGTGCCAGGCGAAGTAGACGAGCGGACCCGGGCTCGCTTCGATGAAGGCGCGGATGTGCGCCTCCAGGACCGCGTCGGACATGCGGTACCGCTCCCCGGCCGGGAAGAGGCTGGTCTTGCCGAGGTAGTAGCAGTAGTCGCAGGCGAGGTTGCAGAGAGGCCCGATCGGCTTTGCCATCACCCCGAAGGGTTCCGTCGCCCGTGGCGGAGCGGCCGTCGCGGATGGCGCGGCGTCAGGCGGGCGGGGAGGCGTGAGGGCGTTCATGGCGGTTCGGAGCACCGCTGATCATCCGCTCCACGAGGGAGGGTCGGAGCCGACCGGGCCTCCCGTCAGATGCGCCGATAACTTGATTGCAACTATCTCTTGACAGTCGCCACCATGTTGGTTAGTATCGAATGGCAGTCAGCATCAAAAGGAGGACGCCACCATGAACGCACCGGCACCCCCGCGCGGAGTCGGGGCCCGGAGGTGGTGGGCGCTGGGAGCCGTGATGCTCGCCGTCCTCGCCGTTGGGCTCGACGCGACCGTGCTCAGCGTGGCCCTCCCCACCCTGGCCACCCAGCTGCACGCCTCGGAGTCCGACCTGCAGTGGTTCTCCTCCGGATACCTGCTGGTGCTGGCGGCCCTGATGCTCCCCGCCGGCCTGCTCGGCGACCGGATCGGACGCAAGCGGGTCATGGTCGGGGCGCTGCTCCTCTTTGGCCTCGCCTCGGCCGCCTGCGCCGTCTCCAAGACCCCGGCAGAGTTCCTCGCCGCCCGGGTGCTGCTGGGCTTCGCCGGCGCCCCGCTCATCGTGATGGCCATGACCGCCCTGGCGGTGCTCTTCACCCCCGAGGAGCGGCCGAAGGCGGTCGGCATCTGGGCGGCGGTCAACTTCATCTCCTTTCCCATCGGCCCCATCCTGGGCGGCTACATCCTCAGCCACGCCTGGTGGGGGTGGGTCTTCCTGATGAACGTGCCGGTCGCCCTGCTCGGGCTGGTCGCCGTCCTGATGCTGGTCCCGGAGTCGAAGTCGACGCAGCGGCCCGGCCTCGACCCGGCGGGCGTGGGCCTCTCCACCGCCGGCCTGGTGAGCCTCACCTACGGCCTGATCCAGGCCGGCCAGAATGGTTGGGGGAGCGCCATCGCCATCGGCCCGATGCTGGCCGGGGTTGCCCTGCTGGCGGCCTTCCTGGGCTGGGAGGTCCTGCTCACCCGGCGGCCCGGCGGCCAGCCACTCGTCGACCTCGAGCTCTTCCGCTCGCGCAGCTTCACCTGGGGAGTGCTGCTCCTCGCCGTCTCCGCGGTGGTGATGATCGGCGTCATCTTCACCCTCCCCCAGTACTTCCAGGGCATCACCGGGGTGGACCCGATGGGCAGCGGCGTCCGGCTCCTCCCCCTGCTGGCCGGCCTGCTGCTGGGGGCTCTGCCCTCGGCCCTCTTCATCCGCTGGATCGGGGCCAAGCTGGTCATGAGCCTGGGCTTCCTCATCCTCGTGCTCACCGGCCTGTGGGCGGCGTCCACCACCCTCGGAACCGGAGCCGGCGTCACCGCGGCGTGGATGGTGGCCGGCGGCCTGGGCATGGGCCTGGTATTCGCCCCCGCCGCGTCGGCGGCGCTGGCTCAGATCGACGCCGAGCGCAGTGGCGTGGCGAGCGGCGTGCTCCAGGCGATCAACAAGATGGGAGGCCCGCTCGGCGCGGCCGTCTTCGGGAGCGCCCTCAGCTCCGTGTACCAGGCTCATCTTCCCGTCGCCGGCCTCACCGGCAGCCTGGTCGCCACCATGAAGGAGGGGCTGACCCAGGGGCTGGCCGTGGCCCGCAAGCTCGCATCCCCGGCGCTCGCCCACGGGGTCCAGGCGGCCTTTGTCCGCGGCATGGATGCGGCCTTCCTGGTCTCCGCCGGCATCGCCGGCATCGGCCTGGTGCTCACGCTCCTGTTCATGCCGCTGCGCACCCCGGCGCTGGCTCCCACGCCAGAGAGCGGCGCCGCCGACCCAACCGGGCCGGGCCCGCAACTCCTGCTCCCCGACAGTGCGGCGGCAGCACCGACGTCCTTGTGAGCAGCTACGATCGTGGCCGGAGGCACCTGGCACGCGCAATGAGGATCGGGTCGAGATGACTTCGTCAGAGGCGATCGAGGGCCGAGGTCCCGGGCTCCGCGAGCGGAAGAAGGCGAAGACCCGCGCCGCCATCCAGCAGGAGGCGATGCGCCTCTTCGTCGAGCGGGGCTACGACGGCACGACCGTCGAGGACATCGCCGAGGCCGCCGAGGTCTCACCGAGCACCTTCTTCCGCTACTTCCCGACCAAGGAGGACGTGGTCCTCCGCGATGACTACGACGAAGCGCTGATGGAGGTGTTCCAACAGCTGCCAGCTGACCTCACGCCGCTGCAGGCCTGCCGCGAGGCGCTTCGCAGCATCGGTGGCATCACCAGCGGGCTCTCCCCCGAGGAGCGGGAGCTGGAGAAGGTGCGGATGGCCCTCACCTTCTCGGTCCCGGAGGTCAGAGCCCGCTGGATCAACGAGCTGGTCCGCTCCTTCCAGGTGCTCGCCGGAGCGGTCGCTGCCCGAGCCGGACGCCCAGCCGATGATGTCCAGGTGCGCGCCTTCGTCGGTGCCGTGCTCGGCGTGATGCTGGTGGCGATGGAGCCGCTCGTCAACGACCCGACCCGGGAGTGGACCGAGTTCCTACCGGACATCGACGAGGCGCTCGGGTATCTGGAGCAGGGCCTCCCCCTCTGAGCCGGCACCGCCCATTTCCGGCCAGCTCTGCGTCAGCTCCGGTGCTCGGGCGGTCACGCACATCAGTGCGCTCCCTTCCTGCGCTCCTCGCTTCCTTGATCTGACCGGCCTGGGCGGCGCCGAACCGGCGCCACCCACCCCGGACGCCCGCTGACCGGACGCCCGGGGATGGAGCGTGCGGGTTTCAGCTTCCGGCCAGCTTCCCGGTGAGGAAGTCGTCGTAGGCCTGCAGGTCGAGGAGCCCGTGCCCGGAGTAGCCGAAGAGGATCACCTTCTCCTTGCCCTCTTCGCGGGCCTGGAGGGCGGCATCGATGGTCGCCTTGATCGCGTGCGCGGTCTCGGGTGCGGGGATCGTCCCCTGGGTCCGCGCCCACTGGATGGCGGCCTCGAAGACGGCGGTCTGGTTGTATGCCGAGGCGCGCATCCGCCCGGTATGCACCAGGTTGCTGATGATCGGTGAGTCGCCGTGGTAGCGGAGCCCGCCGGCGTGGATCGAGGGCGGCACGAAGTCGTGGCCCAGCGTGTACATGGAGAGGAGCGGGGTGAGTCCGGCGGTGTCGCCGAAGTCGTATTCGAACTTCCCGGTGGTGAGGGTGGCGCAGCTGGTCGGCTCCACCGCCAGCAGCTCGACGCCCTCGTCGGGGACAAAGGGCAGGGCGAGGCCGCCGAGGTTGGAGCCGCCACCGCAGCAACCGATGACCAGGTCGGGCTTCTCCTCGCCCGCCAGCTGGAGCTGCTCCTTGGCCTCCAGGCCGATCACGGTCTGGTGGAGGAGCACGTGGTTGAGCACCGACCCCAGCGAGTAGTGGGTGTCCTCACGGCTGCCCGCGTCGCGGACGGCGTCGCTGATCGCCATGCCGAGCGAGCCGGGGCTGTCGGGCTGGTCCACCGGCGAGGCCACCACCTCACCGCCCCAGGTCTCCATCATCAGGCGCCGGTAGGGCTTCTGCTGGTAGGAGGCCCGCACCATGTAGACCTTGCACTTGATGCCAAAGAGCGCACAGGAGAAGGCGAGCGCGCTCCCCCACTGGCCGGCACCCGTCTCCGTGGCGATGCGCTTGATCCCCTCCTCACGGTTGTAGTAGGCCTGGGGAACGGCGGTATTGGGCTTGTGCGAGCCGGCCGGGGAGACCGACTCGTCCTTGTAGTAGATCCGCGCCGGGGTGTCGAGCGCCTGCTCGAGGCGGCGGGCACGCACCAGGGGAGTAGGGCGCCAGAGGCGGAGGATGTCGAGGACCGGGCCCGGGATGTCGATCCAGGGGTCGGTCGACACCTCCTGGAGGATCAGGGCCATCGGAAAGAGGGGGGCGAGGTCCTGTGGGCCAGCCGGCTGCCGCGTTACGGGGTGGAGTGCCGGGTCAATCGGCTGCGACAGCCGCGGCACGATGTTAAACCAGGCTTCAGGAAGTCGATCGGGCGGCATATTCCAGCGCATGAATCTTCCCCAGACGATCGGCGGGCGGTCGCCGGGACTCTAGCGCGCTCCCCCGGTGGGGGCGCGGTCCGTCACTCTGGAATCGCGCTGTCGGGGGATTCGCCGAAGTCACCGCGGGGAGAGAACTGTGCAGCGCTTCAGCCTTGTGCGGGTGTCAGAGCGTTTGACAGGAGAGGACAGATCCTGATAGCCTGACCATGCCCAGGAGTGGTGTGCCCGCAGGGCGGACGCTGGGTTTGGGGGAAGCTGAGGTGTCGTTGCTGAGGCGCCGGAAGGCGGTCGAGGCGGAGATCGTCGGCGTGCCTGCAGCCTCACCCGGACACCCCAGCGAGCAGCCGTGCTCCGAGCCCGGCTGCCAGGCTCCCAACCGGGTCTCGTGCGATTACCGTGACCGGCGGGGAGCCCCGTGCCCGACGGCGTGGTGCGGCGACCACATCGTGACGGTCAACTCCTGGCATCTCTGCCGGCGTCATGCCAGCACCGTCCAGGCCCTCGCCCCCGTGGAGTTCCGCGGGCAGCTGCCGCCGCCCGACCTGGACAACCGCTCGCCATCGCTGGCGTCCTACCTCGCCGAGGCGCTCGACTCCCGGATGCGCGCGGCTCTCACGGTGCTCTCCCGACCGGCAAGCGGCGAGCGCGTCGGCACCGAGGCTCTCGCTTTGGTGACCGACCAGAACCGCGGCCGCCGCTGGGCCCAGGGCTGGGAGCTCTTCGACAACACCGGGCCGCTGCTGCGCATCGACGTCGAGGTCGACGAGGCTCGGGACCCGGAGTGCGCCCTCCGGCTCAACAGCCGGGTGATCCTCCGCTGCGTCCCACCATGGATCCAGGACCGCAAGACGGCGGGGCCACCGCTGGAGGGGGACGAGGACGCGCGGCGCCGTCAGGTCTTCTACGACGGCCTCATGGAGCAGCACGTCTGGCCGGCGCTGGTCGCCGAAGAGCGCTGGGTGCGACGGTGGGAGCGCACGCCGAACGCCACGGTCTAGCCGTCCGTCCCCACTGACGGGACGGGCGTTTCCCCGCGGCGCGCCGGATGCGCCGCCTCAGACCTGGAGACCCAGCGCCTGCAGCGCCCGCCGGTACTTGGAGGTGCTCTCCGGTGGTCCCGCGCCGGCCTTGCGGAGCCGCGCCGCCACCCGGTCCGCGAGATCGTCCGCGCCGTCCTGCATCTCGACCTCGAGCTCGCGGAAGCGGTCGACGACGGGACCGCCCCCCGGGGCGGTGACCTCGACGGTGTCGTCCATCACCTCGACGGTGCCGGCCCCCTTCTCACCCGATGCGGCACGGCCCAGGGTGAGCACCCGCCGGGTGGCGCTGAGCACCGCCACGGGGTGCAGGGCGACGGGATCGACCGCCTCCGGGATCAACGCGAGCAACTCCGCCGGCGGCGCCGTCCCCTCTGCGCGCAACTCGTGTTCCCCCCTCACCATCCGGTCGGCGTCCATCCGCCCTGGGGTCTTGAGCGTCCAGACCCCAGGGTCACCCGACCGGTCGAGGCGGCGGCGGTGGCGAAGCCCATAGCCCTGCCGCACGAGCTCCAGGGAGTCGCTGTCCCAGTACGTCGACTCCTGTGGCTCCGGCCCCGAGTCCTCCACCACCCCGGCGGTCAGGTCGTTGAGATCAGGGAGGAGATAGCCACCGTCCGCGCTCAGCTTGATCTCGCGCTCCACACCGCCTGACATGCCGCGATTATGCGCGAGCAGCCGCGGGGGCACCGCAGCCCGCCGGGATGTCAGCTCTGCGCGCGGCGCTGGTCGAGCATGGCGAAGAGCCGCTCCGCCACCCGTCCCGGGGTCACCCGGTACGCCTGGTGCTCGTGCTCGTTGGTGATCCACACCTCGCAGTTGCCGAGCAGCTCGGCGGTCTCCAAGGCCAGGCCACGTTCCACGTAGGGGTCGTTCCAGTAGACGGTGCCGACCACCGGGACCCGGTTGGCCCGCAGGCGGTCGACGTCGTAGAGGGGCGTCCACGAGACCTGGGTGGCGATTGCCTCCGCCGCCGCCCGGAACGGACGCAGCGATGCCCACTCCTCGAACATCCAGGGGAAGATCATCTCGCCGGTGAGGCAGGGTGCCGGCTCTGCGTCGAGCCGGTAGCGAGGATCGGCGCCGAGCACGCGCGCCGCCGCCCACCGGGTCGGCCCACCCTGCCCGTAGCACGCCTCCTGGAGCAGGGAGTAGAGGGGATTGGTCGCCGGCGACATCAACCCGGCGACCTGCTGGTGCACGCCACCACCGAGCACCCCCAGCGTCTCCAGGTCGTGGGCGGCCCGCTCGACGGCGTCGTGCACCTCGGCCGCCCCATGGAGGTGGCCCAGGCACGTGCCCAGGGTGAGGAACGCGCGGGCGGTGAGGCGCTCCCCGTGCGCGTCGACGTCCTGCGCGGACAAGAGGTGGTCGACAATCCGGCGCAAGCGCTCCGCGTCCTCCGGGAAGCGCGCCAGGAAGTCCGCGTTGCGCTCGACCATCCGACCGGCCAGCGCCGTGTAGACGCCGTCGACGTCGCGAAGCACGGGGGCGAAGCCGCCGGTGATGATCACCCCCGCCACGTGTTCAGGAAGGAACGAGAGGTGGGTGAGGCTGCAGAAGCCTCCGAAGCTCTGCCCGAAGAGATGCCAGCTCGCCTCCTCGCCGAGCAGCACGGAGCGGAACCGGTCGGCGTCGCGCACGATCGAGTCGGCGCGGAAGTGACGGAGGTACTCCGCCAGCTCACCGGGATCGCTGCGCGGCAGCGACCGCGCCTCGAGCGGTGAGCTCATGCCGGTGCCGCGCTGGTCGAGGAGAAGCACCCGGTAGCGGGTGAGCAGCTGCTCCAGCCAGGCCCCCCGTGACACGGGAAAGGCGAACTCCATCCCCGGTCCGCCCTGGTACCAGCAGATCATGGGAAGGTCCCGATCGTCCGCCTTCTCCGCGGCCACCACCTCGCGGGCAAAGACGCTGATGGTCCCCCTGACGCCGGGCCGGCTCCAGTCCAGCGGCACCTCGATGCGGTGGCCGGTGACGATCATCCGGTCCACCGCGACCCGGGAGACGATCTCGTGGGCGCTCATGCTCCGGGCGGCACCAGGCGGTCGACGCCGCCCATGTAGTACCGGAGCGGCTCAGGGATGTCGACGCTCCCGTCCTCGCGCTGATAGGTCTCGAGAACCGCGTCGAGGACACGGGGAACGGCCAGGCCGCTGCCATTCAGCGTGTGGACGAATCGGGGCCGCTCGCCCGCCGCGGGCCGGTAGCGGATGTTGGCCCGGCGCGCCTGGAAGTCCCCGAAGACGCTGCAGGAGGAGACCTCCAGCCAACGCTGCATCCCCGGCGCCCAGGCCTCGACGTCGTACTTCTTCCACTGGGCAAATCCCATGTCACCGGTGCACATGGAGAGCACCCGGTGGTGGATGCCGAGACGCTCCAGGAGTGATTCTGCCTGATGTGTCAGCAACTCCAGCTCGTCGAGCGAGGTCTCGGGACGGGTGAAGCGGACCATCTCGACCTTGTCGAACTGGTGGAGCCGGATGTAGCCGCGGGTGTCCTTGCCGGCCGCCCCCGCCTCGCGCCGCCAGCAGGCGGTGTAGGCGACATGGCAGATGGGGAGTGCCGCGCCGTCCAGGATCTCCTCGCGGTAGAGGTTGGTCACCGGCACCTCGGCGGTGGGAACCAGGAAGAGGTCGTCGTCGGTGCGGTAGGCGTCGTCCTCGAACTTGGGCAGCTGGGCGGTGCCGACCATGCACTCGCGCCGCACCAGGTAGGGCGGCAGGATCTCTGTGTAGCCGTGCTCGCGGGTCGCGATGTCGAGCATCCAGGCGATCAGGGCCCGCTGGAGCCGGGCCCCCTCGCCGCGCAGGATGGCGAAGCGGGCCCCGCTGATCTTGGCGGCGCGCTCGAAGTCGAAGATGCCGAGCCGGTCGCCCAGCTCGAAGTGGGGTCGCGGCTCGAAGTCGAAGTGCGGAGGCTCGCCCCCGGTGCGGATCTGCACGTTGCCACTCGCGTCGGGGCCGATGGGCGCGGACTCGTGCGGCGGGTTGGGGACATAGAGGAGGAGCGACTGGATGCGCCCCTCCAGCTCGCCCAGCTCGGCCTCGCCCGACTGCATCCGGGTCTTGAGCTCGGCGAGCTCCGCCCGCTGCTCGTCGGTGGGGGCACCGTGGATGGCGGAGGATGCGCGGCGGCGCTCGGCCTGGGCCGATTCGACCTCGTTGCGAAGCCGCCGGGCGCGCAGGTCGAGCTCGAGGATCTCGTCGACGGGGGCAGCCTCGTGCTTGAGCTCCGCCCCCCGGCGGAAGTGGTCGGGGTCATCGCGCAGGGCCTGGAGAGGGATCACGCGTCAGCCTCCGCGTCGCCGGTCGGGCGCATCGTGGGGAAGAGCAGCACATCGCGGATGCCGGGGCTGTCGGTGAGCAGCATCACCAGACGGTCGACGCCGATGCCGAGACCCCCGGCCGGCGGCATGCCGGCCTCGATGGCCTCCAGGAAGTCCTCGTCCAGCGGCTGGGTCTCGGTCGCGCCCAGATCGCGCTGGCGGGCCTGTTCCTCGAAGCGAGCGCGCTGGTCGATGGGATCGTTGAGCTCGCTGAAGGCGTTGGCCAGCTCCCGGCCGACGACCACCAGCTCAAAGCGCTCCACGAACCGCGGGTCGTCCTTGCGCCGCCGCGCCAGCGGGCTGACCTCGGCCGGGTAGTCGAGGACGAAGGTGGGGTCGAAAAGGGTGCGCTCGACCTTCTGCTCGTAGATCTCGTTGAACACTGTGCCGGGGCCCTGGCCGGGCTGGAGCTCCACCCCCGCCCGCCGGGCCTGCGCCTCCAGGCTGCCGTCGTCCCAGGCCCGGACCGGGTCGAATCCGCAGACCTGCTCGATCAGGCGGGCCATGGTCTCGGCTCGGAAGGGAGGGGTGAGATCGAGATCGCGACCGCCGTAGCGGCGGTGCAGCGGGTCGAGGTCGGGGGCGGAGGCGCCGTCCTCCTCCATCCCGGGTGGTACGGCCCGGGCGGCATCGACGACGATCGCCTCGGTCAGCTCGCGCATGTCGACGTAGTCGGCGTACGCCTGGTAGGCCTCGAGCATCGTGAACTCAGGATTGTGCCGTGGCGAGAGGCCCTCGTTGCGGAAGACGCGGCCGATCTCGTACACCCGGCGGTAGCCACCGACCAACAGGCGCTTGAGGTGCAGCTCGATGGCGATCCGGAGGTAGACCTCGGTGTGCAGGGCGTTCCAATGCGTGCGGAATGGCACGGCATGTCCGCCCCCCGGGATGAGCTGGAGGATGGGGGTCTCGACCTCGAGGAAGTCGCGCCCCTCCAGGGTGCGCCGGACGCTGCGCAGCAGCTCGGCGCGGTGCTGGAAGTGGCGCCTCTGGCCGGCGCTCGACATCAGGTCGTAGTAACGCTTGCGGTAGCGGGTCTCCTGGTCGTGGAGCCCGTGGAACTTCTCGGGCGGCTGGCGCAGCGCCTTGACGAGCGGGGTCAGGGTCTGAACCAGCACCGTCGGCTCCCCGCGGCGGGTGCGCATCAGCGTCCCGGAGACGCCCACGATGTCACCGAGGTCGAGCAGCCGCACCGCTTCGAAGGCGGCCTCGCCGAGCTGGTCCTGCCTGAACCACACCTGCATCCGGCCGCCCTCGTCCTCCAGATGGGAAAAGACGCTCTTGCCCTGGACGCGGTGGAGCATCAGCCGCCCGGCGACCGCGACCGGGGGGCCGGGGGTGTCCGCAGGCGGGCTGGTCGCCTCCCACTCCGCCAGCGCGCGGCGCGCCTCCTCCAGGGTGCGGTCGGGCCGGAAGTCGACGTTGTAGACGGGAAGGCCGAGGGCGGCGAGGGCTTCGGCCTTTCGCCTCCGTTCAACCATGAGGGGATCGTCGGGCATGCGACCGTACATGGTGCCCGAGCGACGGCCCCTTCCGTGCGGATTGGGGCCAGTTTGACGCGATCTAGCGGGTTTGCCCCTCAGCGGAGGGCGGTGACCTTGAGCTCGCGCACTCCACCGGGGCTCTGGACAGCGACCTTGTCCCCGATCCGCCGGCCGAGCAGGGCCTTGCCGACCGGCGATTCCATCGAGATGCGGCCCGAGGTGACGTCAACCTCGGCCGGGCCCACGATGGTGAAGGCCTGGGTTCCGTACTCGTCCTTGACCTCGACGGTGGAGCCGACCTGGACGACCCCGCCGACCTCCGTCGGCTCGATGATCACGGCGTTGCGGACCATCATCTCCAGGGTGAGGATCCGCCCCTCGAGCATCCCCTGCTCGTTCTTCGCGGCCTCGTATTCGGCGTTCTCGCTGATGTCGCCAAAGTCCTTGGCGTACTTGATCCGCTCGGCGACCTCGGCGCGCCGGACCGTCCGCAGTTCCTCGAGCTCAGCTGCGAGCTTGTCGAGGCCCTCTTTGGTGAGCAAGACCGGCTTGTCCATGGTGGTGGATGACCTTCGTGAACGTGGGTGGCCCTGCCGAGCGCCGCCCGGCGCATCAGTGGGGAGGCAGGGGAGTATAGGTGCTGCGCGTGAAACGATGGTGGCGACGTTCAAGTAACAAACTGACCCCACCTGGTTGACCCCGATCTGATAACCTACCTATCATCCTCACAGCGGTCGGGGACCGCACCTCATAAGCCCCCCCTCTCGGGGCGTCTCTGGACTTCCAGGGGCGCCCTCTTTTTTTGGGTGGCGCGGGCTCACATCTTCGGATACCCAGGGACTCAGGTTTTCCGATCCCCGGCGAGTGGATCTTCGCCGCCGGGGGTGTGCCCTCGGGGCCGGGGCTCAGCCCTCGCCGCTCGTGAAGATCGGCTGGAACCAGCCACCCGGGCCGAGGCCGGCGGCGAGCGCCTGGCCCAGGATGGCATCGAGGTCAGCCCGCGTGACCAGGGTCTGCACCATCGCCCGGAGCTTGGCCGCGCCGTTGCACCCCTTGATGGTCCAGGACACGTACTTGCGGCCGACCACCAGGGCGCGAGCCTCCCCGTAATGCTCGATGAGCAGCTCCACGTGCCTCCGGGTCAGCTCGATCCGGTCCGCGAAGCCGAGGTCGGGGAGGAGCTCGCCGGTCGCGACGTGGTGGACGGCCTGGCGTACGAGCCAGAGGTTGCCCAGGGCGCCCCGGGCGATCACCACGCCGTCCACATCGCCGGCGAGCAGCCGGCGCCGGATCTCGCTGACGTCGGTGACATCGCCGCTCCCCACCACGGGGATGCGGACCGCCTGCTTGACCCGGGCGATCTCCGCCCAGTCCGCATGCCCTGTGTAGCGTTGCGCCCGGGTGCGCCCGTGGACGGTCACCATCGCGCACCCAGAGTCCTCCAGGGCCCGCGCCAGCTCCGAGGCGTTGATCGAGGAGTGGTCCCAGCCGAGCCGCATCTTGGCGGTGACGGGGACGTCGACCGCCTCGACCATGGCCCGGATCACCCGCGCCGCGCCGGCCACATCCCTCGCCAGGCCCGCGCCCGAGCCCCGCGTGGTGACTCGCGGCACGGGGCAGCCGAGGTTGACGTCGACCACGGACGCCCCCCGCTCGACGCAGATCGCGGCGGCCTCGGCCATCATCGCCGGGTCGCAGCCGACCAGCTGGGCGGCGGCCGGGCGCACCCCGGGATCGAAGGTGAGCAGCTCCAGGGTCCGGGGGATGCGGCGCACCACCGGCTCGGCGGCGGTCATCTCGGCGGAGACCAGTCCGGCCCCGAACTCCCGGGCAAGCCGCCGGAAGGGGTCGTCGGTGATCCCGACCATGGGGGCGATCAGCACCGGGGAGTCGACCTCCAGCCGCCCGATCCGCAGCGGGGCGGGGGCGGGAAGGGAACGGGGTGGCGCCGCCGGTGCCGGCTCCGCGACAGTCATGCAGCCATGGTAGGGGGCGAGCCGCGCGCAGCTCACCTCCCACTCGGCGCCACTCGGCGCCGGACGAGCTCCACAGATGAGCGCCCTCGCGAGCTCAGGAGGCGTTGAGCTCGTGGATGAGGCGGAGACCCACAAGGGTCAGGCGCTCGTCGACGGCGCGGACCCCGGAGATGAGGCCGGCCATCAGTGGAGCGAGGCCCCCGGTGAGGATCAGCTTGGGGTCACCCTCCATCTCCCGGCGCATCCGGACCACCAGCCCCTCCACCAGGCCGGCGTAACCGAGGACGAGGCCGGCCTGCATCGAGGCTCGGGGGTTGCGTCCCAGGACGGTCTCGGGTGCTGCCAGGTCGACGGGGGAGAGTCGGGCGGCCCGCGCAACCAGCGCGTCGTGGCTGACCATGAGACCCGGAGCCACGGCCCCACCCAGGTAGTCGCCGGCGGCGTCGATGGCGTCGATGGTGGTGGCGGTCCCGAAGTCGCAGATGATGGCCGGACCGCCGTAGAGGTGCTGAGCGGCGACGGCGTTGGCGATCCGATCTGCCCCGACCAGCGACGGGTCGTCGTAGTTGATGCGGATTCCGGTCCGAACCCCCGGCCCGACGACGAGCGGGGGATGGCCGAAGCGCTGGCGGGCCAGTTCTTCGATGCTCCGGGAGAGATCGGGGACCACATTGCTGACCGCGACGGCCGATATCGCCTCAGGCTCCAGCCCGGCGGAGCGCAGCAGGGAGACGACCACCAGCCCGAGCTCGGCGCCCGTCGCCCGGGGCTCCGTGTGGTATCGGAAATCGGTGACCAGCCGGCTCCCGTCGAAGACGCCGACGACGGTGTCGGTGTTGCCGACATCGATGGCAAGCAGCATCGAGGCCGATTGTGACGCGCAGCGCCAGCAGGGCGCTGAAGAACATCCACCGATGGAATCCAAGGCCGAGCCCCCGCAGGAGGCGACGCACGCATCACCGAGGATGGGGGCGGCAGGACCGTCGGGGGTTCTTCAGCGCCCTGCTAGAGGCGCGCGACCACGGCGACGGCGGCGACCACGGGCCGGACGGGTAGGATCACTGCCGCAGTGAAACGCGTGCACCTGGTGTGTGACAGCACCGCCGACCTCGGCCTCGCCTACTACCCCGCCCACGACGTGGAGATGGTCCCGCTCAGCATCATCTTCGGAGAGGAGCAGTACCTCGACCAGGTGGAGATGCCGACCAGGGAGTTCTACCGGCGGATGCGCGCCGGCGGGCCCCACCCACAAACCTCCCAGCCATCGCCGGGCGTGTTCGCGGAGGTCTTCGAGCGGCTGGGAAGTGACGGCGCTCCGGTGATCTGCACCACCATCAGCTCCGATTTGAGCGGTACCGCCGGCTCGGCGATGCAGGCGCGCCAGGCTCTTCCCGACCTCGACATCCGGATCGTCGAAACCAAGTCCTGCGGGCCGGCCCATGGCGCCGCGCTGGCCATGGCCGCGGCCATCCGCGACCGGGGCGGCAGCGCTGACGCGATCGTGGCCGCCATTGACCGGCTGAAGGCGGCGCAGCACCTCGTGTTCACCGTCGAGAACCTCGAGTACCTCCGGCGCGGCGGGCGCATCGGCGCCGCCCGGGCGCTGCTCGGCACCGTCCTCAGCATCAAGCCGATCCTCGCCTTCATCGACGGCAAGGTGCAGGTCCTCGACCAGGTGCGCACCTATCCCCGGGCCCTGGATCGCGTCGTCCAGGAGCTGGCGTCCACGGTCCGGGAATGGGGCCGGACCGTGACCACATTGGCCCACGCCGACAACCGCGAGGGTGCCGAGGAGCTGGCCCGCAAGGTGGCGGCCGTCACCGGGGAGGCCCCGCAGATCGTCGAGGTCGGCGCCGTGCTCGGCTGCCACGTGGGGCCGGGCGCCTTCGGCCTCTTTTACCATCCGGCCTCGGCGGTGCAGGCGTGATCGGCACGTGACGCGACTGGATAGATCGCTGTACTTTATGCATGGACGGGATGTCAGACAGTTAGGATCGGACCCTCAGTGAGCCCGATCCACCTCGTGTGCGACAGCACCGCCGACCTCGACGCCGCCTACGCCGCCGCCCACGGGGTCACGGTGGTGCCGCTGCGGGTCTTCTTCGGGGAGGAGGAGTTCCTCGATCAGGTCGAGATGTCCACTGCCGAGTTCTACCAGCGCATGCGCGCCGGCGGGCCTCACCCCCGGACGTCCCAACCACCCCCCGGCGACTTCGCCGCGGTCTTCTCCCGTCTGGGAGCTGATGGCGGCACCATCATCTGCACCACCATCTCGGGCGACCTGAGCGGGACGGTCGGCTCGGCGCTCCAGGCGCGCGGCTCCCTCCCCGATCTCGACATCCGGGTGGTCGACACCCGGTCAGTCGGGCCCGGCCACACCAACGCGGTCGAGGCGGCCGTCGCCGTCCGGGACCGGGGCGGCGAGGCGGACGACATCGTGGCCACCCTGAACCGGCTGGTGGCCGCGCAGCAGCTCGTCTTCACCGTGGAGACCCTCGAGTACCTCCATCGCGGGGGGCGTATCGGCGGCGCCCAGGCCGTCCTCGGCACCGTCCTCGACATCAAGCCCATCCTCGGCATCCACGACGGCAAGATCGACGTGGTCGAACGGGTGCGCACCTACCCGCGGGCGCTGAAGCGCCTGGTGCAGGAGATGGCGTCCATGGTCCCCGAGTGGGGCCCCACAAAGGCCGCGGTCGCCCACGCCGCCAGCCCCCAGCACGCCCACGCCGTGGCCGCTCAGATCGCGGCGGTCACCGGTGAGCTGCCCACCATCGTGGAGGTGGGAGCGGTGCTCGGCTGCCACGCCGGACCGGGTGGATTCGGTCTCGCCTTCCACCCGAAGTCCGTCCTCGACGGCTGAGCGGACCCCGCTCGGGGTTCGGCGGAGCCCCGCGACGCTCTCGCGCCAGACCCCAGTTACCGGTGTTAGGATGCTGGTCGGACGCCCAATCAATGTGAAAAGAGGACCGCCCATGAACCTTGCGGTGGCGAACCCGGCGTCGGGAAGCGCGGGCGGTCGCGCGGCGATCAGCCGGCGGCGGCGCGCTGAGATCGTCCGGGCGGCGGCCACCGTGCTGGGCCGCCAGGGCAGCGCGGACACCTCGATGAAGGAGATCGCGCGCGAGGCGGGGGTCGCCCCCGGTCTCCTCCACTACTACTTCGAGTCCAAGGACGAGCTGCTGCTGGCCGTTGCCGGGGAGCTCGACCGGCAGATGAGCGAGGCATGGGCGGCGGCGGTCGAGGGCATCGAGGACCCCCTGGAGCGACTGGTGGCGGCGCTGGACACCGCCGCCGGCTTGTGCGCCCGCCACCCGGAGCTATGGCGAGCACTGCTCGACGTCTCGATGCTGAGCCTCTCCCATCCGGCGCTCCAGGCTCGGTGCCAGGAGCTGCGGACGCGGTTCGTCGCGGGCATCGAGGCCGAGGTGCGCGGGGCCCTGGGGCGGCTGCCCGCCTACTCGCTGGTGGCCCCGGGGGACCTCGCCAGCGCCATCGGTGGGGCCATCGAGGGGGCTGCCGTCGCCGCCCTGGTCGGGGGCCGCGACACCACCTCGTGGATGCGAGCGCTCAAGGTGATGGTGCTGTCGGTCGTGGTCACCGCCTACGTCACCGCCGGCCTGGAGCCACCCGTGGCCCGGCTCGCCCAGCTGCTCCGGCCGCGCTGAGATGCGCCACCGCGATCTCCGCTGCCCGAGCGGCTGCACCGGGGGCCGTTTCGAGGCGCTCAACGCCCCGGTCTACGTGGATTCGCAAGCGCGCTACCTGGAGCACGACGACAGCTTCGCCACCTTCGTCTGCGCCGAGTGCCAGTCGGTGGCCGTCGACCTGATCCAGGCAGCCGATCTGATGCAGCGCGATGACGACGTCGAGCCCCAGGTGCTGGTCTGTCCCCAGTGCAGCACCCAGATGCTGCCGCCCCTCGACGACGAGCTGGCGCCCTTCGTGGAGTGCCCGATGTGCGAAACGCGCTTTGCACTCGAGGAGGGGATGCCACACCTTCACGGCACCACGTTTGACGCCGGGGAGGACACGTAGGCCCGGGTGCTGGCGGGCAACCCACGCGCCGATGCCATCATGGGCCGGCCGTGCTCGAAATCCTCCGGGCGCTCCTGACCCGCCGCCTCGAACCCGCCCACCGGCTGCTGCTCGGCCAGCTGGTGATGTTCACCGGCATCGCCGCCCTCTTCCCGGTCGTGCCCCTCTACGTCCGCTCCCATGGCGGCACCTCCGCCGACATCGCCCTCTTCGTCGCCGGGCCACTGGTGGCCAGCGCCCTGGTACAGCTCCCGGCGGGACACCTCGTCGACCGCATCGGTCGCAAGCCGGTGCTGATCGGCAGCCGGCTGCTCTACGCGGCCCTCTCCGGCGGGCTCTTCCTCAACCTGGGACCGCTCTGGCTGCTGGCCCTGCTGCGCGTCGGGCAGGGAGCGAGCGGCGGCGCCTACGTCCCGGCCCTCCGCGCCGCGCTCGCCGACCTCACCGCGCCCGCGGAGCGGGGCCACCGCTACGCGCAGCTCCAGGGCTGCGAGATGGTCGGGCTGCTCCTCGGGCCCGCCATCGGCGGGGCCATCGCCCTCTGGGCGTACTCGGGGATCTTCGCGGCCTCGGGGATCGCCGTCCTGCTCGGCCTGGGGGCTCTGATCCGCATGCCCGAGACACGCGGCGCTGACATCGCCGTGTCACCGCCCGCGCCGGCGCCCTCCGCGGCGCGGGTCGGCTCTCCGTCGCCGGCCGCGACTCCGGCTCCGGTCACCCCGCCGGCACGGCGCTGGTGGTGGCTCCGACCCGCGCTGCTCGTCCCGAGCGTGGCCCTGGCGGCATCCGGAACGATGTTCAGCATGTACGACGTCGTCTGGCCGCAGTATCTGACCGCGCGCGGCTACGACAGCCTGGTCATCGGGCTCTCCATCTCCTTCTTCGCCGTGCCCATCCTCCTGCTCACCGGCAAGGGCGGCCGGCTGAGCGACCGAGCCAACCGGCGGCTGCTGGTGCCCGCGGCGCTCTGCGGAGTGGCCGCCTGTGCCTCCACCTACCCATGGCTCCGCAGCATCTTCCCGATCCTCGCCGTCGGCACGGTCGAGTCGCTCGCCGTCATGCTCGTCGAGCCCTCCCTCTTCGCCGTCATCAGCGAGTCGACGGCGACTTCGCTGCGGGGACGGGCGATGGGCATCGGTGGGCTCTTCGAGGCAGGCGGAGGTGCCTTCGGAGCCGGCGTGCTCGGTGCCCTCTACGGGATCGCCGAGCCCCTCCCCTTCCTGGGCGGCGCCACCGTCTGCCTGCTGGCCGCCCTGGTGTGTGCGCGCGCCCTCCCCCGCCATCGCCCCGCCGGAGCGGCGCCGGACCTCCAACCGGCAGGCATCGCCCGCCCCGAGGTGGACGTCGTCTGAGCCCGACGGGCGAGCAACGGCCGCAGGAGCTGCGGGCGGGAGATGTGGCAACGTGTCCGCCGCAAGCAACGCAGGCGTGCGGCGATGTCTGCCGCACCAGGAGGGGCCCATGTCCGTGATCGACGACATCCAGGAGGACAACCTGATGCGCGCGTCCCGCTACGACGTGCGTGCCGGCTCCCTGCACGCGATCCCGGCCCGGCACATCGCCGTGGTCGGCTGCATGGACGGGCGGATCGACCTTCCCGCCATCCTCGGGCTGCAGACCGGGGATGCCCACCTCATCCGCAACGCGGGCGGCGTCGCCACCGATGACGTCATCCGCTCGCTGGTCGTCTCCCAGCGCATTCTCGGCACCCGCGAGGTGATGCTGGTCCACCACACGGGGTGCGGGATGCTCGGCTTCCGCGATGACGATCTGAAGGCACAGATCGAGCAGGAGACCGGCGTCCGGCCGCCCTTTGCCCTCGAGGCCTTCTCCGACCTCGATGCCGACGTGCGGCAGTCGGTCAACCGCATCCGCCTCAGCCCCTACCTGCCGTACCGGGACGAGGTGCGGGGGTTCGTCTTCGATGTGCTGACCGGCCGCCTCCGGGAGGTGTACGCCGGTATCGCGGCGGGCGGCTGATCAGGCGAGCGCGGGGGGCATCGGCGGGAGCAGGGCGACCGTGGCCCCCACCGGGCCCGCATCCTCCCCGGGATTGCGTCCCCAGTAGCGGGAGAAGCGGCCGTCGAAGCCGATCACCCGCCCCCCCTGGCGCACGTACGGAACGGCCTTCCAGTGCGGGGTGTGGCCATGGACCACGCGCCGGGCGCCGAAGCGGCGCAGATGCGCGTCGAGGCGCTCGCGGTCCTCGAAGGCTCGCCGCCCGATCAGGTGGCGGAGGAGCACGACCACCCCTCCAGGTTCCTGGCTCAATAGGCCGGTCGCAGCCCGGTTCACCGCCTCGACGCTCTCACCCAGGGCGGAGTAGTCGTCATCGTCGGTGTGCTGGACCAGGGTGCCGTCGTCGAGCAGCAGCATGACCGGCAGCCGGCGCAGCCAGGCCTCCATCTCCACGTCGCCGGCGAGCGCCTCGAGGTCGGCGGGGTCGCCCCGCCGCCGCCGCCAGACGGACTCCAGCAGCTCGCCGTCACCCGCCCGCAGCCGCTCCCCGCCGAGACGCCGCTCCTCGATCAGCGCCATCACGAGCAGGTCGTGGTTGCCCAGGATGGCCCGGCTGTGGCGCCGCTCCATGGCGATCCGGGCCGCCTTGAGGCCACCTGCGTCGCCCGGCCGGCCACCGGTGAAGAAGTCGCCGAGGAAGACGGTCTCCACCTCGTCCTCGGGGAAGGCGGCCAGCGCCACAGAGAGGCGCTCGTGGTCGCCCTGGACGTCCCCGACGATGAGGACCGGCAGCGTCATCGGCTCAGGGTACCGGGGACGGAGGGCAAAGGCCATGGCCCGATGGGAAGTGGAGGGAGGTCCGCCCCACCTCCGAGAGGAGGAGGGACGTGCGTGTCTGATGGGGGTTAAGGACAGCGAAGTCCTTAACAGGGTGCTGAAGAACCCCCGACGAGGGATGTCGTTCCCAGACCGGTGAGGCGAAGGAGCCGACGAGGAGGCGAGGGAGCATACCTGCAGGTATTCGACCGAGCCCCCGCAGGAGGCGACGCACGCATCGCCGAGGATGGGGGCGGCAGGACCGTCGGGGGTTCTTCCGCACCCTGTTAGGGGGTTTGAAGGGTGGGGTGCGTCCCTCGCCTTCCACAAGGTGGGGATGCCCTCCGGCGGGCACGGAGCCCCGGACGCGGGGGCCGGGGGAGAGCCGACCGATCAGACTGAAGTGACGCCCTCGGTGCGGTTCAGCCGGCCAGGGTGCCGGCCAGCTTGCGGGTGCGGGCGACCGCGGCCGCGGCCCGGGTCAGGGCGCGGCCGACCGTCCGCGGGCCGGGCCCGCCGGGCAGCTCGCGGCGGCGCAGCGCCGCGTCGACGTCGAAGAGCGCCACGACCTCGCCGTCGAATCGGTCGGAGAGCTGCCGCCACTCCCCGACGCTCAGATCGGCGAGCGTCCTGCGCTCGGCGACGCAGCGCCGCACCGCGGCGCCCACCAGCGCGTGGGCCTCGCGGAAGGGCATGCCGCGCGCCACCAGGTGCTCGGCGACGTCGGTGGCGAGCAGCATCGGATCGGATGCGGCGCGGCGCATCGCCGCCACGTCGAAACGGAGCCGGCGGACCACGTCGGCGAGGATGCCGAGCGTCGCCAGGCTCGTGTCCACGGCGTCGAAGAGCGGTTCCTTGTCCTCCTGGAGGTCCCGGTTATAGGCGAGCGGCAGCCCCTTGAGGACGGTCAGCAGCGCGACCAGGTCGCCGGTCACTCGGCCCACCCGGCCCCGGGCCAGCTCGAGGACGTCGGGATTCTTCTTCTGCGGCATCAGCGAGGAACCGGTGGCGTGGGTGTCGGGCAGCTCGGCGAAACCGAACTCCGCGGTGGTCCAGAGCACGATCTCCTCGGCCAGCCGGGAGAGATGGACCATCAGCAGCGCGCAGGTCGAGACCAGCTCCACCACGAAGTCGCGGTCGGAGACGGCATCGAGGCTGTTGGCGCTGAGCGCCGCGAAGCCGAGCGCGCGCTGGGTGCTGGCGCGGTCGATGGGCAGCGTGGTGCCGGCCAGCGCCCCGCTGCCGAGCGGCAGCACGTCGCAGCGGCGGTAGCCGTCGCCCAGCCGCTCCGCGTCGCGCTGGAGCATCTCGACGTAGGCCAGCAGGTGGTGGGCGAGCGAGACGACCTGGGCACGCTGGGTGTGGGTGTACCCGGGCAGCGGGGTGGCCCGGTGCTCGACCGCGCGTCCGAGCAGCGCCTGCTGCAGCCCGGCGCAGCCGAGCATCAGGTCGACGGTGCGGCGCCGGCACCAGAGGCGCAGATCGGTGGCCACCTGGTCGTTGCGACTGCGACCGGTGTGCAGCCGGCCGGCGACCGGTCCGATCAGCTCGTGGAGGCGGCGCTCCACGGCGGCGTGGATGTCCTCGTCGGCCGGGTCGACGGCGAAGTCACCCCGGTCCAGCTCGCGACCCACGGCGCGCAGGCCGGCGAGGAGGGCGCGGAGGTCACCAGCCGTGATGAGGCCGACCTCGCGGAGCATCCGGGCGTGGGCGATCGACCCCTCGATGTCCTCGGCGTGGAGCCGGAGGTCGAACCCGAGGCTGCTCGTGTACTCCTCCACCCCCCGGGCGGTGCGGGTCCCCAGCCGCCCCTCCCAGACCTTGGAGGGGGCGCGCCGTGCCGGCTCGGGGTCCTTGCGCTTGCCCCGCGCCATCAGCGCCGCCTGACCTTGCGCTCGAGGCTGAGCGGAACGCTGTCCTCCAGGGCTCCCTGGATGCGCGCCTGGGTCCGCAGCGGCAGACCGAACAGCTCGATGAAGCCCCGCGCCGCGGAGTGGTCAAAGGTGTCCTCGCGGCGGTCGTACGTCGCCAGCTCCTCGCGGTAAAGGGAGCCGGGCGCGCGCCGCCCGGCGACGCTCACGGTGCCGCGCCAGAGGCGGAGCTTGACCTCGCCGCTCACCGGCTCCTGGGTCACGGCGACGAAGGCGGCGAGGGCGCTGCGCAGCTGGCCAAACCAGAGGCCGTCGTAGACCAGCCGGGCCCACTCGTCGCCGAGGCGGCGCTTGAGATGGAAGACGTCACGGCCCAGGGTCAGCGTCTCCAGGGCGGTGTGGGCGGCGTGGAGCACGACCGCGGCCGGCGCCTCGTAGATCTCGCGGGACTTGATCCCGACCAGACGGTTCTCGACGTGGTCGATCCGGCCGACCCCGTGGGCACCGGCGAGGGCATTGAGCCGGGTGACCAGGATGTCCCCGGTGAGCCGCTCACCGTCCAGGGTCACCGGGATGCCGTGCTCGAAACCGAGTGAGATCAGAAGCCCCTCCTCGGGGGCCAGGTGCGGATCCACGGTCCAGGCGAAGACGTCCTCGGTGGGCTCCCGCCACGGGTCCTCCAGGGGACCAGCCTCAATGCTGCGCCCCCAGATGTTGGCGTCCACCGAGTACGGGGACTGCTGGGTGACGGGGACCTCGATGCCGTGCTCGCGGGCGAATTCGATCTCCTGGGGACGGCCCATCTCCCAGTCGCGGACGGGGGCGATCACCTCCAGCTCCGGTGCCAGAGCGGCGGTGGCGACGTCGAAGCGGACCTGGTCGTTGCCCTTGCCGGTGCAGCCGTGGGCAATCGCCTCCGCGCCCTCGTCGCGGGCGACGTCGACCAGGATTTTCGCGATCAGGGGCCGGGCCAGAGCGGTGGCCAGGGGATAGACGCCCTCGTACATCGCCGAGGCGGCAAGCGTCGGAAAGCAGAACTCCTCGATGAAGAGGCGGCGCGCGTCGATGGAGTAGGCGGCCACCGCCCCGGTGCGCAGGGCCCGGTCGGTGACCTCCTCGATGTTCTTGGCCTCACCGATGTCGGCGGTGCAGGTGATCACCTCGTAGCCGAGCCGCTCCTGGAGCCAGCGGATCGACACCGAGGTGTCGAGACCGCCGGAATATGCGAGGACGCAGCGCTTGGGCTTGCTCACCGGACACCTCCGTGACCGCTCGGATGATTGCCTTCCAGAGCGCGGGCAGCGGTCGGCCCCCCGCCCAACGCGTCGCGCAACCGCTCCGCGAGCCGGCGCGCGCCCGGCCGCGAGCGGACCACGACCAGGACCGTGTCATCGCCCGCGACCGTGCCGGCGACCTCGTCGAAGTGGGCGGAGTCGATGAGTGCCGCCACGAGCGGCGCGCTGCTCGGGCGCGTGCGCAGGATCCCGATGTGCTCCACGAACTCCATGGAGCGGACATGTTCGCGCATGACCGCGCGCAGCCGGGTGCTGAGCGGTGACGGCTCGTCGGTGGCGGCAGCCGCCACATAGCGGAGTCCATCCGGGTCATGGACACGGGCCAGTCCCAGCTCCCGGATGTCCCGGGACACGGTGGCCTGGGTGGCATCGAGGCCGCGGCGGTGCAGGGCGGCCACGATCTCGTCCTGGGTGCGCACCTTCCGGTCCCGGACCAGGTCGAGGATGGCCTGCTGCCGCTCCGTCTTGGCCGCGGGGACGACAGCGGAGATGACGTTCACGGCTTCCCGCCCTCGGGCGTCGCACCCGTGCGCGCGGCGGCGGCGGCCACCAGGTCGAAGGCGGCGGCCAGCCGTTCGACCGCCTCGTCGGCCTGTGCCTCACTGAGGATGAGCGGCGGGACGAGCCGGAGCGCCGAGGCCCCGGTCGCGGTGATGAGGAGGCCGCCCCGGAGCGCGGTCTCAACCAGCTGCTGCGCCACCGGCTGGGTGAGGACGACGCCGAGCATCAGGCCTCGACCCCGCACCTCGGCGATGGGCGCGCCCGCCTGGGCGAGCCGGAGCAGACCAGCACGAAGGCGCTCGCCGACCCGTGCGGCGCTCTCGACCAGCCCCTCACGCAGGATGGCGTCGATGACGGCGGCCGCCACCGCGGTCACCAAGGGACCGCCACCGAAGGTCGAGCCGTGGTCGCTCAGGGTGAAGATGTCGGCACGCGGCCCGGCGAGGGTGGCGCCGATGGGCAGCCCGCCACCCAACCCCTTGGCCACCGCCATCACGTCGGGGACGATCCCGGCGTGCTGATGCGCCCACCACCTCCCGGTGCGCCCCATCCCGCTCTGGATCTCGTCGAGCATGAGCAGAAGGTTGCGCTCGTCACAGAGGCGACGCAGGCCCCGCAGGGTCTCGTCGCTCATCGGCACGACCCCGGACTGGCCCTCGATCGGCTCCATGAGCACGGCCACGGTGCTGTCGTCAATGGCGCTCTCGACCGCGCCGAGATCGTCGTAGGCGACGTGGATGAAACCACGTGGCAGCGGCTCGAACGGCTCGCGATAGTGACGGTTGGCGGTGGCCGCCAGCGCGCCCATGGTGCGGCCGTGGAACGCGCCCCGCGCGCAGATGATGGTGGACGCGCCGTTGCGGTTCAGCTTCCCCCACTTGCGGGCGATCTTGATGGCGGTCTCGATCGCCTCCGCCCCGCTGTTGCAGAAGTAGACCCGGCTCGGGAAGGCGGTGGCCACCAGCTTCTCCGCAGCCTCCAGCTGGGGCTCGGAGAAGTAGAGATTGCTCAGGTGGATGGCGCGGGCGGCCTGCTCGACCAGAATGCCCAGCACCGCCGGATGCGCGTGCCCCAGCACGTTGACGGCGATCCCGCCGGCCAGGTCGAGATACTCACGGCCGTCGACGTCGGTGAGGATGCAACCCTTGCCGGTGCGCATCGCCACCCTTTGGGGCGCGTACGTGTGCATGAGCACGGTGGCCGCCCGCTCCTCGATGGCGGAGAAAGCAGCGCTCATCTCGGGAGCCGGTTGGCTCACCGGGTCACCATGGTGCCGACGCCCTTCTCGGTGAGCAGCTCCAGTAGCAGAGAGTGGGAGACGCGGCCGTCGATGATGTGCGAGGCCGTGACCGTGTCGAGGGCGCGCAGCGCCGCGCGCACCTTGGGGATCATGCCGCCGTGGATGGCGCCGCTCTCGATCAACCGGTCGGCGGCCGCCGCGTCCAGAGCGCTGATCAGCTCCCCATCCGCATCGCGCACGCCCTCCACATCGGTGAGCAGCACCAGCTTGGTCGCCTTGAGCGCGATGGCCAGCTCGGCGGCCACCGTGTCGGCGTTGACGTTGTAGGCGTCGCCGTCGACACCCAGGCCGATGGAGGCGATCACCGGGATGCGCCCCTGGTCGAGCACGGAGACGATCGGCTCGGCGTTGACCTGGTCGACCTCGCCGACGAAGCCGAGATCCTGACCGTTTTCGGGGCCACGCGGGCGGACCAGCAGGGTGGGACCGTCCTCGCCGCTCATCCCCACCGCCTGGCCGCCGAGCCGGTGGATGCGGCTCACCAACTCGGGGCCGATCTTGCCGGTGAGCACCATCTTCACCACCTCCATGGTGGCTCCGTCGGTGACCCGCAACCCGTTGACGAACCTCGGCTCGATGCCAAGGCGCTTCTGCCACGAGGAGATCTCGGGGCCGCCGCCGTGGACCAGCACGGGGCGCATGCCGACGAAGCGGAGCAGCACCACGTCCTGGAGAAAGGCGTCGACATCCTCGCCGATCGCCGCTCCGCCGAGCTTGATCACCAGGGTGTGGCCGGAGAAGCGCCGGATGTAGGGAAGCGCCTCGACGAGCACCTCGGCCCGCCGGATCCGCTCCTCCATGGTCTCGACTTGGGTGGTCATGGAGATCTCCGTGCTCATGTGGTGTACTCCGCATTGATCCGCACGTAGCCGGCGGTCAGGTCGCATCCCCAGGCGTGGCCGCGCCCGTCACCGGCACCGAGATCGATGTCGATCTCGCTCCGGGGCTCGCGCAGCGCAGCGACGACCGGGCTCAGGTCGGTGTCGAGGGGCGCCCCGTGCTCGAAGACGGTGGTGCCCGCGAAGGTCACCCGGACCCGGTCGAGGCTGAAATGGGCCCCGCTCCGGCCCAGCGCCGCGACGATCCGTCCCCAGTTGGGATCGGCTCCGTGGACGGCCGTCTTGACGAGCGGGGAGACGGCCACGGTGCGGGCGGCAAGGCGGGCCTCGGCGTCGTCGCGACCGCCGGCGACGGTCACCCGGAAGTGCTTGGTGGCGCCCTCCGCGTCGGCGACCACCTGCTCCGCCAGCGACTCGCAGACGCCCAGGAAGGCGTCGCGAAGAGCCGCGAAGCCGGCTCCGCCCGGCACCAGCGCCGGCCCGCCCGCGGCGCCGTTGGCCAGCGCGAAGAGGGTGTCGTTGGTAGAGGTGTCACCGTCGACGGTGATCGAGTTGAAGCTGGATTCGGCGACCTCGGTAAGCAGCGCCTGGAGGTCCGGGGCGGCGACGTCCGCGTCGGTCGTGACCAGGGCGAGCAGGGTCGCCATGTCGGGGTGGATCATCCCGGCGCCCTTCGCCATCCCGCCCACCCGCTGCTCCACGCCGTCGACGGTGAAAGTGGCGTTCGCCATCTTGGGGACGGTGTCGGTGGTCATGATCGCCCGGGCGGCCAGCTCACCGGCCTCCCTGCTCTGGCTGCGCGCGGCAGCGCGGAGACCGTCGGCGACCCGCTCCATGGGCAGCGGACGGCCGATCACGCCGGTGCTGCAGACCAGCACCTCGACGGGATCGCGGCCCAGAGCTCCGGCGGTGAGCGCGCACATCCGGAGCGCATCGCGCAACCCCTGGGCGCCCGTGCAGGCATTGGCATTGCCGGCGTTGGCGACGACGGCGTGGATCGGGGTTCCGCGGCGCAGGGTGAGCTGGGAGATGACCACCGGCGCGGCCTTGACCAGGTTCCGGGTGAAGACGCCGGCGCCCGCGCAGGGGCGATCGCTCAGGACCACCGCGATGTCGGCGCGCGTCATGTCGCCGTCGCCGCGGATGCCGGCCGCGGCGGTGCCAGCGCTGAAGCCGCGCGGCGTGCAGACGCCGACGCCCACCGCGACATCCGCCGCGGAGGCGTCCGTATCGGAGGCGCCCGTCTCGGAGGCTTCCGTCTCGGAGGTGCCGGTCTGGGTCATGGCCACTGCGACGACACCGGCAACCCGGTGGTCTCGCCCAGCCCAAAGCGGATGTTGACCGCCTGGACCGCCTGCCCGGCGCCGCCCTTTACCAGGTTGTCCTCCGCGACCGTGACCACCGCGACCCCGTCCTGGTCCGTGACGTTGACCGCGGCCGTGTTGCTCCCGGTCACCGACTTGGTCGCCGGAGACACCTCGTCATAGCGGAGGAAGGGGTTGGCCGCGCAGAGGCCGCGCATCAGCTCGGCGACGTCGGCGACGCGGCGCCCGGCGACCGGATGGAGGTAGGTGGTGGCCAGGATGCCCCGGGTCATGGGGATGAGGTGGGGCACGAAGGTCAGCCGCACCGCGCGGCCGGCCGCCGCGTTGAGCTCCTGGATCATCTCGGCCTTGTGGCGGTGGCCGTCCACACCGTAGGCCCTGACCGATTCGTTCACCTCCGAGAAGTGGAAACCCAGCGATGGTGAACGGCCCCCGCCGCTCGCACCGCTCTTGGCGTCGATCACCACGTCGGGCTCCACCAGCCCCTCCCGCAGCGCGGGGAGGCTGCTGAGCAGGCTGGCGGTCGGGTAGCAACCCGGGATGGCCAGCAGGTCGGAGGCGGCAATGGCCTCGCGGTGGAATTCGACCAAGGAGTACACCGCCTGCTTGCAGAGGTCCGGGGCGGGATGTTCGAGCCCGTACCAACGCGCGTAGGCAGCGGGATCGGTGAGCCGGAAGTCGGCGCTCATGTCGACCACCACGCGGCCGGCGTCGAGCCACTCCCGGGCGTGGGCGGCGGCCACCGTGTGAGGCAGGGCGGCGAACACCACCTCCGCGTCGCCGACGTCCATCCCGCCCTCCACCTGGAGGCTGATCCGGCTGCCCGGGACGGCGGCGGCGAAGGGCTTGCCGGCGGAGCTGCGGCCGAGCAGGCGCGTGAGCTCGATGGCGGGATGGCGGTCGAGGATCTCGACGCACTGGGCGCCGATGTAGCCGGTGGCGCCGCAGACCGCGGCACGGATCACAGAGGCGGGCATGGCCGGTGGATTATACGTGTCCGGTGCATGTTTATGCAACCGTGGTCCGGCGGCCTCCCGCCCCGGCCCCGGGCGAGTCGGGTTCCTCTCTGCAGGGGCACCACAAAGGACAGCACGTGCCCTGGGCCGTCTCCGTCAGGTTGCCCGTACCGCCCCCGCGTCGCCGGCCTGGGTCACCTCGTCGGGGCGAGGCCGGAGTGGCCGGCGGCGGGGAGCCCACGGGCGCCGAGCAGCCGGTGGCGCGCCCGCTCGATGTTGACGGCCGCGCCGATCAGGGCCAGGTGGGTGAAGGCCTGCGGGTAGTTGCCGAGCAGCTCCCCGGTCGCGCCGTCCGCCTCCTCGGCCATCAGCCCGAGTGGCGATCCGAAGGCGAGCAGCCGCTCGAAGCGACGCTGGGCCTGCTCCACCTCGCCGATGTGGGCGAGGGCGTCGGCCAGCCAGAAGGAGCACATCAGGAATCCCCCCTCCGCGCCGTGCTCGATGCCGTCGTCGGTCTCCTCGGGGCGGTAGCGGCTGACCAGCGCTCCCTGACCAAGGTGGCGGGCGACCGCCCGCACCGTGCTCACGATGCGCGGGTCGCGATCCTCGAGGAAGCGCACCTGGCCGGCCCGGAGCAAGGCGGCGTCGACGGTCCTTCCCCCCAGTGTCTGGGTGAAGCTGCGCAGCCGCCGGCTGTACCCCTCCGCGGTCACCCGCCGGTGGATCGCCCGGCGCGCCTCCTCCCAGCGCTCGCGATCGCAGCTCAGTCCAAAGCGCTCGGCGAGCCGCAGGCCCCGGTCGACGGCGACCCAGCACATCACCTTGCTGTAGGTGTAGTGGAGCACCCGGCCTCGACTCTCCCAGATGGAGGCGTCGGGCAGCTGCCAGCACTCGATGGCCATGTCGACCACGGCGTGCAGCTCCTTCCAGAGCGTCTGGCTGATCTCGCCGCCAAAGCGGGCGTAGAGGTAGGCGCTGTCCAGCAGCTCGCCGTAGACGTCGAGCTGGAGCTGGTCGACGGCACCGTTGCCGATCCGGACCGGCGCCGACCTCCGGTACCCGGACCAATGGCCGAGCACCTCCTCGGCGACCCGGGTGCCGCCGTCGACCCGGTAGAGGTTCTGGAACCTGCCGCCCTCGCCGATACCGGTGGTGCGCAGCCAGCCGAAGAAGCCATCGGCCTCCTCGTGGAGGCCGAGCTGAAAGAGGCCGAAGAGGGTGAGGGAGGCGTCCCGCAGCCAGGTGAAGCGGTAGTCCCAGTTTCGCCGGCCCCCGATCGCCTCGGGAAGTGAGGCGGTGGGCGCGGCCACGATGGCGCCGGTCGGCGCGTAGATCATCAGCTTGAGGGCGAGCGCCGAGCGCCAGACCGCCTCGGGATAGGCTCCGGCGTAGCGGACCTTCCCGATCCAGTGCCACCAGTAAGCCTGGGTCTCGCGCAGCAGACCGAGCGCCCGCTCCACCGTCCAGGCGCTCTCCGAGGTGGTGCAGTCCCCGCTGTCATGCTGGCAGCGGAGGGAGAGGGCGACCGCATCGCCCGCATGGAGCGTGAAGCCGCTGGTGGCACCGCGGATCTCGGCCGTCGACACGACACAGAAATGGAGGCCACCCACGTCACCGTGGAAACGCCTGCTCTCGGCCTGGAACTCGGCAGGGGAGCGACCGTAGTCGGGCCGGGGAGCGATCCGGTGCTCCATGCTCACGCTGCCGGTCAGGCAGTCCACGATGCGGACGATCCGCGGGCGGCGGTGAGGACGCGCGTGGTGCCCGATGGTCTCCTGGTCAACCGGCATGAAGTCGACCACCTGGACCGTGCCGGTGGGCGTGGAGAAGATGGTCCGGAGGATGTTGGTGCGGTCGTCGTAGCGCTGCTCGGCCCGGTGCGCGCCCCGCGGCCGGAGCTGCCAGTGCCCACCATCGCGCGCGTCGAGGATGCGGCCGAAGAGCGACGGCGAGTCGAAGCGGGGCAGGCAGCACCAATCGATGCTGCCGTCGACACCGACCAGCGCGGCGCTGCGGCAGTCGCCGATCAGCCCGTAGGCCCCGATGGGGAGGTAACCGCCGGTCCTGCCCACCCCCTGGATCATGGTGCGGCAGGCTCCGGTCCGTACCGTGCAGCAGGGGCCCCCACGCCGCCCGCGGCGGGGGGAGGCGCGACGAAGCAGGATCGGGCACCGGTGTGGCAGGCCGGGCCGGCGGGCTCGACCAGCAGCAGCACGGCGTCGCCATCGCAGTCCAGCCGGACCTGGATGATGCGCATGCTGTTGCCGCTCGTCTCGCCCTTTTGCCAGAGACGCTCCCGGCTCCGGCTCCAGAAGGTGGCCCGCCGGGTGACCAACGTGGCCTCGTAGGCCTCGCGGTTCATGTGGGCGACCATCAGCACCTCGGCGGTGTCCACGTCCTGGACGACGGCGGTGACCAGCCCGCGGCTGAAGTCGGGGCTGCGCCCCTCCGGTGCGGCGACCAGGGGCAGCACCGAGGCAACCGGCTCTCCGGGGGGCGAGAGGGCGTCGCGGTCTGCATCGTTCACAACCGCACCTCGATCCCGTGCTCGCGCAGGTAGGCCTTGGTCTGGGGGATGGGGTGGATGCCGTCGTGGAAGATGGAGGCCGCCAGGGCGGCATCCGCGCCCCCCTCGTCGAGCACCGCACGCAGGTGCTCGGGCTCCCCCGCCCCCCCGCTCGCGATCACCGGGATGGTGAGCCGGTCGGAGACCGTCCGGGTGAGCAGGAGGTCGTAACCGTCCTGGGTGCCGTCCCGATCCATGCTCGTCAGCAGGATCTCGCCGGCGCCCCTTTCGGCGGCCTCCTGCGCCCAGGCGAGCGCGTCCAGCCCGGTGTCGCGGCGACCGCCGTGGGAGAAGACATGCCAGCCATCGCCCTCGCGGCGGGCATCCACCGCGACCACGATGCATTGCACCCCGAAGCGCTCGGCTGCCTCACCGATGAGCTCGGGACGGGCCAGCGCCGCCGTGTTGAGCGACACTTTGTCCGCACCGCTGCGCAGCATCCGGTCGATGTCATCGAGCCCGCGCAGCCCACCTCCCACGGTGAGCGGGATGAAGACGGAGTCGGCGGTGCGGCGCACCGCGTCGAGGAGAATCTCCCGAGCGTCGCTGCTCGCGGTGATATCGAGGAACACCAGCTCATCGGCGGATTCGGCGTCGTACCGCGCCGCCAGCTCGGCGGGGTCGCCGGCGTCGCGGAGGTTGACGAAGTTGACCCCCTTGACCACGCGACCGTGATCGACGTCGAGGCAGGGGATGATCCGCTTGGCCAGGGTCATCGTGGGAACCGCATCATGGCGGCGCGCAGGTCGAAGCTGCCCTCGTACATGGCGCGCCCCACGATGGCGCCGGCAGCTCCGGCCTCGGCGCAGCGGGCGATGTCGTCGACCGTGCTGATCCCTCCGCTCGCGATCACCGGTCCCGGAAACACCCGCACCGCCTCCTCGAGCCCGGCGAGGTCGGGGCCGCTCAACATCCCGTCGAGAGCCACGTCGGTCCGGACCAGGCCGCCGAGCGGCCAGACCGCCCAGCGTTCCAGGTGGGTGGCGGCGCTTCCCGCGCCCTCGGTCCAGCCCTCGGCCTGGGCGACGTCGCCGCGCACATCAAGGGCGACCAGGCAGCGCCCCGGCAGGGCGGCGCAGATCGCCTCGGCGGCCTCGGGCTCGCGCACCGCCACGCTCCCCAGCACGACGAAGGTCGCCCCGGCGGCCAGCCATCGCTCCGCCGCCGCCAGGGTGCGGACGCCCCCTCCCACCTCGATCTCGACACCACCCTGCCGGGCCACCTCCAGCACGCCGCGGACCGCGGCGGCGGAGTCCGCGTCCGCGGTCCCCCGGGCGGCGTCGAGGTCCACGAGGTGGATGCGGTGGGCGCCACTCTCGATCAGCCGCCGGGCGACCCCGGCGGGATCCTTCTCGTAGACCTGCTCTCGGTTGTAGTCGCCCTGGATGAGACGGACGCAGCGGCCCCCTCGGATGTCGATGGCAGGGATGACGATCACGGCAGCGACGGCTCAGCCGGCCTCCGCTCACCCATCGAGGCGGCCACCAGGTTGGCGTAGATGCGCAGCCCGGCCGGGCCGCTCTTCTCGGGGTGGAACTGGGTGCCCGTCACCACTCCCCGCTCGCAGATGGCGACGATCTCGCCGCCGTAGTCCACGGTGGCGACCACGTCCGCGGGGTCGGCATCAGCCGCGTAGGAGTGGACGAAATAGCACCGGGTGCCCTCCTCGACCCCCTCGGTGAGCACGGCGGGCCGGCGCAACCGGAGAGAGTTCCAGCCCATGTGCGGCACCTTGAGCGGAGGTGTCGCCGCAATGCGGCGCACCCGCCCGGCGAGGAGGCCGAGCCCGGTGCCGCCCTCCCCCTCCTCGCTCGAATCGAAGAGCAACTGGAAGCCGAGGCAGACCCCGAGGACGGGGCGGCCGCGACCGGCCGCCTCCCTCACGGCGTCACCCAGCCCGGAGCCCAGCAGCAGGGCCGCCGCCGGAGCGAAGGCGCCGACACCGGGCAGCACCACCCCGTCGCTGCCGGCGACGACCCGCGGATCCGGGGTGATCACCGCCTCTGCACCGGCACGCGCCAGCGCCCGCTCGACACTGCGCAGGTTGCCGACCCCGTAGTCGACGATCGCGATCCGTGGCATCAGGGAGCCGCCTCGGTGAAGCACCGCGAGCACCGGCTCCGCGGCATCAGGGGACCCGCACCATGGGGGACGCGTCACGCCCGTCTCGGAGCATCAGAGCACTCCCTTGGTGGAGGGCACCCCACGCCCGACCACCGTCAGCGCATCGCGGGTGGCCAGCCCCAGGGCCTTGAAGGCGGCCTCGGCGACATGGTGGAGGTTGACCCCCCGGATCAGGTCGACATGGAGGCTGATCCCCGCAGATTGGGCCAGCCCCTGCACGAACTCGTGGAGGACGGTCACATCGAAGTCGTTGATGCGTCCTTTGAGGGCGCTCATCTCCCACTCCAGGTGGGGGCGGTTGGAGAAGTCCAGGACGCAGCGGACCAGCGACTCGTCGAGGGGCGCGTAGGCGTGGCCGAAGCGCCGGATGCCGGCGCGGTCGCCGAGGGCCCGGCTGATCGCCGCGCCCAGGGCCAGCCCGCAATCCTCCACCAGGTGGTGGGCATCGACGTCGATATCGCCGGAGCCGTGGAGCCGGACATCCATGCCGCTGTATTTGACGAAGGATTCGAGCATGTGGCGGAAGAAGGGCAGGGGAACGTCGATGTCGGCCACCCCGCCGCCGTCGATCTCGACGTCGACCTGGATGCGCGTCTCCTTGGTGACCCGCGCCTCGGTCGCGGTCCGCCGCGACGCCGGGCCTGGGCTGCTCTCACTCATCGGGCACCATCCTCCATCCTGAGCCGGATCGCCCGCTCATGGCCGCGCAAGCCCTCGGCGGCAGCGAGAGCGCAGGCGACGGGCGACAGGTCGTCGAACTCCTTGGCCGAGAGATCGACCACCGACTGCCAGCGCTGGAAGTCCATGACCGAGAGCGGCCCGCGGTGGCGGGCCGCACCACCGGTCGGCAGAGTGTGGTTGGGCCCGGCAACGTAATCGCCCATCGACACCGGCGAGCGCCGGCCGACGAAGACCGCGGACGACGTGTGCGGCTCGTCGCGGAGCGCCTCGGCGGCCTTGCCCTGAAGCGAGAGGTGCTCGGCGGCAAACTCATCGGCGAGACGGCGGGCCGCGTCGAGCGACTCGGTGACGACCACCGCGCCGTGGCGGCCGGCGGCCTGCGCGATGATCCCGCTTCGCGCCGCGGCCGACGCCTCCTCGGAGAAGGCTTCCGCCACCTGGCCGGCCAGTCCCGGGGAGTCGGTGATGCACACCGCCCAGGCCAGGGGGTCGTGCTCGAGCTGGGAGACCAGGTCGGCGGCGACCAGGCGCGGGTCGGCGCCGTCCGAGGCGATGACCACGATCTCGCTGGGGCCGGCCACGCCGTCGATGCCGACCTCGCCGAAGACGGCGCGTTTGGCCAGGGTCACGAAGAGGTTGCCCGGCCCGGTGATCTTGTCCACCCGGACGATGGTCTGGGTCCCGTAGCCGAGGGCTCCGATGGCCTGCGCACCTCCGATCGCGTGGACCTCGGACACCCCCAGGTGGTGGGCGCTGGCGAGGACAAGCGGGTGGACCGACCCGTCGGGGCCGGGAGGCGACACCAGGGCGATCTCCCCGACGCCGGCGATCTGGGCCGGGATCACGTTCATCAGCACGGTGCTCGGGTAGGCGGCCCGACCGCCGGGGACGTAGCAGCCAACCCGCCGCAGGGGCAGGGGACGGAGGTGCGCGGTCGCCGTGCCCCTGATGGTGGTGTCGCGCTGGGGCTCGTGGATCGCTCGGATGCGAGCCGCTGCGGCGCTGATCGCATCGCGCACCTCGGGGGCGGTCTGCTCCCAGGCGCGGGCCATGGCCTTCGGCGGGACGCGGGTCTCGGCGACGTCCACGTGGTCCAGCCGCTCGGTCCAGCGCCGGACCGCGGGGTCGCCCTCGCGGGCGACGTCGCCGAGGATGGTGTGGACGACGTGCTCGGCGGCGACGGGCAGCTCAAACCACGCTGCCAGCGGCCCCGCGGTCTCGCCGTCCAGGAGGACGGTCGCACCGCGCCTCTCGGCGCGGACCTGCGCCCGCCACTCCTCGGGGGTCAGGGATCGGAGCCGGACGATCACGGCGCGGCAGCGGGTGCGGCCGCCGCCGTGACGGTGCGGCGGAGGGCGGCGGCGAGTTGGTTGACCGCCTCGCTCCTGGTCTTGAGCGAGGCCTGGTTGGAGATCAGCCGGGCCGTCGCGCGTCCCGCTTCGGCGACCTCGACGAGATGATTGGCGATGAGCGTCCGCCCCGTCGCGGTGATGTCGACGACGCAGTCGGCGAGGCCCATCGCCGGAGCCAGCTCGACCGACCCGTGGAGCTTGATCAGCTCGACCGCCAGCCCCAGCGAGTCGAAGAAGCGGCGGGCGGCAATCGGGTACTTGGTGGCGGCCCGGAGCGACTGAGGGAAGCGCCCCTCGGCGAGCGGCGAGCCCTGGGGCGCGGCCAGCACCAGCCGGCAGGCTCCGAAGCGGAGGTCCACCAGCTCGTAGCAGTCGCGCGGCGATTCCCAGAGGACGTCCTTGCCCACGATGCCGGCATCGCACGCACCCATCTCCACGTAGACGGGGACGTCGGTGGGCCGCACCTTGACCACGGTGGCGGTCGGGGTGACGATCTTCAGCTGCCGGTCAAATCGGCTGGCGTCGATATCCGCGACCCCGGCGTCCGAGAGCAGCCGGCAGGCATCCTCGAAGAGAGCGCCGCCGGGCAAGGCGAGCCGCAGGCCGCCGCTCACAGGGTGCCCCGGGCGTGCGCGGCGAGGAGCGCCTCGACCCCGCGCCCCTCTTCGCCCCGGTACCGCCAGACAACGGCGCCGTCGTCGTCCAGACGGGCCATGCCTTCGATCACCGGCTCCTCGCGGTGGCGGGCGGTCGGCTCGAGCTCGAGCGCGACGGCGACCCCCGCCTGACGGAGGCGGGCGGCCAGGGCCGGCGCCTCGCCGGCCCGCCCTGCCGAGTAGCCGAGACGAAGCGCCTCGACCTTGCCGTCCTGGCCAGAGCCACGCAACAGGGCGTCGCAGCAGCGGTCGACGTGGAGGACGAAGCCGGTCGCCGGAGCATCCGTGCCGAAAGCGGCGAGCAGCCGGTCGTAGCGCCCGCCCGCGCCGAGCGGAAAGCCCAGATCCGCGCTGAACAGCTCGAAGGTCGGGCCGGTGTAGTAATCCCAGTCACGGACGGCACCGAGGTCGAGGTGGACGCTGGCGGTGATCCCGTGGCGATCGAGGACATCCCAGAGCTCCGCCAGGTCGGCGAGGACCCGCCGCGGCCGGGGGGCGCTGATCCGGGCGCCGGCAGTGTCGAGGATCTCGCGACCACCGCGCAGGGTGGGGAAGGCGAGCAGCAGCTCCCGCTCGGCATCCCCCGCGTCCGTGCCGCGCAGGGCATCCTCGACCGCCACCAGGTCGCGGCCACGAAGCGCGTCGGCGACCCGACCCCGGGATTCAGCGTCAAGGTTGGCGGAGTCGAGCAGGGAAGGGACGAAGTCGGCGTGCCCGACATCGATCTGGACTCCGGTGACCCCGGCCCGCTCGAGCGCGGCCGCGGCCACCGCGATGCACTCCGCGTCAGCCGAGAGCCCCGGGTGCCCGATCAGCTCGCAGCCCGCCTGCATCGCCTCTCGGCGCCGGCCGCCGAGCGGGGGGCGGTTGAAGAGCACCGGTCCCGCGTAGCAGAGGCGGAGAGGCGGGCGCACCCCCTGAAGCTGCGTGGACACCACCCGGGCGACGCTCACGGTGCGCTCCCCGACCAGGGCGAGCAAACTGCCGTCGGCGTCCATGAAACGGAAGAGCTGGGTCTGGAGACCGCCTCCGACGCCGGCCGCCACGGTCTCGAGCGGCTCCACGAGAGGGGTGGAGAGGTACTCATAGCCCCAGGCGGCAAAGGTGTCGACGAAGGCTTCGGTCACGACGCGCCGGCGCTGTGCCGCCGCTCCGATCCAATCGGCGAAACCGCCCGCGCGGCCTCGCGCCGGACTCTGGAGGGCGCTCATATGGGCGAAGTCTACCCAGGCTCCGCCCCGAATCGAGGCGAAACGGCGTTGACGGCTGTTTTGGGTGGGATGACCTGACGTGACGAGGGTTGAGGGCCACCGCCCGCTGGGGACGGCGGCCCTCGATACTCCTCGCCTATGCGGTGAGGGTTACTGCGCCGGAGGCGGCGGAGGAGTCTGGTTGAAGCCGGAGAACGTGGTGCTGAGCGGCGCGGTCGCCGGCTGGGCGTCGCTCTTGCTGAGCCAGCCGCCGACGGCAACCGCCGCAGCCGTGATCACCCCGACGAAGAAGCCGATGGAGATCCCCGCCGAGTATCCAGGCCCGGAGTAGCTCGCACTCCCAGCGTAGGTCAGGTAGAGGACGACCATCAGCAGGATGAAGACGCCGCCCACGGCGTAGATCAGGTAGTCGGCGGCCGGGAGGGCGGGCAACACCTGCGGGGCGAAGGTCCGGAGAGCGAACAGCACGATGAGGACGAGTAGGACGATGAATCCCAACAAGCCCGACCAGTTGCCGAAGCCGCTGCTGCCACCGCTCGTGCTGACGCCGTAGCCCGCGAGACCCGAGTAATTGAAGCTGAAGGCCCACCACCACGGGATGAACCAGTTGATCAGAGCGAGGATGAGGCCACCACCCAGGATCAACTGGCCGTTCGAATAGGTCTTTCCACCTATCTGTGCTGGCATTTCAGGTACTTGAACTCCTTTGCGCGTATTGGGTTGGGCGACGGACGAAGGCTACCGCCTTGTGGTAGCCACTCACAACTAGGAATCAGGATTCACATACGCGGATGTCGCAACCCCTGGTCGGCCGGTGCGCCGGCCCCCCGGATGGGGCGCTCCCCGACTGGCCATCCCCCTCGCGGAGCGGTCCACGCCCTCGCGGAGCCGGCGGTGCTCCCCTCCGCAACTCCTCGCCCCCTCCCCGTGCCCATCTCAGTCCGACTCCACGACCGGCAAGGCGAGCAGGGTGTCGAGCTTGGCCTGAGCCAGTTCCAGCAGGTTGGGCACCGCCTCGACCGGCAGATCCAGCCGGGCGGCGATCGCCGCGTGGTCAACGCCCTGGTCGCGCAGGCGGAGCGCCACCGCATAGGCCGGAGTCAACTCCGAAAGGGCCAGCTCCCGGTTCATCGAAGGGCACGCTAGGCAGATCCGGGAGCCACGTCATGAGTACCGCGGTACCCAGCCCGGGTCCGCGGACACCCCGAGGTACTCAGAAGGAGTTGTCAGTACTCATTCGACGCGGGCCGGGACCGTGGCGAGCACCACAGCAAGCTGCGCCCGTGAGCTCACCCCGAGCTTGGAGTACGCCTGCTGAAGGTGGTTCTCCACGGTGCGGACGGAGAGCCCGAGCCGGGCGGCGAGGTCCGCGCTGCTCGCCCCTCCGGAGGCCATCTGGGCCACCTGGAACTCGCGGTGGGTCAGAGCGCGCCGCGTGGCGACGCGGGCGATGACGGGTGACCCGCTCTGCTCGCAGTCCGCCGTCAGAGCGGCGCTCCGGAGCATGGGCACCCGGGCGCGGTTCGGCATCCCCGCTTTCTGGTGGACCTCGGCCGCTTCCGTCGCCGCCTCGGCGGCGAGCAGGGTGAGCCCCATCCGTTCGAAGTCGAGGGAGATGCGCTCGAGACCGGGGCCGTCGGCAGCAGCGAGCGCTCGCACGTGGGCCGCCAGGGCGGGGATGAGATCCCCCTCGCAGCAATCGGCAAGGAGCACCAGCCGGTGGGCTCCGACGAGATCGCCGAGGCGCGCGGCGTCGTGAAGCGCCCACGCCTCCAGGGAGGAGAAGCCGACCTCGCGCCAGCCGGCGGCCGCACGCAGGGCGGCCTGAGCAGGCCGCGCGGCCTCGCCCTGCGCCCAGAGGACCCACGCTTCGCAGAGATCGACCCAGGGCACCTCGGTAGGCGGAGCGACGACGGCGGCGCGAGCCGCGGCGAGGGCCGTCTCGGCGCGCCGGAGGTCGCCGCGGAGGCTGGCGGCCTGCGCGAGGAGCCCCTCCACGGTCACCACGTGACCTCCGCCAGCCATGTAGCGGTGGCAGATCGAGCCTCCCTCCTCCAGCCATGACCGGGCCGTCCGGCTCCTCCCCGACAGCAGGGCCGCCCAGCCCACCAGTCCGGTCCAGTAGCCGCGCAGCGGTTCGAGGCTGGACTCCACGAGCCGGTCGTGAACCTCTGCGGCGAGCCGGGCGGCCTCAGGGATCCGGCCGGCGAAGCAGAGCGCCATCCATCGCCCGGTGAGCAGGGTGGAGCGAGTGGCCAGCAGTTCCGGGGAGTCACGGAGGAGCTCCACCCCGGTGTCGAGAGCGGTGACGGCCTGGAGGGGCCGCCCGGAGAAGGCGAGTGCCAGACCGCGCACGCCGATGGCTCCGATCTGCGCGGCCAGGGGCAAGGCGGCGCGCTCGAGGACAGCGGTGCTGAGGGACTCGGCCGTCCCGAGGCGGCCCGCCGACAACTCGAAGAGAGCCCGGGTCACGATCAGTTCGGAGGCGGCGTCCTCGGGGAGGCGGTCCAACGCCTCGCTGAGGACCTCCAGGGCCCGGTCGGCGCGACCCAGCCCGTGGTGGAGGTTCTGGGCGCTGGCCAGGGCCAGATCGGCCGCCTGGGCGGCCCCGACGGGGCGGGCGGCCTCGAGCACAGCCTGTGCCTCCTCCGGCCGGCGCAGTCCGGTCATGGCCCGGGAGAGCGCGATCTCCGCGGGGAAGCCCGCACCCGAGTCCACGGCGGCCCGCGCCAGCGCCGCGGCGGTGTCGAAGCGGCCGGAGCCGAGCATCCAGCGGGCCGCCGCCAGGGCGGACTCCGCGTGGACCGGCTGCCCCGCCTCCAGGCGGATCATGGCCAGCCGGCTCGAGTCGTCACCGCGGCGGAGCGGCGTCGCCTCCAGGGCGTCACCGAGCCGCCCGAGCAGCTCCCGCCTCCGGAGCGGGGTCAGGCCTCCGCGCAGCGCCTCGGCGTAGAGGGGATGGGCCAGCCGCACCTGCCAGCGCCGCCGGTACCTCTCCGTCACGGTGGAGGTGGTGATCACTCCCGCCGCCTCGAGTTCCCGGATGACGGCGGGCGCCGCCAGCCTCTCCAGAACGTCGAGGGGAAGTGGCTCGGAGAGAGCGAGCGCCTCGGCCGCCCCGCGCTGGGCCGCGGAGAGGGGGCGAAGCCGCTGCTGGATGGCCTCGAGAGGGCCTCCCGCCGCCACCGGCTCTCCTTCCCAGCGCCACACGCCGTCCCGCTCCGCCAGGGCGCCGGACCCGAGCCCGATCTCGACCAGCTCATGGAGGAAGAGAACGTTGCCCTGGCTCAGCCGGCTCAGCTCGTAACGCGTGCCGGCGTCCAGGTGACCGTCGAGCGCCTGGCCGAGGAGCGCCTCCACCTCGGTCCGGGAGAGGGGTTGGAGCTCGATCCAGCCGATGGCCCCCTCCTTCCGCAGCCCCACAATCGGGTCGGGAAGGGCCTCGCCGGAGCGTGCCGTGAGCAGCAGAGACGCGGTCTGAGTACTGGCCAGTTGATGCAGGAGGGCGGACGAGGCGGCATCGAGGAGGTGGGCATCGTCGACGGAGACCACCAGCCGCCCGTTCCCTCGCTCGTGGCGGAGCTCGCGAACGCTGTGCCGGAGGACGTCGAGCGGGCTCATGGAGAGCGCCTCCGGGAGGAGCGGCGCGAGGGGACCGAAGGGGATGGTCGCCGCCGCCTCCGTGGCGGTCACCTCACGGATGAGCCATCCATCGCGGCGCAGTCTGGCGAGCGCCTCGCCGCGGAGCCGGGTCTTGCCGACCCCATGGGCGCCCGCGATGATGACGCCGCACGAGGCCGGGCGCTCGAGCTCACGAGCTAGCAGCGCCAGCTCCTCGTGCCGGCCGACGAGTGGCCACGGCGACCGGCTGGCGGTGGAGGGCATGTGCAGTGAGGTGCATTGTGCCAGCGCCGGCGCGGGTCCGCACGCGGGCTAGCCGGTGCTAGTACTGGTCCTCCGGACGCACGTCCTCGTCGACGTCGTCGTCCTCCTTCTCCACGTCCTCGAGCGGTGCGGGCTCCTCGAACTCCTCGCCGGACGCGAGCGGCTCGGCCTCCTCGCCGGTCCCACCGGCCTCGGCAACATCCTCGTCGTTGCCATCTGCCGTGGCGCCCTCGTCCACCCCACGCTGCGCGAGCAGGGACTCCTTGGCGTAGGGCCTGAACTCCTCTCGCCGCTGCCGGCTGACCGGGAAGGACGACTTGCGGGCGTTCTCGGTGGACTGGAAGGCCTCGCGGATGATGATCTCGATCTGGCTCTCCTCCGCCCGGGCCACCACCGCCGTGTAGCGGTTGCCGGTGGAGATGAGGGGCACGAGCCGGCGGGCGATCTTGCTGTCGACGTCGCCGAGCACGACACCCGCGATCGTCTGGGCCTGGAGGCCGCCGTCCTGAAGATGCAGCTCCACGACCTCGCCGGGCGCGACCACTATCACCACTCCGGACTTGGGCGGGTTGAGCACGGTGAGCGCGCTCTTGCCGGGCTCCTCGGCGAAGAGGTCGACGTCGATCGCCCCCTTGGCTCCGGCGATCTTCTCGCGGCTTTCGAGAAGGAGCCGAAGCTTGCGAACGTTCTTCTGGGCGATCACGTTCTCCGAGTTGATCTGCAACGCCTGCGAATACGCATCGAGGGCGGCCTGATGCTCGCCGAGCTCGGTCAGCGCCTTGCCGATCCTGTTGAAGGTCTCCTCGACGCCTCCGTGCCGCTCGACCAGGGCGCGGTTGATGGCGAGGGCGTCCTGCCATCTGCTCTCCAGGGCCGCCTGGACGGCCTCTTCCACGTATAGGGCGCGCGGTTTGACACGTTCGGCTTCAGCCACTGACGAACTCCCTCAGCGTCGACTCGATCGTTCGGCCCGCTGCCGGATTGGCTTTGGCAATAGGCGGGGTCCGCTATGATACCGGCTCAGTGCGGCGCATCTGTTCGACAAGGTTTTCCACCCCCGCTCCGGCTCGGGTCGTGCTGTGACGCGGGTCATCGCCATCGCCAACCAGAAGGGCGGCGTGGGCAAGACCACCACCGCCGTCAACCTGGCCGCCGCCCTCGCCGAGGCAGGCGCCCGGGTGCTGGCGGTCGACCTCGATCCGCAGGGCCACCTGACCATCAACATGGGCGTGCGCCGACCAGATGAGCTGGAGGTGACCGTCTACAACATCCTCACCGAGCCGAACACCACCGCGGCCGAAGCCCGGCTGCGCTCGGAGCCGATCGGTTTGGACTTCCTGCCCGCCAACATCGAGCTCTCGGGTGCCGAGCTGCAACTGGTGACCGAATTCGGCCGGGAGTCGGTGCTCCAGGAGAAGCTCACCCCCCTGCTGCCCGAATTCGACTACGCCATCATCGACTGCCCCCCCTCGCTCGGCCTCCTCTGCGTCAATGCCCTGGTGGTCGCCACCGAGGTGATCATCCCCCTGCAGTGCGAGTACTTCGGGATGAAGGGGATGCAGCAGCTCCAGAAGACCATCGATCGGGTGCGGGCAAAGCTCAACCCTCAGCTCAGCATCTGCGGCATCCTCCCGACCATCTACAAGCCGCGGACGCTGCACAGCCAGGAGGTTCTCGAGCTGGTCAAGGAGCGCTACGGGAAGGAGGTCTTCGACGTTCGGGTGGACGCCTCCATCCGCTTTGCCGAGACACCGCTGGCGGGGCTCTCCATCCTCCAGTACGCCCCCGAATCCCCGGGCGCCAGGGCGTACCGCGCCCTCGCCCGCATCGTCATGGCCCAGAGTGCCGAGCCGGAAGTCCCGGAGGCGGAGGCTGCGCCGGCACAACCCAAGGCGCGGGCGGGGCACCCGTGATGCCCGGGTTCCGCCGTGCCCAGCTGCGCGGCTCCGAAGAGCTGTTCCGCAGCACCGAGGAGCCCGCCCCGGCCGAGCACCCCCTGCCGGAACCAGCGGTCCACCCAGTCCCGGCGGCGCCCACGCACAACCTCCGATCGGTTCGCCTCAGCGAGGATGACATCCAGCTCCTGGCGGAGGCCGTCCAGCACCTCAAGTTCCCGGGAAAGACACCTGCCCGCCCATCGATCGGCGACTTCGAGCGCCTCGAGGCGCTGCGGCAGAAGCTGCTCCGAATTCTCTAGAGCACCCCTTCCCAGCGGCTGGAGGGAAGGTCAGTCCCCCTGCCGGTCTGCTAGCTTGCCGGGGATGGTCATCGGAACCCTCGTGCTCCGCCTCCAGATCCCGGGGAGCGAGTCCCTCAAGGACAAGCGGCAGGTGGTGCGCTCGCTGGTCGCCCGCGTGCGCCGGACGTTCGACGTCGCCATCGCGGAGGTCGGCGACCAGGATCTCTGGCAGGCTGTGGAGCTGGGGGTGGCCTGTGTCTCCAACGACGCGCGTCACGCCGACGAAGTCTGCCAGAAGGTGCTCAATTACGTGGGCGAGGACGCGGAGGCGCTGCTCGTCGACTCCAGGTTCGAGGTGGTGCGCCTGTGAATACGGGACCCGGGGTGTCCCGGAGGCTGACGCTCGCCGGCCCCGCAGGCCGCTGGCTCCTGATCGCGGCCGTGCTCGGTTCGGGGATGGCGCTCCTCGACACGACGATGGTCATCGTCGCCCTGCCCGCCATCGGGCGCACCCTGGGCGGAGGCCTCTCCACGCAGCAATGGGTGCTCGATGCCTACCTGATCACCCTCGCCGGGTTGGTCCTCCTAGGCGGGGCTCTCGGTGAGGTGGCCGGCCACGGCCGGGTCTTCCTTGCCGGAGCAGTGGCCTTTGGGGTGACCTCCGCCGTCTGCGGGGTGGCTCCCACCGGTGCTGTCCTCATCGTCGCCCGCCTGTTCCAGGGAGCCGCGGCCAGCCTGCTGGTACCCGGGGCCCTGGCTCTCGTCTCCACGAGCTTCTCCGGCGAGGAGCGCGGACGGGCGATCGGGGCCTGGTCGGGGATCTCCGGCCTCGCCACCGTCATCGGCCCGCTCCTCGGGGGACTGCTGGTCGACCACGCCGGCTGGAGATGGGTCTTCCTCATCAACATCCCGCTGGCGGCCGCAGCTGTCGCGGCCGCATACCACCACCTCCCCCCTCGAGAGCTGCGGTCCACAGCACTCGGCGCACACCAGGACGGCGGCGGGGCGCTCACCGCGACGGCCGGTCTCGGGCTGCTGGTCTGCGGCCTGATCGAGGCCCGCAACGTCGGGACGCCGCTCGCGGCCGGCGCGGTGGTCCTGGGCCTCGCGCTGCTGGTCGCCTTCGGGGTCATCGAGTCGCGCCGCGAGCGCCCCCTGCTGCCGCTCTCGCTATTCGCCATCCGGGGGTTTGCGGTGGCCAACCTGACCACCCTCCTCGTTTACGGTGCCCTGAGTGCCGCCCTCTTCCTGGTGGTCCTCGAGCTGCAGCAGGTAACCGGCTACAGCGCCCTGGCCTCCGGAGCGGCCATCTTCCCGATCACGCTGCTGCTGTTTCTCCTCTCCCCGCGACTCGGGGGACTGGTGTCCCGCATGGGTTCCCGCCGCCTGATCACCCTGGGGCCCGTCGTCGCCGCGCTGGGTCTCCTGCTCTTCCTGCGGGTGGCGGCTTCGGCCTCGTACCTGACGGTGGTGCTGCCCGCCGCCGCCGTCTTCGGGCTCGGCCTCGCCCTCACCGCCGCACCCCTCACCACCACCATCCTGGGAGCCGTGCCATCGACGCGTGCGGGGATCGCCTCCGGGGTCAACAACGCCGTCACGCGGGTGGCCGGTCTCCTCGCGGTGGCGGCGGTCCCCTTGGCGGCCGGGCTCGCAGGCGCGGCCGACGGGGCCGGAACCGGCTTCACCAGCGGCTTTCACCACGCCATGCTGATCTCCGCCGTCCTCTGCCTTCTCGGCGCCGTGGTCTCCTTCGTGGGACTCCGGCCACCTCGGCATCCCGCACCTCCGAACGAAGCGACCACCGAGTGAGCGGCGTGAGGAGGGTCACGTCGCCAGCCGTGCCGGCCCCGAGCGCGGCCACCCTGGCGGCAGCCTTCAGCGCCCACGTCGGGCTCACCCTCGACCCCTTTCAACTCGAGGCGATCGAGAAGCTGGAACGCTCACGAGGGGTGCTGGTCAGCGCCCCCACATCGAGCGGCAAGACGCTCATCGCCGAATACCCGATCTGGCGCTGCGTGGCGGCGCCGGCAAGCCTCCGGCGCGACGCCGACACCCCCCACCGGGTCATCTACACCACCCCCCTGAAGGCGCTGTCCAACCAGAAGTTCCGTGACCTCGGGGAGCGCTATGGCGAGCAGAACGTCGGTCTGGTCACCGGGGAGCACACCGTCAACGAGCAGGCGCCGGTGGTCGTGATGACGACCGAGATCCTCCGCAACATCCTCTACGACGAGCCGGCACGGGTCGACACCGTCGGTGACGTCATCCTCGACGAGGTCCACTACATCGACGATTACCCGCGAGGAACCGTCTGGGAGGAGGTGATCATCGAGGCTCCGCGCCACATCCGGATCACCGGCCTCTCCGCCACCATCAGCAACGTCGACGAGGTGGCGGCGTGGATGAGTGGCCTCCGCGGCGGCATGGAGGTGGTGACCCAGACCGAGCGCCCGGTTGCCCTGGAGCTGTGGCTCTGCCTCGACAACCAGCTCTGGCCGCTCTTCGACGAGCGCGGTCAGGTGGCCCGAAGGACCCTTGATCAGGCCCAGAACCTGAGTGCCGGCGACCTGCGGCTGCGCTACGCGCGCCGCGCCCCGGAGAATGACCTGCTCCAGGTCATCGAGCGCCTGCGCGCCGGCGGGATGCTGCCGGCGATCTACTTCATCTTCTCCCGCCGCGGCTGCCGCGAAGCGCTCTCCCGCTGCGCGGTGCACGGCCTCGACCTCACCGACCCGGCCGAGAAGTCGGCCGTCGACACCGAGATGGCGCGTCGCATCCAGGGCATCGCGGACGACGACGAGCGGCGGGTGTTCGTCGACGCCGTCGACACCAGGCTGCTCCGCCGCGGGATCGCCATGCACCATGCGGGCATGCTCCCGTACGCGAAGGAGACCGTCGAAACCCTCTTCCAGCGCGGGCTGATCAAGGTCGTGTTCGCCACCGAAACGCTCTCGCTCGGCTTGAACATGCCGGCGCGGGCTTGCGTCGTCTCCTCGTTCACCAAGTTCGACGGGACCGGGTTCCACGCCCTGACCTCGACCGAGCTGACCCAGCTGATGGGTCGCGCGGGACGGCGGGGCATCGACACCCTCGGCCACGGCATCATCCTCAAGGAGTCGGATGTCGACGTCCGCGACATCTACGAGGCCGCCATTGGCGGTGAGATGAGCGTGGAATCGAAGTTCGCGCCCACCTACACGATGGTGCTCGCCCTGCTCAAGACGCGCACCCTGGAGCGGGCCGAGGAGCTGCTCGATCGATCCTTCGGTCAATACCAGGCGCTGCAGCGGAGTGAGCACTGGGTGCACCGCAAAGCCAATCTCGAGCAGTTGCGCCTGGACCTGGGTCGGAGAATCTTTCGCCATCCCCGGCAGGCCTGCACCGAGACGACCCTCACCCGTCATCTGCGTGTGGCCGCCCAGGTCGAGGTCATGGAGACCGAGGTGCGGCGCGCCCAGCGCCAGCACTGGCGAGACAGCCGGTCCGGCCGCTACGGAGGCCGGGCGGCCGACCCCGGGGGGAAGTTCGAGACCATGCGACGCTCGCTGAAGGGGACCCGGGCGCGGCTGGAGGAGAGTCCCTGCACGGGCTGCCCCTACCTGAGCGAGCATCGCAATCACCGGAGGGAGAGCGAAGAGGTCGAGGGGACGCTCCGACACGGCGAGGAGGAGCTGCGCTCTGCGCGTGGCCGCTACCGTCGCGAGTTCCGGGCGCTGCGCGCGGTGCTCCGGGAGGGCGGCTTCCTGGAGAACGATCGGCCGACCGAGCTGGGCCTGCTGGCCGAGGCGCTCTTCGGCGAGAGCGCGCTGCTGGTCGCCGACGCGGTCCGGGCGGGCTGGCTGGAGGAGTTGACCGCGCCCGAGCTCGTGGGCACGCTCACCATGCTGGTGGCCGAGGACAGGGGACGGGAGCGACCCCAACCCGCGCGTCGCCAGTGGCCGAGCCGCGGTGTCGAGCGCGGATACCGCCTGCTGCGCACCGATCTGCAACGGCTCGCCGCGGTCGAGGAGCACCACGGTGTCGCCACCCTCCGGCCGCTCTCCTTCGACTTCGTCGCCGCGGCGTACCAGTGGGCCTCCGGGGTGGCGCTCGCCGAGATCGACGTCCCCCCGGGCTCCGACGTCGGAGACGTTGTGAAGGTCGTCAAGAACCTCTACTCCCTGCTCCGCCAGATGGAACAGGCTCTCCGCGAGCACCCGCTCGCGTCCCGGGTCCGGCGGGCCCGCGAGGCCGTCGAGCGCGAGATGATCCGCCGGATCTAGCCGCTGTCCACGGCGGCGCGGCGGGTGCAGGACGTGCCCGGCGCGCCGGGCCGGCGTACCGTTGGGAGCACGGACCCGAGGCCATGACCGACAGCGACCCCGCCGGTACCGAGGGAGAGCCCCCACCGCACCGGTTCGACCGATCCGCCTCCGGCGGCTTGGACGGCGAAGCACGCCACCCGGCCCAGCGGCTTCGGCGGGCCCTGGCGGGCGAGATTGCGGGCCGGCGTACGGAGCAGACGGCCGAGGCGGCACCGCCGGACGGGGAGCCGGAGTTCGAAACCTTCTCCGGGCCTGTTTCACCCTCTGACCACGCCCACTGGACGCGGCGGATCACCCGCCGGACGGTGATCACCGGGGTGTCCCTCGCAGCCCTGGTGGCGGCGGCCACCGGCACCCTGGTGCTGACACCGGCGACCCACCATCCGCCCATGGAAGTGGTGACGGGCACCCCGCCGATCGCGCTCCCCCCCGCTCCGCCCAGCCGGCCATCCGCCCGGGATGACGCGGCGATGGCCTACGACCCCGCCGACGGCGCCGTGCTCCTCTTCGGAGGGCTGGTGATCGGCGGTGAGGGGCTCAACGCGCTCGACGACACCTGGAGCTGGAACGGCACCCGGTGGGCCGAGCTGCACCCGACCGCCTCGCCTCCGGGGCTGAGCGGAGCCCTCCTCGGCTACGACCCGGCAACCGGCAGCCTGGTGCTGACCGGCGGAGACACCAGCACCCCGGGAGGTCAGCTCGAGGAGAGGGATGCCACCTGGAGCTGGGGCGGCTCGGCGTGGACCGCTGAGGCGGCCGCTGCCCTGCCGGCAGCGGACCGCCCCACCGCGCTCGCCACCGACAGCGCCAGCGGGCAGCTCATCCTGACGACCACCAGCGCCGGGTGCGAAGGGTTCGACACCTGGGAGTGGGGAGGCAGCGCCTGGAAGCTGCTCCACCCGGCGACCTCTCCACCGGCCACCTTGGAGGCCGGTCTGGTGTTCGACCCGAGAACGGATGGTCTGGACCTCTTCCCCTCTGTCGCGGGATGCTCCGGGGTCGACGAAACCGCGTCGACCAACCCGCCCGTGTGGTTCTGGAACGGATCCACCTGGAGCACCACCATCGCCCAGTCCGACACCGTGCTGACCGGGTCCTGGGAGCTGGTCACATCGTCCAGCGCAGCGCTCGTGGTCACCTCGGGAGGCACGTATCAATGGAGCGGCGGTGATGGCGGCGGATGGAGCCAGGTCTCGACAAGCCCGGCGGCCGGCGATGCCGCCGTCGCCTACGACGCGGCGGACGATCAGGTCGTCCTCTTCGGCGGGATCTGCTCCAGCTGTGATGGCACGGCGGTCGCCGAAACCTGGACATGGGACGGAAGCTGGACACCACGCGCAGTGACGGCGTCGAACCCGACGCCCAAGCCGGGCCCAACTCCCTCTCCGGCCGTGCGGCACACTCCTAACCCGACGGCAATGTGACGGAGAGGATGCGACGGCGGTGATCGAGCGCTACTTCCCCGAGTGGCGCGAGGAGATGCGGCGCCGCTGGCGCTGATCGGCACGACGCCGGTGAGCGCGCGCTTCCCCGTCAGGGGACGGCGTCGACGGCCTGCTGCAGCCAGCGGGCGATAACCCCGCGGCGCAGCGCCTCGGTCTGACGCAACCACCCCTGCGCATCCTCGGGCAGGGGGATCTTGCCCGACCAGGCATCGAGGAGCTGGGAGTCCATCTCGATGTGGAACTGAAAGCCGTACGCACGTCCCAGCCGGAAGGCCTGGTTGACATAGGCGTCGCTGCTCGCGAGGTGGCACGAGCCACGCGGCAGATGAAAGGTGTCGCCGTGCCAGTGAAGCACGGGGAGTGCCGGGCCGCAGCCGGCGAAGACCGGATCGTCGCGTCCCGACCCCGTGAGTGTGATCGCCCCGAGGCCAACCTCCTGACCGTGCTCACCCGGCGTGACCGCGGCTCCGCAGGCAGCGGCGAGCAACTGCGCTCCGAGGCAGACCCCGAGGATGGGCAGTCCACGGGTCACCGCATCATGGATCAGCGCCACCTCGTCGCGCAGCCGCTGATCGGGGGCGTACACGGCTTGCGGACCGCCCATCACAACCAGGAGCGGCATCCGGTCGAGGTTGGGAAGCGGATCGCCCGTCCCGACCCGGTGCACCTGCAGACCGATCCCCGCCGCCATCTCCCCGATCAGGCCCGGCCCCTCGTCCTCAACGTGCTCGATGACGACCAGCAGAGGCGGGCGCGCGAACACTTCCGCGCCAACTGTCATTCGTCGCGAACCATCGCCTCAGGGACGGAGACCACCCGATAGGGGAGGTCGGTGATGTCGTAGTAGCGGACCTGCTTGTGGAAACGCTTGGCGATCCCGATCTGGACCTTCACGCCGAGCGAGGTGCTGCCGAAGACCCACATCTCATCGCACTTCACGATCAGGTTGTTGAAGGCCTCGCGCACCGTCTCCTTGGGGACGGTGTGGAGAAGGTAGTAGTCGAAGAGCATGAAGGGGACGATGGGCACGGCCCCCTCGTCGAGCACGAACTTGCTGATGTGCTGGCGCCAGTAGAAGTTGCGATTGCTGATGGCGCAGTAGACGACCCGCCGGGGGCGGCGCAGCACACGCTCCGCCTGCTCCGCGGGAGAGGCCTTGGGTCGCGGTGTGAAGATCCGCTCGAGGATGTCCTCGGCGTCCTTGACCACCCCGCTGACGGGCGGCATCGGAGTGGATTCGGTATCGGGCACGGAGGCGCCCTGGCCCTCACTATGCGAAAACAAAAACAGCGTCCGATGATAGCATCGCCCGCTCATCCAGATTCCGACCAGCCGATCAGAGGAGCCAGTCGCGACAGGGCGCTGTCCAATTGGCGGACGCGGGCGGGGTCGTTGAGCCAGCGGCTCTGCCCCGACGGGTGGGGCAGGGGAAGCAGCAGGGGGAGCACCACCGGAACCACTCCCGGCGCCTCAACCACAGCTCCCGAGGCGTCGAAGAGGCGGCCCACCACATCGTCCAGGCGGCGGCCCGGGAGGAAGCGGGCGAGAGCGAGGCTGCCGATGGGCATCACCAGCCGCGGTGCGAGGAGGCCCAGGATCGTGTCCAACCACCCCGAGCAGAGGGCCACCTCCCGGGAGCTGGGCCGGCGGTCCCCACGGCCGTCGACGGTGCGCCCGGGGAAGCAGGTGGTCATCGACGTCATGTAGACGCGGCGGCGGACGTCCGCCTCGCCGGCAAAACCGCCACGCTCGAACCAGCGCATCAGCTGACGGCCGGCGCGCCCGGCGAAGGGTCGAGTGGAGTCGTTCTCCACTGGCCCCGGAGCCTGGCCGACGAGCAGGATGCGCTGCCCCACGTGGCCGCTGAAGACGGGGTTGGAGGTGGCGAGGTAGCCGGCATCCACGCACCGAGTGCAGCGGCGCTGGGCCTCCTGCACGGACTGCAGCGTGGTCTCGCCCGAGCCGGGCTGATCAGCGTCCGCCACGCCCGCGCTCCAGCGCTCGGATGCGCTGACGGCCGAGCCGCCGCGAGTGGTGGCTGGGGCCGATGCGACGGTCGACCGCACGCGCCCCCGGGGGTATCATCGAAATGCGGCCACCCGTCATCGTCCACATCACGGCCGGCGGACCGCATGGCGTGCGCAGTGGGACGTGATGCCTGACGAAGATTTCCGTCCGACCCACGAGTTCCCCGCGGATTCGCGGCCGACGAACGTGCCTCCAGAGTGGTGGGACCTTCTCGATCGCAACGATCTCCCCAAGGGGGGCGGCGAATCCGACCGCGGCTCCCGCCGCCGGAGGAGCCGGGACGAGGACATCATCCACGGTCTCCAAGGCGGGAGCGTCCCAGGCACCCCGCTGAGGTGGCGCCTGTGGGTCACCAACGTCGCGCTCGTCGTCATCGCAGCGCTCCTGCTGGCGGTCGGTCTCGGCAACACCACCCCGAACGGGCTTGGCGCGATCCTGCTTCTGATGGGGATCGCTGCGCTGCTGGCGCTGGTGGGCATCCAGGTGGCCCGCAGCACGCACCGCCGAGGGTGAGACCGGGCGCGGGGCACTAGCATCTCCCCATGGACGTGGAGCCGCAGCGGCGGCGCCGTGGGCGGCGACACCTGGACCCGGGTGCGGGAATGCGGTTCGGGCGCCTCGCGGCCGATGCCGACGCGGTGTCAGCGCAGCGCAGGTTCACCCGGGCGGCTGGGGACATCGCGGCTCTCGCGTCCGGGGAAGACGCGGCGGCCGTCGAGCAGCTGGCCACCGCACCGATCCGGGCGATGGGCCGGATCGCCCAATCCAGCAACGCCGTCTTCCTGCTCGAGCTGGACGCTCCCGACCCCCACCGCGCGGGACAGCCAATGCGCGCGATCTACAAGCCGACCCGCGGCGAGCGACCACTCCACGACTTCACCCGCAACACCCTGCACCTTCGCGAGCGCGCCGCCTACCTCGTCAGCGCGGCGGCAGCCATGGGCGTGGTGCCTCCGACGGCGCTGCGCGACGGGCCGCATGGACCGGGGAGCGTGCAGCTCTACATCCACCCGGGAGACGAGCCGCTGCCGGAGAGCGCGGCCCCCGATCTGGAGGCACAGCTCCACAGGCTCGCCGTCTTCGACGTCCTCGCCAACAACGCCGACCGCAAACGTGCCCACCTCCTGGTGGACGGTGTGGGACACGTCTGGGGGATCGACAACGCGCTCACCTTCCTCCCCTACCCGCGCCAGCGGACGGTCCTCCTCGACCTGGGCGGGAGCGACCTGGACCCCGACGACGCAGAGCTGGTGCGGCAGCTCCGAGATGGAGACTCCCGCACCGCCCTCCGAGCCGCGCTCCGCCGGCTGCTGAGCGCCACCGAGGTCGAAGCGTTCGAGGGAAGGCTGGAAGAGCTGACCGACCACCCGTGGTACCCGCGGCTGGACGATTGGGACGGCCGGCCCTTCGAATGGTGGTGACCGACGCGGGCCCCCACGCGGCCTGCCGCGGGGGCGAGGGGCCTGCAAAGGCCCCCTGTCAGTCGCCGGGGCCCCCACGCGGTTTGCCGCGAGCGCGCGCAGCGCGCAGTCATGGCGGGGTGAGGCGAGGCCGGCTTGGCCGGGCCGCCGAGGGGCGGCGAGCCCCTGTGACGGGAGCCGGGGCCCCCACGCGGCCTGCCGCGTGGGGAGGAAAGTACGCCCGGAGGGACTTGAACCCCCGCTCCCGGCTCCGGAGGCCGGTGCTCTATCCAACTGAGCTACGGGCGCACGCTGCGATCGAGTATACGGGCTGCCAGGTCCATGCCCTCCGGACGGCTCCGGCGAAGGGGCCGCCCGCCTGTGCAGACTTGCTCCGAGAAACCGTGAACGACGAAGCCTCTCCGCCGCCGCCGCCCCCCGCACGCGGGGGAGCGCCCTGGGATCAGGCTCCTCCGCCGCCATCCCCACCCCCACTGGGATGGTCATCCCAAGGTCAGGCGCCGCCGCCACCCCCGCCGCCACCCGGATGGGCACCCTGGGGTCAGGCGCCGCCGCCCCCTCCACCCGTGCCGGCGTGGCCACCCTGGGGAGCGCCGCCCCCACCTCCCCCATCCCGGCCGGGTGGGGGCACCTCAGGGTGGAAGCTCGCGGCGGCGGCCCTCGCCGGCGCGGCCCTCGCCGCGGTGGCGGGCGGCGGCGCCTACCTCCTCGTCAGTCGCGCCTCTCCCGGCTCACCGACCAGCAGCACGGGCACGGCGACACCCGTGCCGCTTCCCAGTGGGTCGACGGCCCCGACCTCCGGCGAGCCGCCGATCCAGCCGGCCACCGACTGCGCCGGGGGCAGCTCGACGGACAGCTACATGGCGGCGGCGGTGAAGGACATCTGCCAGGTCCTGATCCCGATCGCCGCCATGGACCCCGCCTGCGCGGGTACTCCCGGGGCCGGCTGCGAGAGCGCCGCCCGCGAACTGAACCAGGTCGCGGCAGCGGCCCTGAAGGATCTCGGGGCTCGCAAGCCGGTCACCGCGGGCGAGCGGACGGCCGGCCCCCATCTCAAGGCGGCCTTCCAGGACTACGCGAAGGCGGGTGCCGAGATCTCGAAGGGGGTCGCCACCGGCAGCCGCTCTCTCGAGAGCGACGGGTTGACCGCGGAGACAGCGGGCACCGACGCGCTGAGCGCGGCGGGAGTGGATCTGAGCAGCTGAGCCTCAGCCTCGCAGCCGGCCGCCGACCACGCGGGTGATGCCGTCGGGGTCCGCCTGGACGGTGACCTCGAGATCGGCCCGGCGCATCAGCGCCTGAACCGGCCGGCTGAGGTAGGGGGCGACCTCGAAGAGGAGCACGCCACCTCGGCGGAGCCACCCGGGGGCCTCCTCGACGAGATCCCGGACCAGGCCCAGCCCGTCGGGCGAGCCGTCGGTCAGGGTGTGGCGGGGCTCGAAACCCCGGATCTCGCGGGGCAGGGTGCGGACCTCCCGCCGGGCCACGTAGGGGGGGTGCATGGTGAAGGCACCGATCTCGCCGCGAAGGCGTCCGGGCAGGGCGGTGAGGAGGTCGGACACCCGGAAGTGGGCGTTGCCGAGGTGATTGCGCCGAGCATTGGCCCGGCTCAGGGCGACGGCGGCCGGATCGATGTCCAGCCCCCAGACCTCGGCCGAGGGCAGGGCGTCGGCGATCGCGCAGGCGACGGGCGCAGCCCCGCAGGCGACGTCCACCACAACCTTGACCGGGCGGCGCCGGAGCGCGGCGACCGCCGCCTCGGCGAGGAGCTCGCTGGACCCCCGGGGAATGAAGACGCCGGGGCGGACGGCCAGGGTGAGACCGGCGAACTCGACGACGCCCCGGATCAGGGCCACCGGCTCGCCCGCGGCCCGCCGCAGCAGGAACTCGAGGTAGCGCCGCGCCAGCCGGGCGGGAACGAGGGCCTTGGGGTCGAGGGCGTCGGTCTCCACCCCGAGGGCCAGGGCGAGGAGGTCCGCGGCGTCCTCCCGGGCGATCGACGCCCTCCAGTGGTCGATGGCCGTCGACTCCCTCAGCACCGTGCGACCATCGGCTAACAGCTGACCTACTCTGGGCGCGGCGGAGCTCATTCGTGGTTGCATGGGCGGGCATGGTAGTCGCAGAACCCCGACCCTGGCGCATCGCGGCCTTCTTCGACGTCGACCGGACCCTGGTGCGCGGCTCCTCGATCGTCGCCCTCGCGGGCCCTCTCTGCCGCGCCGGCCTGCTCCCGCGGCGGGCGCTCCTCGGGGCCGCCGTCCGGGGCTTGCAGTTCAGCGCTCGTGGCTTCGACGAGGTGGAGGTCCAGCGGGCGGTGGGCCGCATCGGCGACGCCGTCCGTGGCATGGATGCGGCCGAGCTTCGCCGGGTAGCGGACCGGGCCATCCCCCGCGTGCTCGGCCCCCGCCTGTACGCCGAGGCGCTGCAGCTCATCGCCTGGCACCGCGCACGCGGCCACCTGGTGTTCCTCGTCTCCGCGTCCACCCATGAGCTGATCGACAGGCTCGGCAGCATCGTGGGGGCCGACGGAGTGGTCGCCTCCGAGGCCGATGTCGTCGCCGGCCGTTACACGGGCACGGTGGCCCTCTGCCACGGTGCGGCCAAGCTGGAGGCGGTCCGCCACCTGGCCGCGGCTTACCGCGTCGACCTGGAGAGCTCCTTTGCCTACGGCGACGGCGCCGGGGACATCCCGATGCTCCTGGCGGTTGGCCACCCGACCGCTGTCAACGCCGATCGCCGGCTCCGGGCGACCGCGGCACGCCGCGGCTGGCCGCAGCTCCGTTTCCGTGCGAGGGACGGACTGTCGTGGCTGGACGACCCCGGCTGGCCGCTGGCATCGGGACGGACCGCCGGGCCGCCGAGGCGCGGAGAAGCCGGCGAGGTCCTGCTCACCGGCGAGCTCCCCCCGGAAGGGGCCAGCACCCCCGCCTACTGACGCCGGCCCCAGTCCGCGGACGGCGGCACCCCACCGGCTGAGACCGGGACGGATGGTGACGGTTCGCGTGGCCAGATCCGCGCGGGACGGCGCTTACAATCCGCCGACCGGCATCCACCGGTCCCATGGACAACGCTTCCCCGCCCCCGCCACCGCTCCCCCCACCGCCCGGTTGGGGCCCGCCGCCGCCGTGGTCCCCGCCAGTCCAGGCCGCGGCACGTCCGGGGATGGCGCCGCCCGGAGCGGAGCTCCACCTCGCCGGGTTTGGCCGGCGGCTGAGTGCCTTCGCGCTGGACGGGGTGCTCATCGCGGTGATCGCCGTGGCCGGACTGACCGTGGGGGCGATCCTCATCCGGGCAGCCATCCCGGGGACGGCCTCGATCCCCACGGCGGACCAGAATCTACCGCTGGTCCTGCTGGGCCAGCTGATCGACCTGCTCAGCCTGATCGCCCCTCCTTTCGTCTACCCGGCCATCGGCTGGCACTCGGGCGCCACACCGGGGATGCGCACCCTCGGCCTCCGCGTGGTCGACGCCCGAAGCGGCGACCGGCTCAGCTGGGGGCAGTCGCTGCTGCGCACCACCGGGTGGTGGTGGTCCCTGCTGACGCTCGGAGCCGGCTTTGTGCCCATCCTGGCCGGCCGCTGGCGGCGCGGCCTCCCCGACTGGATGGCAAGCAGCCTGGTGCTCGCGATTCAGCCCCTGCCGCTCACCTGGATTGCCGGCCCATACGGCTGGGTCATGGGGCCGGCGCGGCCAGCGCAGCCGGCCCCGCTCATCCCCACGGCGCGCGACACCACGGAGGCGGAGGAGGCGACTCGCACCTCCTGGACCTGGACCGACGTGGTCCCGGTGCTGGTGACGTTCTTCCCGATCATGTTCGGAGCCAACTGGCTCGCCGAGGCCACGGCCCAGGGGCTTCGGATCAACGCCGGGAGCGGTGGTGCCCTGGTGCTCTCCTATGCCGACGAGATCGCCGTGTACGGCGCCAGCCTGCTGCTCATCGTGCTGCTGGTGCGGTGGCGCCGGCACACCCCAGTGACAACGCTCGGTCTCCGGCTGCCGGCGTGGCCGTGGCTTGTCGCCGGCGTCCCGCTGGGCTTCGCCGCCTACGTTCTCGAGGATGTGGGCGGGGTGATCGGCCGCATCGTCCTCCCCACGGCCAACGCCACCAACCAGTGCGTCGGCATTCGCGGCGAGTTCGGCGGTTCGGTGGTGCTCACGCTGCTCGCGGTCGCGGTGATCGCCCCCGTCTCCGAGGAGATCATCTTCCGCGGCTTCGTATTCCGCTGGCTGCAGGGGCGGATGCCCCTCTGGGGCGCCGTGCTGGTGAGCGCCGCCATCTTCTCCGCCGCCCACGCCGGTTGGGCGGAGCCCAGCCTCTTCCTCCCCGTCTTCCTGGGAGGCGTCCTCCTCGCCTACGTGTACGCGAAGTCGAGGTCGGTGTGGCCGGGTGTGATCATCCACATGGCCATCAACATCGTCGGCGTGATCCTCATCCTCGCCTACAGCGGGTGCTGAGCCGGTCGAGCCGACCGGTGATGCCCGGTGGGGCGGTCAGGCGAGGCGGGCGCCCGCCGGCCGCCCCGCGGCGGCGACCGCGTCGGCCACCTTGCCTGCCTCCGCCGGGTCCAGGCTCGCGCACGTGATCCGCACCCCAGGCCCGGTGGCGATCCGGAAGCGCTCTCCGGGGAGGGCGGCGTAGCCCGCCTCGGCGAGCGAATCGAGCACCGGAGCCTCGGCCTCCACCGGCACCCAGACGTTGAAGCCGGTGGCTCCCTGGGCGGCGATGCCGCGCTCCGCGAGAGCGTCGATGAGCGCCTCCCGCCGCTGCCGGTAGGTATCGGCGGAATGCGCGAGCAGGAGATCCTGTCCTGGGCGCGACCAGAGGCTCAGGACCAGCCGCTGGAGCAGGTGGCTCACCCATCCGGACCCCACCGCCAGCCGCCCCTCGACCCGTGCCACCGTCCCCTGGTCACCGCAGACGACGGCCAGCCGGAGGTCGGGCCCGAGGGTCTTGGAGACGGAGCGGACCACGGCCCAGGCGGGCGATCCGGGGACGGCGACACCGACCACCGACCCACCCCCGACCGCCTCGGCGTGGTCGTCCTCCACCACCAGGACGTCCGGGTGCCGGGCCAGCACCCGGCGCAGCTCGGTGCGGCGGAGGTCGTCGAGTGCGCTGCCAAAAGGATTTTGACTTCGGGGGGTCATCACCACCGCCCGGGCGCCGCGGCGCAGCGCGCCCTCCAGGTCGTCGGCGAGCATGCCCCGGGCGTCGACCCGGACCGCCTGCGCCCGGAGCGACATCGCCCGGAGAAGGTCGAGGATCGGCGGATAGACGGGATCCTCCACCGCCACGCTGTCGCCAGGCCGGAGATGGGCCTCGAGAACCCGCTCGATGCCGTCGACGGCGCCGCCCACGACGGTGAGGTGGGAGGCGTCCAGCCCGTCGGCACGGAGCCGCTCCCGGGTGAGGTCGGCCAGGTCGCTGTCGACCATGGGCAAGCCGTAGGGGACGGAGCGGCGAGGCAGGGTGGCCAGGGCCCGGCTCCAGTCGGGCAGGAGCTGCGGGTCGGGCTGGCCCTGGGCGAGGTCGCGAAGGCCCGGGCGGATCCGGGCGGTGACCCCCGCGTGCAGGGGGGGGCGCGGCGCGATCGAAGTCCCCGCGCGGCCCGACCCGACCGCCAACCCGCGGCGGCCCAGCTCCCGGTAGGCCGCCGCGACGGTCGCCGGGCTCACCCCCAACTCGCTCGCGACCCGGCGCACGGTGGGCAGGTGTTCCCCCGGTTGGAGACGTCCGTCACGGACCTCCCCCTCGACCGCGGCGGCGATGTCGACCGCCCTCCGGCCGGTCATGTAAAATAGTTCGGTAACGTTCAACGGTTTGTATCATTACATAGATGCAAAACTTGGATGCAGACATTTGGGAGGCAGGCCTGAGGTGCGCGATCCCGAGAGCGCCGGACCGGCGAGCCCCCGGGTCCAGCTGCACCGGCACGCGGAGCGCGCCCGGTATGACCGGGAGACCATCGACGCCATCCTCGACGAGGCTCTGATCTGCCACCTCGGGGTGGTCATCGACGGGGAGCCGCTGGTACTACCCACCGGGTTTGGCCGGGTGGACGACACCCTCTACCTCCACGGAGCGGCCACCAATCGCAGCCTGGCCGCGGCACTGGACGGAGTCTGCATCACCGTCACCCACGTCGACGGGCTGGTGCTGGCCCGCTCCGCGTCTGGCCACTCGATGAACTTCCGCAGCGTGGTGGTGCGGGGACACGCCCGCGCCGTCACCGATCCGGAGGAGCGCCGGGCCGCACTGGTGGCCGTGGTCGAACACGGCATCCCGGGTCGGTGGGCGGAGGTGCGCCCACCCAGCGCCAAGGAGATCGAGAGCACCACCGTGGTCGCCGTGGACCTGGCCGAGTGCTCAGCCAAGGTCCGTACCGGCCCACCCCTCGACCCGGTCTCCGATCGCGGCCTTCGCGTCTGGGCGGGTGAGATCCCCCTCCGGCTGGTCGCCGGAGCCCCCCGCCCGGACCCCCATCTGAGCGAGGGCATCGACGAGCCCGCGAGTGTCACCGAGGTCCTGCGGCGGTTTCCTGGCCCAGCGCCCGCCGGCGCGTGACGGGGTGACCCGAGCCCGCCTCACTCCCCTGCTCGTCGCCGCCTTCGCGGCCGTCTACCTGATCTGGGGGTCCACCTTCCTCGCCATCCGGCTGGCGATCGACACCGTCCCGCCGCTCGCCATGGCGGGGGTCCGGTTCCTCATCGCCGGCGCGCTCCTCTTCCCCATCGCCCTCCTCACCGGGGACCGGGGGGATCGGCTGACACCACGGCATTGGCGCTCGGCGCTCGTCATCGGAGTGCTCCTGGTCACCGGGGGCAACGGGGTGCTCACCTTCGCGGAGCTGCATGTGTCCTCCGGGGTGGTCGCCATGCTGGTCGCCACCGTGCCGATCTGGATGGTCGCCCTCGCCCACTTCCGCGGTCTCCAGAAGACGAGCCGGCTGGGGGCGGCGGGGCTGGTCATCGGCCTGATCGGGGTCGGACTCATGCTCCGCCCCGGCAGCACCGGCTCCGCCGCACCCATCTGGCTCGTCTTCACGCTGATCTCGCCGGTCTCCTGGGCGCTCGGCTCCATCTACGCCCGCAGCGCGAGCATGCCGCGCCGGCCGCTGCTCGCGACCTCGATGGAGATGCTCTGCGGTGGAGCGGCGCTCTGCCTCATCGCCGCTCCGCTCGGCGAGTGGGGCCAGGTCCACCTGGCGGCGATCTCGGGGCTCTCGGTGGCCGCGTTCTTCTACCTGGTGATCCCCGGTTCCATCGTCGGCTACAGCGCCTACGTGTACCTGAACCGGAAGGTCTCGCCCCAAGCGGCGTCCAGCTACGCGTACGTCAACCCGCTGGTGGCGGTGCTCCTCGGGTGGGGGTTCCTCGGTGAGAGCGTGACCGCGACGATCCTCGTCGCCGGGGCCCTGATCGTGATCGCGGTGGCGGTCCTCCTGGCGGGGGGGCGCCGGCCCTCGGCATCCGGCGCCGAGGCCACCTGCATGGAGGGCGGCCAGCCGGAGGTGGCCTGACCTCCGGGGACCGCCGCCGTCGCGCCCCATGGGCACAATGGCCAGGTGACCTCTGAAGCGGTGCGGTCCCCGGGCGAAACGGCCCCTCGCCCTCCGCGCCAGCGCCTCATCGAGGGACGCTGGGGATGGCTGGACGTCCTGATCGTCGGGCCCCTGGTGGCCAGCTCCATCTACTACTACGTGGGACTGCCTCTCGGCACCTGGCTGATCCTGAACAACCAGCCGGTGAAGGCCGCGCTGCTCCGGGGGTCCACGGCGTCGATGATCCTGACCGGGGCCGCGGTCCGGACCTCCGGCCTGAGCATCTGGGTGGCACTGCTCGCCCCCCTCCCGATCACCATGTGCACCGATCCCTGCTTCTTCTACGGGGGCCGCCGCTACGGCCGGTCCCTCATCGACTTCCTTGGCCGCAACGACCCCAGGTGGAGCCGGCGGCTGGCCCGGGGGGAGCGGATCTTTGCCCGCTGGGCCGGCTGGGCGGTCTTCCTCGCCCCGGTGATCTGGCTGCCCAACTCCGTCTTCTACTTCCTGGCGGGGGAGCCCCGGAAGATGCGGTTCTGGCGGTTCATCCTCCTGGACGCCGCCGGCGAGCTGGCCTACATCGCGGAGATCGAGGCTCTTGGCTACTTCATCGGCAAGCCGGCCGAGGACGTCGCCAAATCTCTCTCCAACTACAGCCTCCCGATCGTGATCGGGATGGTGGTCCTGGTCGTGCTCGTCTCGGTGGTGACCGGGGCTCGGCAGGCGCGCACGGGTTCAGGTCCCGCGAGGTGACGGACCTCGCCGATTCGGCGACAATCTCCCCCGTGGCCGACAGCCCACGGCAGTTCGTCCTCGGTGTGGACCTGGATGGCGTCTGCGCCGACTACTACCCGTTCATGCGTGGGGTGATCGCGGAGTGGCTCGGCCGGGACCTGGAGTCCCTCCCCCCCGATGTCGGCTGGGAGCTGACCGAGTGGGGCATCGAACCGGGCGAGTTCCACAAGGTGCATCGCTTCGCGGTGGTGGAGCGCCATCTCTACCGGGACATGGGGATGATCGCCGGCGCCGGGCCCGCGCTGCGCCGCCTCTCCAACCTCGGCATCCGGATCCGGATCATCACCCACCGCCTGGTCATCGAGCACTTCCACCGGATGGCGGTGGGCCAGACCATCGAGTGGCTGGACCGTCACGGCATCCCCTACTGGGACCTCTGCTTCATGGGGGAGAAAGGGGCCGTCAACGCCGATCTCTACCTCGAGGACGGTCCGCACAACATCGAGGCGCTGCTGCGCGAGCAGCGGGACGTGGTCGTCTTCAGCCATGCGGCCAACCAGCATCTCAAGGTGCCCGCCGGGGACCGCGCCCGCAACTGGGCGGAGGCGGAGCCGCTCGTCCTCGCCCGCTTCCGCGAGTGGGAGCAGCGCGGCGGGGCGACGGGGATGCGCCGCCGCGCATCGGATCGCGCCGCCGAGTGAGCGCGGAGACCGTCGAGGTCGACGGCCGGGACCTCGCGATCAGCAACGGCGACAAGCTCTTCTTCCCCGAACGTGGGATCACCAAGCGCCAGCTCATTGACTACTACCTCGCGGTCGGTGAGGGAGCCTTGACCGGCTGCTTCGACCGCCCCTCCGTCCTCAAGCGCTACCCCAACGGGGCGACCGGCCCGTACTTCTTCCAGAAGCGCGCTCCAGTCGGCGACGCCGGATTCCTGCACACCACCACGGTGCAGTTCCCGAGCGGCCGCAGCGCCGACCTGCTGGTCATCGACTCGCTGGCGGCTCTGATCTGGTCGGTCAACCTCGGCTGCATCGACATCAATCCCTGGCCGGTGCGAAGCGGCGACACCGACCACCCCGACGAGCTGCGGGTCGACCTCGACCCCCAGCCCGACATCCCCTTCTCCGACATCCGCAAGGTGGCGCTGGTGGTGCGCGAGGTGCTCGAGGAGATGGACCTGAAGGGCTATCCCAAGACGTCGGGATCGCGGGGCATCCACATCAACGTCCGGATCGTCCCCGAGCACGGCTTCACCAAGGTCCGGCGGGCCGCCCTGGCGCTCGCGCGCGAGGTCGAGCGCCGCGCCCCGACCCTCGCCACCAGCAAGTGGTGGAAGGAGGAGCGCCACGGCGTTTTCATCGACTACAACCAGAATGCCAGGGACCGCACCGTCGCCAGCGCCTACTCGGTGCGACCCGTGCCCGATGCGCGGGTCTCCTGTCCGCTGGAGTGGGACGAGGTGGCCGGCGTCGAGCCCGCCGACCTGACCGTGGAGACGGTGCCACGCCGATTGAGCCAGAAGGGGGACCCGGGCGCCGGCATCGACGCCGTCGCGTACCGGCTGGACCCCCTGCTGGAGCTGTCCGACCGCGACGAGCGCGAGGGACTGGGCGACGCCCCCTGGCCACCCCACTTCCCCAAGGGCGACGGCGAGCCCCGCCGCGTGGCTCCGTCGCGCGCCCGCAAGACCTGAGGTACCACCCCCGCATCACGTCGCAAGCCTCGCTTCGCGCGACCTCCAGGCGGAGTGGGTTCACCCCCAAACCCCGTTAAGGACACGAACGTCCTTAACCGGCTGCGAGGCATGCAGGGGGTGCTACCGGCGGTGAAGAGCACCGCCCGAGTCGCTTCGAGCCCACCTCAGCGTCGAGGCGATTGGCTAGGCGCTGCTTCCCAGGATCCGTGCGAGGTCGAAGGGGTGGGGCGGCAGCAGCTGGTCGTACCCGCATTCCGCCGCGGCCTTGTCGGGGCGCCAGCGCAGGAAGCGGGAGGCGTGGCGGAAGCGGTTGCCCTGCAGNNGACGGCCCCCCCGGTGTCCGTCCCGCGCCGAAGGAGATGCCGCCCTCCAGCGGCCGGAGCAGCGCCAGCAGGTCGCGGCGCTCGGCGGCCGAGAAGGAGGAGGTGTGGCCGACGTGGTGGAGGACGCCGTCGGCGTCGTACAGGCCGAGCAGGAGGGATGCGACCGCCTCGATCTTGAGGTCCTTGCGGTACCCGCCAACCACGACGTCGACGGTGCGGAGATGCTTGACCTTGATCCAGCCACGGTCGCCGCTCCGGTACGTGGAGTCGAGCGGCTTGGCGACCACCCCGTCGCAGCCGGCGCCCTCGTAGCGGACAAACCAGGAGGCCGCCTCCTGCGGATCGGTGGTCTGCGGGGTGAGGGCCACCTGGTGGACGGGCGTGAGAGCCGCCCGGAGCAGGGTCGTGCGCTCGGCGAGCGGCCGCTCGCGCAGGTCCTCCTCGCCCAGCGCCAGCAGGTCAAAGGCGATGAAGGTCGCGGGGATCTCGGCCGCGAGCATGCGCACCCGCGATTCGGCGGGGTGGAGACGGAGCTGGAGGGCGTCGAAGTCGAGGCCGCGCGGACCGGCGATGACGATCTCGCCGTCGACCACGGCCTCCTCGGGAAGGGCNNTCCCACTTGGGCTCGTAGACGAGACCGGGTGCGGCGGGGATCTCGTCCGCGGAGCGGCAGAGCATGGGCTGGAGGGGAGGGTGGAGTGTGGGCATGGGTCCGATGCTACGGCAGAGGCCGCCGAGCGTCTGGGGGAGCGGGCTCAGCACTCCGCGACGGGCCTGTGCTTCGAGACGGAGCACGTACTCGCCCCCGCTGGTCGCGTCGAGGAGCATCGTCCCCGGGATTCCCGGAGTGGCCTCAGCCGGTGACCGCCTCTCCCGCGGACCGGGTGCGCAGCCGGATCAGGTTGACCACGTCCGCCCCGCCACGCGCCCTCTCGATCGTCTCGCTGGCCCGGCGGATCAGGTCGAGCGACGCCACCTCGCCGCGCACCGCGATGGCGTCGTCATCGACGATGACCCGCAGCGAGAAGCCGTCGGCGCTGAGCTCCTCCAGCAGGGCGTCCTCGATCCGCTGTCTCGCGTCAGCCAACCCGCCAGCTCCCCGACGCCGGCGAGTGCCGATCAGAGAGGTGGCAGAGGCACCGTGACGGGCCAGCCTCCCCCCGCCACGCCGGACCGCCTCCCGGCGGTCGGCCCCCTTGCGGGGCTGCAGGAAGAAGGCGGCGATCCCGGCAGCGATCGCACTCAGCCCGACGATGTGTAGGCGCTTCATGGCTTTCCTGTTAGGTCGGCAGACAGTGGTGACGAGCGGCCCACCCGACCGCTGTAAGAGAGATCGCCGTACTCAGCTCAAAGGTTACGCGAGCGATCTGCGCCCGCCAATCCCCCGGACAGGTGAAATCTCTGGCGCGTCAGCCGCCGAGCACCAGCTCGGCGACCTGGCCGAGCACGGCGGGTTCCGGCGTGACGTGGACGAGCAGGGTCGTCAGCAGTGATCGCCTCCACTCGACGAGCTCGTCCCGGATCTTGGGCGCCGGCCCGATCAGGGCAACCTGCTCGATCATCGCGGTCGGCACGGCCGCCGCCGACTCCTCCGGGCGGCCCTCCAGCCAGAGATCGCGCACCCGGGTGGCGACCTCCTCGTAGCCCATACGCACAAATGCGTTGTAGTGGAAGTTGCGCCCGCGCGGGCCCATCCCTCCGATGAAGCGGGCGAAGAGACCGCGAAGACGGCCGGCGGCTGCCTCGACGTCGTCATCGACGATGAGCGGAACGGTGGCGACGATCTCGAAGTCCGCCTCCGTGGCCCGCGCGCCCGGCCGGGCCGCCCCCTCCGCCAGGGCAGCGCGGTAGTGCGCGTCACGGTACGGGGAGTAGTAGGTGGCGATCCAGCCGTCGGCGATCTCCCGAGCGAGGGCGACGTTCCTCGGGCCCTCGGCCGCCAGCAGGATGGGGAGGTCGGGGCGGAGAGGCCTGACCATCGAGCGGAAGGGGCGGCCCAGCCCGGAGCCCCCCGGCAGGGGGAGGGACAGGTGGCGGCCCTGGTATTCGACCGGATCTCGGTGGCGGAGCACGCGGCGGACGATCTCCACGTAGTCGCGGGTCCGCCCCAGGGGCGGGTCGAAGGGCTGCCCGTACCAGCCCTCCACGAGCTCCGGGCCGGACACGCCGAGCCCGAGGACGAAGCGTCCGCCGGAGAGGTGGTCGAGGCTGAGGGCCGCCATCGCCGTCGCCGCCGGGGCTCGGGCGGCCATGTGCATGATCGAAGTGCCGAGCCGCATCGTCGCGGTGTGGGCACCGACCCAGGCGAGTGGCGTCAGAGCATCGGAGCCCGACGCCTCGGAGGTCCATACCGACTCGTAGCCGAGGGCCTCCGCCTCCCGCACCGTCTCCAGCAGCCGGGGCGGCGGGCCGTCCTCGCCCCAGAACCCGAGCAGCAATCCCAACTTCATGCGGGTTCCACGCTACTCCCGCCGCGCGGCGGCTCGCGCCGCGGGAGAGGGTCGGGCTGACGCCGGGCAGCAGCCGCCGCCCCCGTCCCGTCGGGCGGCCGGGCGGCAAAGGGGCTCTGCGTAGTGAATCTGGACCACCGCCACAGGGCGCAGCCGACTGTCGCGGAGTGGCTGGAGGCGGGTCATACTCAACCCGATGACGCACCAGGCGAGAGCGCCTCTGTGACCGGTTCGAGTGCGACCGCGCGCACGGGACAGCTTTCCCGGGGAGACCCGGACACTCTGACCGTGCTCCTCCTCGACGACCACGCGGTGATCCTGGAGGCGTTGCGGGCTCTGATCCAGACCGACGACACCCTCGTCGTCATCGGCACCGCAAGCCGCATCTCAGACGCGATCCGCCTGGCGCGGGGCATGCAGCCCGACGTGGCGGTCATCGACGTCCACATGCCCGATGGGGGCGGCTGGGCGGCCGCCCGCGCCCTGCGTGCGGTCTGTCCCGACATCCGTCTCGTCGCCTTCTCCGCCTACGACGACGCGCTGGTGACCCGGACCATCTGCGCGGCCGGCATCTCCGCCTTCGTCACCAAGGGGTCCGAGATCGGCGTTTTGATCGCGGCGATCCGGGGCGACGACGTCATGCCGACCCCCGCGCAGCCGATGTCGCTCATCCGCAGGACGATCGCGGCCGGCGCTGAGTGAGCCACCGCGGACGGCCGCCCAGCTCCTGAGGCGGCCGGGGGCGCGAGCCGGTCAGTGCCCGACCTCCTCGGGCACCTCGTACCAGCGAACGCGCTCGCCAACGCGGCTCCGCATCCGCCAGGCCATGGTCTTGGGGGCCTCGTCGATGGCCACGCGGATGGTCGTGATCTGCTCTCCGACGTCGAAAGAGGCGCCGGGAAGTGGCGACTCGGCCCACAACTCGCCCAGCCTGCCCAGGTTCCGCTCGGTGGTGTGGCAGAAGCCCCAGTCGCTGCCCAGCAACTTGCGGAGGCGGGGGAGGCTCACCGCCTCCGCATCCGAATCGTCGTCACTCACGCCGTGGTCGGCGAGCAGGCACAGCGCGTCCCCGAGATCCTTTCGGTTGATCTCCCAGACCTGCAGCTTGCTGAGCAGCAGGTCGGCGAGGGTGAGCGTCGGCAACGGGCCCTCGAGGCGCCCCCGGAGGTCGAGCTTGTGGGACATGGTCAACTCGTCGATGACGACGTCGATGGACCACCGGCTGTCCGGCGCCTGGAAGTAGAGGCGGGTGTCGCCGTGGAGGCCGTTGAAGAACGGGTCGCCCAGATAGCCCTCGGAGGTGAGGAACGCCTTGAACACCGAGCCGGCGCCCTTGGCGATGGCGAAGTCCATGTCCTGATATGAGCGCGCGAAGGGGCCGCTACGCACGCTCGGGCAGCGCAACCAGACGGCCAGGCCTCCCAGCAAACGGGCGTGGAGACCGGCGTCCAGGACCGAGGTCGTGAGGCGCCTCGCCTCATCTCGAATGTCAGGCAGGATGTGGTTTGCGTTCTCTTGCATGTGCCGGTGCTGAGCCCTGAATGAGATGTGACAGGGCGGCCGGTGCTTCACCGGCCGCCCTGACCCAGAGTGGAACCGCCCGATTACTCAGGCGGCAGTTCCTTGTACACGAAGCTGACGTTGATGCCCTGACGGGCGCGGATGAACTTGGGCACATAGTAGAGGAGGCCACCGCCCACGATGAGGCCGGCGAACCAGGCCGGGATCCACCACCAGTCGGCGCTGTTGCCGTTCATGACCAGCGCCGGGTAGCGGGTGGAGACCACCGCCAGCCCGACGAAGATGATGATCGAGAGCGGAGCGACGATGAAGAGGACCGGGATGCCCAGGAACTTGACGTTGGCGGGCGAGGCCTTGTAGAGCTCGGGTCGGCGGAAGGGCAGGGCGATGGCGGCCACGCCGACGATCACCACCGCCAGGCATCCGGCCAGCACGATCAACCCGAGCACCAACTGGAAGACGTTGGAATACACACTCCAGACGGTCAGCGCCGCGATGATCAGGTTGGCGACCAGGATCGCGGTGACCGGTGAGTGGGTGCGCTCGTTGACACGGGCCAGCCCCTCCGGCATCAGCCGGTCGAAGGACCAGGCGAAGAACGACCGGATGGGCATGAAGGTGTTGGCGATCATCGAGGGCAGGCTCCAGAAGAGGAAGCATCCCAGGATGATCACCGTGAGGATCGGGGTGTTGAAGGCAAGCGCCGCCAGGAAGGAGTAGAAGGGCCCGGAGGGGATCGCGTAGCTGTGCGGGGCGGCGTTGAGCGCGAACACGAAGTTGTATCCGGCGATCCGGAAGAGGAGCAGCGCGCCGATGCAGAGCAGCGCGACGTCGAATGCCAGCGCGCCGAACATGACCGACAGCTGGCGGCGTCGGTTGGAGGCGCTCTTCAACTCCCCGGACATGTAGACCGACCAGAAGTTCCACATCATGAAACCCTCGATCGAGAAGAGGGCCGGGATGGTGGCGTTCATGTTGCCCAGGTTGGGGGCCGCGTGGGTGGCGCCCGCGCCGGCGATCACCTGCTGGACGGTCCCGCCGCCGAAGCTCTTGTTCAGGGCGTTGAAGTTGGCGAAGAAGCCGTGCTGGCTGGCGAGACCGAGGCACACGAAGGCCACGATCATTCCGACCATGCCGATCAGGAAGGTCCAGTTCTGCCAGCGGAAGGTCGCCTTGGTCCCGCGGATGAGGATGACCGTCACCAGCGCCACCATGAAGAGCGAGGCACCCAGGATCCAGCTGGTGTTGGTCTCAAACGAGGATCCCCAGCTGATCAACTGGCTGTTGGTGCTCAGGCTCCCGAACGCGACCAGGGCCGGCCCCAGGGCAAAGACCGCGAAGAACTTCGCGAAGTAGGCCGCGCCGAGCAGGCCGCCCATGATCATGCAGAGGTTGGATATCAGTGCCAAGGGTGGGGTCAGAACGCGGCTCACCCAGACGTAGTCACCTCCGACCCTCGGCATGCTCGCCCCGAGCAGGGCGAACATGATCAACACCGGGATGTTGAGGACCAAGGTGATGAGCAGCACTCCGACCGGATCGGCCCCCGGGAAGGCGACCAGGGTGAAGAAGATCGACCAGGCCAGGGTGGAGCCGATGGGTGCCGAGATGACCGCGTTGAAGATGGTGGCATCCAGCGCTGAGGCGGAGCGCACCAACCCCGTGCTGTTGCGCACGAACAGCCGACTCCCCGGCCGGCTCTCTGTCGCCATGGCAACCCTCCATCGACTGGACCGAAATTCCCAGCGCTTGACACCTGCGCTGGAGCGAGCTAGAGTCGAACACAACCGAACAGAATTGTCAAGCTTGAAGACATCACCGGACATTCTGAAGCTCACGAACGGACAGATCAGGAGGAAGAGGTGCTGGCGGTCGAGCGGCGTCTGAAGCTGCTGGAGCGGGCGGCGGCGGACCAGGCGGTGGAGGTCAGCGGCCTCGCCCGCGAGTTCCAGGTCTCCGAGATGACCATCCGCCGGGATCTCCGCCGCCTCGAACGGGACGGCTTCGTCCGCCGGACGTACGGGGGTGCGACCACTCGGGTCGTTCGCGCCGTCGGAGCCTTCGAGGTGGGCCAGAACGCCCGCATGCTCCACAACGCCCAGGCGAAGGTGCAGATCGCCCGCCGGGCCGCCCAGTTGACCGCAGGGGTCCGGGTGATGTTCGTGGGGGTCGGCTCGACCGTCGAGCAGTTCGCGCGGGCCATCACCCCCGGCGGGGATCTGGTGGTGGTAACCCCCTCCCTGGCGGTGGCCAGCATGCTGGGCACGCGTCGGATCCGAGTGATCATCGCCGGCGGCCTGGTCCGCCAGGACGAACTGAGTTGCGTCGGCGCCTCGGCCGTCGAGGGGGTGCAGCGTTACAACACGGACATCGCGGTGATCGGGGCCGCGGGGGTGACCGCCCACCGCGGCATCACCGACCTGGACGACGGCGAGGCCGAGGTCATCCGGGCAGCTCTGGAGCACACCGAACGGATCATGGTCGTCGCCGACGGGTCAAAGTTCGGCGACGTGGCCATGAGCACGGTCGCGCCCATCGAGCGCGTCTCGGTGATCGTGACCGATCCGAGCGCCGACACCGCCGAGGTTGAGCGGATCGAGCGCGGCGGGGTGGAGGTGGTCACGGTGCCACCGGAATCACCGGCCCACCGGGCTCCGGGCGATACCGCCGGAGTGGGCGGCGCCGCGGCTCAGGACGCGCGATGAGCTCGCTGCTCCTCGACCTCTTCGGGGTCGACAAGCCGATCGTGGCGATGGTCCACCTCGCCGCTCTGCCCGGCCGGCCCGGCCACGATAGGGAGGCTGGCATGCGACCCATCGTCGATGCCGTCGCCCGCGACGTCGAGACCCTTCAGGCGGCGGGGGTCGACGGGCTCCTCTTCTGCAACGAGGCCGACCTTCCCTACCAACTGCGGGTCGGCGCCGAGGCAGCCGCGGCGATGGCGGCCGTGATCGGTGAGGTGAGGAGCACGATCCGGCGGCCGTTTGGGGTCGACCTGGTCTGGGACCCTGTCGCCAGCCTGGCAGTGGCGCGGGCAACCGGCGCCTGCTTTGTCCGCGAGGTCTTCACCGGTGTCTACGAGAGCGACCTGGGGATCATGCAGCCGGACTACGGTTCCATCGCCAACTACCGCGCCAACATCGGCGCGGGTTCGGTGGCGCTCTTCAGCAACATCACCCCGGAGTTCGCGAGCCCCCTGGGGCACCGCACCATCCCCCAACGTGCCCGGAGCGCGGTCTATCTCGGCGTCGATGTCCTGCTGATCAGCGGTCCGCTCACCGGAACGGCCACCGACGTTGACCAGCTCCGCGCTGCCAAGGCCGCGGTTCCCCAGACCCCCGTACTCGCCAACACGGGCGTGACCACGGACACGGTGGGGTCAATCCTCGCCGCTGCCGACGGCGCGATCGTCGGCACTCACCTGAAGCGTGACGGAGTCACCTGGAATGAGGTCGACAGGTCGCGGGCGGCTCGGTTCATGGAGGCGGCGGGCAGTGCGCGGGAGGCCGCCCAGGTCCACTGATGGCCAAGAAGACGCTCATCTACTTCGTCAGCGACCTGCACGGGTCGAGCCTCTGCTTCCGCAAGTTCATCAACGCGGCCCGAGTGTACGAGCCCACCGTGCTGGTACTGGGCGGCGACTTGGCGGGCAAGGCGATCCAGTCCATCGTCCGCGGTCCCGGCGGCATCTGGGAGTGCAACTTCGTCGGCACTCCCTACAAGGTGCAGGACGGGCCCGAGCTCGTGGAGTTGGAGCGGCTGATCGCGGACCACGGCTACTACCCCTACCGCGCCGAGCCGGGCGAGCTGGAGGCCATGGAGGCCGAGGGGACCCTCGATGACCTCTTTCTGCGCCTGATGCGCGAGCGCCTCACCGACTGGCTCAACCTCGCCGATGAGAGGCTGCGCCCCCTGGAGCTGCCCCTCTACATGATGCTCGGCAACGACGACCCGGTGGAGCTGGGCGAGCTGGTCGATCGCGCCCCCTGGGGCGTCCACGCCGAAGGAAAGGTGGTCTGGATCGACGACCAGCACGAGATGATCAGCTGGGGATACGCCAACACCACCCCGTGGCACACCTTCCGCGAGCAGGACGAGCAGCAGCTTGCCGCCGTCTACAAGTCCATGGCCGACCAGCTCCAGAACCCGGAGCGGGCCGTCTTCAACCTCCACGCGCCCCCCTTCGGGACCCAGCTCGACGAGGCGCCCGCGCTGGATGTGAACCTGCGGGTCCAGGCAAGCCTGGGCCAGGTGCAATACGCGTCGGTGGGGAGTACCGCGGTGCGCGAGATCGAGCTCGAGCGCAAGCCGCTGCTCGGCCTGCACGGCCACATCCACGAAGCCTCGGGCATCCGCCGTCTGGGAGAGCGCAAGACCGTGGTCCTCAACCCCGGCAGCGACTACACCACCGGTGCGCTCATGGGCGCGTTGATCACCCTCGACCGCGACAAGGTGAGCGCGCAGCTGGTCCGCGGATAGCCGAGGCCCAGCCATGACTCCCCACACCACGCTCGCGCTCGGCGCGACCGCGCCGAGCCGAGAGGTGCTCGTCGCCATCGACGTCGGGACCTCTGGCGCGCGCGCCTCCGCCTTCGACATCTCCGGCGCACCGATCGCGGAGGTGCGCCGCGCCTACCCGACCTCATTGCCCAAGGAGGGATGGGCGGAGCAGGACGCTCGCCGCTGGCAGAGCGCCTCGGTCTCCGCCCTGGCCGGGCTGGTGCGCCAGTTGGGGCCGCGCAGCCGCATCCACGGCATCGGCGTCACCGGCCAGTGCCCGAGCGTCGTCCCCGTGGACGGTGGGGGCCTGCCCCTCCGCCCCGGGATCATCTATCGGGACAATCGGGCGACCGCGGAGGCGGCATGGATGTGCGAGTGCTTCGGCACCGCCGCGCTCCACGCCCTCACCGGCCACGTGCCCGCCGCCTTCCATACCGCTGCCAAGATCCTCTGGCTCCGGGCCCACGAGCCAGAGGTCTTCGCCCGAACCCGGCGGTTCCTCCAGCCGACCGACTGCGTCGTCCTCGCGCTCACCGGGGAGGTGGGCACCGACTGGACCATGGCGGCGGCGACCGGGCTCCTCGACCTGAGGGGGCGTTGCTGGGCCACCGGCCTGCTGGCCAACCTCGACCTGGACCCCGACCTGCTGCCCTCGATGCGCCCCTCCTGGAGCGTGACCGGTCACCTCCGACCCGCGCTGGCGCGCCGTCTGGGACTCTTGACCGCGGTGCCGGTGGTCGCCGGGGCGGGCGACAGCATCGCCTGCGCCGTCGGGGCCGGGGTCACCGCGCCGGGGCCGGTGAGCGAGATGGCGGGCAGCTCGACCTGCCTCAACTCGGTGGTCGCCGAGCCCCTCGAGGACGTCGATGTCACCCACTACCCCAGCGCGGTGGAGGAGCGTGGCTACCTCACCGAGGTGGGGATCAACACCACCGGCGAGGCCCTTGACTGGGTGGTCCAGCTCGCCTACAGCGGTCCGGGGCGGCGCCTACGGGACAGTGGGTACGCGCGCCTCGACCGCGATGCCGCGGCCATGCCGCCGGGCGCCGACGGCCTGCTCTTCGCTCCGGTGCTGGGTGACGGGGAGCGCGACGACCCGGAGCTCCGCGGAGCGGTGACCGGGCTCTCGCTCCGCCACGACCACCGTGCCTGGGGACGCGCAGTCCTGGAGGGGGTCGCCTTCGGGATCCGGGCCCGCCTCGAGACCCTGGGCCGCGCCTCGACCCCGCTCACCGAGCTGCGCGTCTCGGGGGGCGGCGCCAGACTCGACTCCTGGAACCAGATCAAAGCCGACGTGCTCGGGGTTCCGGTCATCCGCGTGGCCGGCGACGCGACCGCCGCCGGCGCGGCCATGCTGGCCGGGATCGGTACCGGCGTGTACCGGGACGCCGATGCGGCAACGGCCGCGGGCTTTCGACCCGGCTCCCGGGTGGAGCCGGATAGCCAGAACCGTGAGCGTTACGACGAGATCTACGCGCGCTATCGGGCTCTGATCGGCTCCCCGGTGGTGCGCATCCACCATCGGGCGGAGGACTGAGGTGCGCGCCCGGCTCGGCATCAACAACTGCTTCGCTCTCAAGCGCTGGCCGCGTCCCGAGGATTGGGCCCAGGTGGTGCGGGACGAGCTGGACCTCAACCTCGTCGAGCTCTCCCTCGACCTGGTCGAGGGCTTGGACACGCCGGCAGAGCGAGCGCTGTCCGTGGAGCGGACCCGGGCAGCGCTGGAGAAGCACGGGCTACGCGCCGAGACCACCTTCACCGGCCTGACCGCCTACGGTCTCAACCTGCTCATGCACCCCGACCCCGAGCGGCGCGACGCGGCGCTGCGCTGGTACCGGATGGTGATCGACGTCACCGCCCAGCTCGGCGCCGAGGCGACCGGCGGCCACGTCGGCACCATGAGCGTGCCCGACTGGAAAGACCCGACCCGGCGGTCGGCGCGCTGGTCCGACCTGCGGCGCGCCCTCATCGAGATCTCCGGTCACGCCCGGGACGTGGGACTCAGCCACTTCCTGATCGAGAACTTGGTCAGTCTGCGGGAGCCGGCGACCATGGACGGCGTCGAGGAACTGCTCACCGAGGGGGGCGCGGCCCATGTGCCGGTGCGGCTCTGCCTGGACGTCGGACACCAGTGCGTCGCGGGGACGGAGGGTGACGAGCGAGACCCGTATGCCTGGCTCCAGCACTTCGGCAGCCGCCTCGTCGAGGTTCAGCTCCAGCAGTCCGACGCCCTCGGCGACCATCACTGGCCCTTCACCCCGGAGCGCAATGCGACCGGCCGCATCGAACCCGGCCGCGTGCTCGACACCCTGACGGCCTCAGGTGCCGAGGACGTGCTCCTGATCCTCGAGATCATCCCCGCCTGGGAGGAGGATGACGGGCAGGTGATGGAGGGGCTGCGTGCGTCCGTCGAGCTCTGGAAGGACGCCCTGCAGCGGCGAGGTCTCCAATGATCGACGGCTCGGTCAACGCGACTTCGGCGCGCATTCACTACCGGATCCATGGGGAGGGCCCGGAGACCCTGGTCCTGGTCAACGGGGTGGGGGACGACCTGGAGGCGTGGGCCAACCAGATCGACGACTTCGTGAACGCCGGCCTGCGAGTGGTCAGTTTCGACAATCGGGGTGTGGGGTTCTCGAGTCAGCCCCCCGGTCCGTACAGCGGCGCCGAGATGGCCGGTGATCTGAACGTCCTCGTCACCGAGCTCAAGCTGCCGCCCTTCCATCTCGCGGGCGTCTCGCTGGGTGGGGTGATCGCGCAGGAGTATGCGATCGCCCACGGCAACGACCTCCGCTCCCTGGTGCTCGCCAACACCTACGCGGCGCCCGACCCATTCGCGCGCGCCGCCTTCGAAAGCTGGGCCGTCGTCGCAGAGGCGGCGGGAATGGCCGTGATGATGCGCCAGCAGGCACCCTGGATCTACAGCCCGGCCTTCTACGAGCGGCATCCGGGGAGGGTCGAGGAGCTCATCAGGGAGGCCCAGAAGAGCACCCAGCCAGCGGCGGCCTTCGCGGCCCAGACCGCGGCGCTCGTCGACCACGAGGCGCGCGCCAGAGTGACGGCGATAACCACGCCGGCGCTCGTGATCGCCGCGCGGGACGACATCATCATCAGGGAGGCGCTTTCCCGGAGCCTGTGCGCATCGCTTCCCGACGCGACCTGGAGCGTCGTTCCAGGTGGCCACGCCGCCTTCTGGGAAAACCCGGCGCCGTGGAACCGTGCAGTTATCGACTTCGTGAGGGCGCGCGGCGCACTCTGATCACTGGAGGAGTTTGTCATGACCATGTCGCTGGAGCAGAGGTTCGGAACGCCCAAACCGGTTATCGCCATGCTGCACTTCCCTGGCCTGCCCGGCCGCCCGCAGCACGATCGGGAAGCGGGACGCCAGCACCTGGTCGACGTGCTCGGGCGCGACCTCGAGGTGTTGCAGGAAGCCGGCGTCGACGCCCTGCTCTTCTGCAATGAGGCCGACATCCCCTATCAGCTCGTGGTCGGTCCGGAGATCCCGTCGGCAATGGCATCCGTGATCGGCGAGCTGCGACCGTCCATCCACGTTCCCTTTGGGGTCAACATCCTCTGGGATGCCAGAGCCAGCCTGGCGCTGGCTCGCGCCACCGGCGCGACCTTTGTCCGCGAGGTGTTCACCGGCGTCTACGAGAGCGACATGGGCTTGATCGCCCCGGCGCTGGGCGAGCTCGCCGCCTATCGCGATCAGATCGGCGCCTCGGACGTCGCCATGTTCGACAACATCACGCCCGAGTTCAGCAGCTCGATCGGCACCCGCACCGTGGCGCAACGGGCCAAGAGCGCCAGCTTCCTGGGCGTCGACGCCATCCTCATCAGCGGCCCCGAGGCGGGTGTCCCCTTCGCCATGAGCGACCTGCGCGCGGCGAAGGAGGCGGTCCCGCGGACGCCGGTGTTCGCCAACACTGGGGTCCAGGCCGAACGGCTGGCCGAGATCCTGGCCATCGCGGACGGCGTGATCGTTGGCACCAGCCTCAAGGTGGATGGCATCACCTGGAACGCCGTGGATCCCGCCCGGGCTCGCGCGATGATGGAGACGGCTCGAGAGATCCGCGCCTCGGCTGCCGGCCCCGTTTGAGCCGACCCCCGATCGAGGCGGTCGTCCTCGACATGGACGGCCTGCTCATCGATACCGAACCGGTGTGGCGCGTGGCGGAAGTCGCCGTGTTCACTGAGCTGGGCATCGAGCTGACCGAGGCAGAGCTCCTGGGCTCGATCGGCCGGACCATCGACGAGGTCGTGCCCATCTGGAGGCGACGGCAGCCCGGCCGGGGCGGTGAAATGGATCAGTTGAGCGATGCCGCGGTGGCCGATCAGATCATCGACCGGGTGGCGACGTGGGTGAGGGCAGAGGGCGAGCCGATGGCCGGAGTGATCCAGACGTTGGATCTGCTCCGGCTTCTGGACCTCCGTCTCGCCATCGCCTCGTCGTCACCGCGACGGATGATCGACGTGGTGTGCGAGCGACTGGGCTTGACCAGCATCGAGGTGCGCTGCTCGGCCATCGATGAGGTGAGGGGCAAGCCCGCGCCCGACGTCTACCTCACCGCGGCCCGACGCCTGAGCACGAGCCCTCGGCGCTGCCTGGCGATCGAGGACTCGCCGAGCGGGGTGCAGGCAGCGAAGGCGGCCGGGATGCGCTGCATCGCCGTCCCCGACCCGCTGCTCGCCGGCGACCCCCGCTACAGGAAGGCTGACCTCGTCCTGGCCAACCTGGCCGAACTCGACGAGTCCCTGCTGCGGGCTCTCGGCGCACGCAAACCCTCCGACCCGGCCAACCCGACCAACTCGAACGCAGCCAGCCGCCAAGGAAGAGGAGTGGTACGCCCAGGAGGATTTGAACCCCCGGCCTTCTGATCCGTAGTCAGACGCTCTATCCAGACTGAGCTATGGGCGCACGGTTCCTCGATGTTACCAGCGGCGTGGCCGCGCCAAGCGGGCGCGGCAGCCCCACGACCGGTGTCCCCCCCGGGGGGCGGGGCCTCGCCGGGCCGATCCGACCCCAACCCTGCCCGGGTCCCTTCGCCTCAGACGGGCGAGCCTCCACTCCGTTCATCATTCAATCCGAAGCGGCCGCACGTCTTTCGAGCCCCCGACCGCGCCCTTCCAGGAGGACCACAGATGGCGGCGACCGGACAACCAGCGGCTCCAGTGGACTTGGAGACCCTGCACGAGGTGGCGCAGCAGCTCCGGATCGACGGCATCCGCGCCAGCACCCGGGCCGGCTCGGGCCATCCCACCTCCAGCATGTCCGCCGCCGATCTGATCGCGGTCCTCGCCGGCCGGCACCTCCGCTACGACTTCGCCCACCCCAAGCTCCCGACCAATGACCATCTGATCTTCTCCAAGGGCCACGCCTCTCCCCTCCTCTACGCCCTCTACGTGGCCTGCGGTGTGGTCGACGACGCCGAGCTGATGACCTACCGGACGCTGGGCTCCCGGCTCCAGGGCCACCCCACCCCGGTCATCCCCTGGGTGGACGTCGCCACCGGATCGCTCGGACAGGGCCTCCCGATCGGAGTGGGGGTCGCTCTCGCCGGCAAGTACCTCGACCGACTCCCCTACCGGGTCTGGGTGCTCTGCGGCGACAGCGAGCTGGCCGAGGGGTCGATCTGGGAAGCGCTTGACAAGGCAGCCCATTACCAGCTGGACAACCTGACCGTGATCGCGGATGTGAACCGCCTCGGCCAGCGCGGCGAGACCGAGTTCGGCTGGGACCTGGAGACCTACCGCCGCCGGGTCGAGGCGTTCGGCTGCCGCGCCCTGGTCATCGACGGCCACAACCTGGAGGAGATCGACGGCGCCTACGTCGACGCCCGGGAGACGGTCGGCCGGCCGACGGTGATCCTGGCCAAGACGATCAAGGGCAAGGGGTTCTCGGAGATCGAGAACAAGGATGGGTGGCATGGCGTGGCCCTGCCCCCGGACATGGCGGTGCGGGCCATCGACCAGCTCGGCGAGCTGCACGATCTCCGCATCGAGGTGCGCAAGCCCGAACGGGGCACGCCGGCGATCCGGCCCCAGGCGGTTGAGGTCACGCTCCCCAGCTACGCCCTGGGGGACAAGGTCGCGACCCGCAAGGCGTACGGGGACGGGCTGGTCGCACTCGGCGCCCGCCCGGAGGTGGTCGCCCTGGACGCCGAGGTGAGCAACTCGACCCACGCCGACCAGTTCAAGAAGGCGTTCCCGGATCGCTTCTTCGAGATGTACATCGCCGAGCAGCAGCTGGTGTCGGCGGCAGTCGGCCTCCAGGTGCGCGGCTATGTGCCCTTCGTTTCGACCTTCGCCGCCTTTTTCTCGCGGGCCTACGACTTCATCCGGATGGCGGCGATCTCCCGGGCCAACCTCCGGCTGGTCGGGTCCCACGCGGGTAGCGAGATCGGCGCCGACGGGCCCTCCCAGATGGCACTCGAGGACCTGGCGTCGTTGCGGGCCGTCCAGGGATCGACGGTCCTCTACCCCTCCGACGCAGTGAGCACCGTCAAGCTGGTGGCCGAGATGGCCGACCGCACCGGGATCGTCTACCTCCGGACCACCCGCAACGCCTATCCGGTGATCTACGACAACGCCGAGGCCTTCCCGATCGGCGGCGCCAAGGTGCTGCGGCGCAGCGACGAGGACAAGGCGGCGGTGGTCGCGGCCGGGGTCACGCTGCACAGCGCCCTGGCCGCCGCCGACCAGCTGGCGGCGGAGGGTATCCACGTCCGGGTGATCGACTGCTACTCGGTCAAGCCGATCGCCGTCGACGTGCTGGCCGAGGCCGCCCGAGACTGCGGTGGGACCCTGGTGGTCGTCGAGGACCACTACCCTGAGGGCGGCCTCGGGGCTGCGGTCATGGAGGCGCTGGCGGGCGACCACCCGCCTCGGATCCTCCATCTGGCAGTCCGCGACGTGCCGGGAAGCGGCAAGACCGCCGATCTGCTGGCCGCCGAGGGGATCGACGCCGACGCGATCGTCAGGGCGGCTCGCCACGCCGCCACCACCAGCGCAGGAGGCCAGTGATACCGATGCCCACCCCCAACCCGCTCCAGCTGCTGGCCGAGCGCGGCCAGTCGGTGTGGCTCGACTACATCAGCCGCGAGCTGGTGGTCGGCTCCGAGCTGACCCGGCTGGTCGCCGAGGACAACGTCACCGGCTTGACGAGCAACCCGACCATCTTCGAGAAGGCCATCGCCGACGGCATCGACTACGACGAGCAGATCCATGAGCTGCTCGGCCAGGGGGTCAACGACCCCAACGAGGTCTTCCTGCGGCTCGCCATACGTGACATCCAGCACGCGGCCGACACGATGCGCCCGGTGTACGAGCGCACCGGGGGCGCCGACGGCTACGTCAGCCTCGAGCTGCCCCCTCCCCTCTCACATGACACCGCCGGAAGCGTCCGGACCGCCAAGGAATACTGGCACCGGGTCGACCGGCCAAACCTGATGGTGAAGGTCCCGGCGACGCCCGAGGGCATCCCCGCCGTTCTGGAGCTGATCGCCGCCGGGGTCAACGTCAACGTGACCCTGATCTTTGCCCTCGAGGCCTACGAGAAGGTGATCGCCGCCTACATCGGCGGGCTGCAGAGGCGCCACACCGCGGGTCAATCGCTGGACGTCCACTCGGTCGCCTCGTTCTTCGTGAGCCGGGTGGACACCGCCGTGGACCCCCTCCTCGACGGGCGGCTCGAGGCCGGCGGTGACGCCGCGGAGCTCGAGAGCCTGCACGGCACGGCGGCGATCGCCAACGCCCGCCTGGCCTACGCAGCCTTCGAAAGGCACTTCCGGGGCGAGGAGTTCGCCGCGCTGCGCGAGACCGGTGCTCCGCTTCAGCGGCCGCTGTGGGCAAGCACCAGCGCCAAGAACCCGAAGTACCGGGATGTGATCTATGCCGAGGCGCTGATCGGCCCGGACACCGTCGACACCATGCCACCCTCGACCATCGAGGCCTTCCGGGACCACGGCACCGTCGCCGGCGACACCGTGCGCGACGACCTCGACCATGCGCAGCAGGTGATCAGGCGACTGGAGTCCGCCGGCATCAGCATCGACAAGGTNNGAGAAGCTCGAGAGCCTCCGAGCCGGGACCGCGAAGAGATGAGGGCTCATCTCGCCGTCGGGGGGCCCGACCTCGCCAAGCTGGTCGCCGAGGCCCACCGCGCCGGGGTCGTGGAGCGCATCTGGAACCGGGACCCCGACCTCTGGAAGCCGGCCGACGCCGCCCACGCCGCGGTCATCGGCAACCGGCTGGGCTGGCTCGACGTCCCGCTCGCCATGCGCGGACGGGTGGCGGAGCTGACCGCGCTGGCGACCGAGGTGCAGCAGGCCGGCTTCGGCGACGCCGTCCTCCTCGGCATGGGCGGCTCCAGCCTCTGCCCGGAGGTCCTGCGCACCTCCTTCGGCAGCGCCGCCGGACACCCCGTCCTTCACGTCCTGGACACCACCGACCCCGAGGCGATCGTCAACCTGGAGCGGCACCTCGACCTCCAGCGCACCCTCTTCTTGGTCGCCAGCAAATCGGGGACGACACTCGAGACGTCCTCTCACCTCGCTCACTTCTGGGAGGCGGTCACCGCCTCCGGCGTCGCCGAGCCCGGTCATAGCTTCATCGCCATCACCGACCCCGGCACCCCGCTTGCCCAGCTCGCCACCGAGCGGCACTTCCGGCGCCTCTTCGAGAACCCGGGCGACATCGGGGGCCGCTATTCGGCCCTCTCCCTCTTTGGCTTGGTTCCGGCGGCGGTGATGGGCCTGGACGTCGAGCTGCTCCTCGACCGCGCCATCGCCATGCGTGCCGCCTGCGGGCCGACCACACCGCCCGAGCAGAACTGGGGCCTGGCGCTGGGCAGCGCGCTGAAGCTCGCCCATGCAGCCGGCCACGACAAGGTCACCATCCTCACACCACCCCAGATCGCCGGCTTCTCTCTCTGGGCGGAGCAGCTGATCGCCGAGTCCACCGGCAAGGAGGGCAAGGGCTACATCCCCATCGGCGAGGAGCCGGTGGGCAAGCCTGGCGTCTACGGCGACGATCGACTCTTCGTCCTGCTCCGGCTCGGCGACGAACCCTCCCAGGTGGACATGCCGGATGAGGCTCTGGCCGCGGCCGGGCTTCCGGTGGTGACACTCGAGCTGCGGGACGCCTACGACCTGGGCGCCGAGTTCTTCCGCTGGGAGTTCGCCACCGCAGTGGCGGCGGTATCGCTCCAGATCGACCCCTTCGACGAACCCAACGTCAAGGAGTCGAAGGACAACACGGGCAGCGTGCTGGCGGCCTACGAGAAGAGTGGGAGCCTGCCCGAGGAGGCACCCGCCGCCTCCAGCGACGGAGTGACCGTCTACGGAGGGAGCCCCGCGGCCTCGGTGGAGCAGGCGCTGCTCGCTCATCTCGGCGAGGCGCATGCGGGTGACTACGTCGCGATCATGGCGTACGTCGACCCCAACAGCGCCAACGAGGGCGCGCTGGAGGAGTTCCGCACCGCGATCCGAGATCGCTACCGGGTGGCCACCACCATGGGCTTCGGCCCGCGGTTCCTGCACTCCACGGGGCAGCTCCACAAGGGCGGCCCCAACACCGGCATCTTCATCCAGGTGACCAGCGACGACACCGTCGATGCCACCATCCCCGGCAAGCCGTTCACCTTCTCGGTGCTCAAGCGCGCCCAGGCCGCGGGCGATCTGCGATCGCTGCGTGACCACGGCCGCCGGGTGATCCGTCTGCATTTCGCGGGCAACCTGGACAGCCGGCTGGAACAGCTGGCCCGGTCACTGCACCACGCCACTCCATCATCGGCGCCCTGACCACCGCGCCGCCGATGATGGAGCGCTGATGGCGACAAAAAACGGCGAGATCCTCCGGACCGTCGACGCGGCGGTGACCGAGGAGCCGCCCGCGGGGCCGGTGCACCTGCCGGCGCCGCCCCCCGCGGCGCTGGTGATCTTCGGCGCGACCGGCGACCTGACCAAGCGCAAGCTGGTGCCCGCCCTCTACGCGCTGGCCGTCGACGACCTCCTCCCCGAGCATTTCACGGTGATCGGCGCGGGGCGCAGCCAGCTGAGCGACGATCAGTTTCGCGCCGCCATGCGCGACGCCGTCACGCGATTCGCCCGGCTGCGACTGGACGAGAAGGTCTGGAGCCGCTTCGCCGAGGGGCTGCACTACGCCTCCTTCTCGGACCGGGACGGCGGCCTTGACGGGGTCAAACTGGCCCTGGAGACCGCCGACCGTGAGCGAGGGACGGCGGGGAACCGCATCTACTATTTCGCGGTCCCGCCGAGCGGCTTTGCCCCGCTCGCAGAGCGTTTGCAGCGCGAAGGGATGAGCCGCGAGGAGGAGGGCGGCGGCTTCCGCCGGATGGTGGTCGAGAAGCCCTTTGGGCGCAATTTCGCCACCGCCCGGGAGCTCAACGCCGCGCTGCACTCCGCCTTCGAGGAACCCCAGATCTTCCGGATCGACCACTACCTGGGCAAGGAGACGGTCCAGAACATCCTCGTCTTCCGCTTCGCCAACGGCATCTTCGAGCCGATCTGGAACCGGCGCTACATCGACCACATCCAGATCACGGTCGCCGAGACCCTCGGGGTGGAGGGACGCGGCTCCTACTACGAGGAGACCGGCGCGCTCCGCGACATCATCCAGAACCACGTGATGCAGCTCGCCGCCATCATCGGGATGGAGCCACCCAGCAACTTCGAGGCCGAGACGGTGCGCGACGAGAAGGTCAAGCTGCTGCGCGCGATCCGGCCGATCCACCCCGATGACGCGCTGCTGCACACGATTCGCGGTCAGTATGCGGCAGGTTCCGTGGACGGCACGCCCGTACCCGGCTATCGCGACGAGCCGGGGGTTGACCCGGAGTCGCTGCGCGAGACCTTCGTCGCCATGAAGCTGGACATCGACAACTGGCGATGGGCGGGAACCCCCTTCTACCTGCGCACCGGCAAGCACCTGCCCAGCCGGGCGACGGAGATCGCGATCCAATTCCGGCGTGTGCCCCACTCCCCCTTCGCGGGCCACCGGGCCATGCCGGGAGGCATGCCGCCACCCGACGGCATCGCCCCCAACCAGCTGCTCCTGCGCATCCAGCCGGACGAGGGGATCACCCTCCGCTTCGGGGCCAAGGTGCCCGGCCAGTCGATGCGGATCGAGAGCGTCAACATGGACTTCTTCTACGGCTCCAGCTTCCAGCGCGCCTCCCCCGACGCCTACGAGCGACTGCTCCTCGACTGCCTGCTCGGCGACGCCACCCTCTTTGCCCGGGTGGACGAGGTGGAGGAAGCCTGGCGGGTGTGCACCGCGATCCTCGACGGCTGGCGCGCCCACCCCCCGGATCGCATCGACTGCCCCAACTACGAAGCCGGGACCTGGGGCCCCGCCGCGGCCGACGACTTCATGCGCCGGGACGGCCGGGAGTGGCGCCGCCCGTGAGATCGCGGTGAGCGGCGGCGCCGTGTTGCCAGGGACGGTGACCGCAGTCGACGGTCCTGCCGAGGTGGCTGCGGCAGCCGCGGCCTGGCTCGTCGGCATCGCCGAGGAGACACTCACCCGGCGCGACCGCTTCCGGATCGCGCTCGCCGGAGGCAGCACGCCACGGACTCTCTATCAGGTGCTGGCAACGCCGCCTCACCGCGAGCGGATGGACTGGGGGCGATGGGAGGTGTACTTCGGCGACGAGCGGGCCTGCCCTCCGGACGACCCGGCCAGCAACTGCCGGATGGCGCGGGAGGCGCTACTCGACCTGGTGCCGGTCAGGCCCGAGCTCATCCACCGGATGGAGGCGGAGCGGGCCGACCTGGACGCGGCGGCCGCTGAGTATTCGTCCATGCTGGCATCAACTTGTCAGTCCGCCGTTTCCGGGTCAGCGCCGCGGCTGGACTGCGTCCTTCTCGGGCTGGGGGACAACGGGCACACCGCCTCGCTCTTCCCCGGTGATCCGGCGCTCCAGGTGCGCGACCGCTGGGCGGTTCGTAGCCGGGCCGACTACGCCCCCTTTGACCGCATCACCGTCACCTACCCGGTGCTCAACGCCGCCGCCCACGTCGCCTTCCTAGTGACCGGCCCCACCAAGGGGGAGGCACTCCGGGGTGTGGCAGAGGGGAGCGTCCCCGCCGCCGGAGTCCGACCTCCGGACGGTGAGCTGCGCTGGTTCATGGACAGGGTGGCGGCAGCCAGCATCTGAATTGGCGCGGCCCCCGGAGGGATCATTCGCCCGGAGCCGGAGCGATCAGGCGGCGGAGCCGACCCCGGAAGCGCTGGGCGTCGGGGTGGGTCCCGGGGTGGGGGTCTCGGCGCTGCCGTACCCGTCGGGTGGCGTGGAGGTGGTCAGCGTGGACCAAGCCACCGCACCGGCGGGGACGGGTACCGAGGGTGCCGTTCCCCACCCGGTGAACGTCATGGTGTTCACAGTGCCGTCGCTGAAGGACATGACGATGGAGGCGGGGAGGTCGGAGTTGGGGGAGATGTCCACCCGAACCGTCGCGCCCGAGGAGTAGTCGGAGGCGGGCATCGTGCCGGTGATCCGGGTCAGCTTGGCTCCCGCGGCGCCGGTCACCTGCTCGGTCGAGGTTGCGACGAACCCGGTGATCCCCAATTCGGACGCCACCGTCATGCCTGCCTGTTCTGCCTCGTACGGCCCGTCGGCGGGCTGGACCGAGACCCAGTGCCCGGCAAGTCCGGGCGCCGTGCTCACCGAGACGCCCAACTCGTCCTCGAGCGCGGGGGCATTGCCCTCGAAATACAAGGTCTGATCCGGAGCCAGCAGCAGATCGTACTGCTCGTTCCCGTAGTCGGTCGGCTCGATGATCACCTGGGTGCCGTCGTTCTGCCCGGCGTTGCCGGCATAGGTCGTCACGGGCTCCCCGCCGCCGGTCCAGGTCGATACGTAGTGAAACCCAGCCGAATTCCCGGCAACCTTCATGGACTTCTTGTAGAGGCTGGACGCCTGGGCCGCAGGGCTCTGCCGGGTGACGAGAAAGACGGGGATGCCAACCGCGGCAGCGATCAGGACCACGCCCAGGAGCACCGCGATGAACTTCCCCGCCCGGTTGCCCGACGGCACGCCGGGGGGCGGATACTGGCCCGACCATCCCGACGAGCCAGGCCCACCCGAGGGGGCGGGTGGCGGCGGCGCACCCCACCCCGGGGGCATCGCGCCGGGGGCACCCGGTGCCCCCCACCCGGGCGGCGTGGCGCCCGGCGCGCCCTGTGATCCCCAGCCGGGAGGTGCCCAGTCCGCCCCCGGGGCGGGAGAGCCCGGAAACTGCCCGGGCTGCGGCGGGACGCCGCCCAGCTGCGCGGGGTCAAAGGGCTGGTTACCCATGCTCGGCTGTCTCCAGGTAGGCATCTCAGCGGCCGCTGTGCGCGGGGTGCGGGGCCCCGTGCAGGACCGAGACGCCTTCCCCGGGGGATGTTAGCGCCGCCCCCGATCACGTCGTCCCTGGAAGGGCGGGGCGCCGGCCACGGCCCGGAGCACCGCAACCATCTCGGGAGTGCCCACCTGGCACGCCGGTTCGCGTACTCTGCGGCCATGCCCCGCACGTGGCCGCGATGCCTCAACGGTGTGGTGATCGCCCCCTCGCTGCTCGCCGCCGACTTCGGACGGCTCGCCGAGGCGGTGCACGCCCTGGAGGGGGCTGGCGCCGACCGCCTCCACATCGACGTGATGGACGGAGCCTTCGTGCCCAACTTCACCTTCGGAACCGACACCCTGCGGGCGCTCCGTGGGGAGACGGATCTCCCCTTCGAGGTCCATCTGATGGTCCAGGAACCGGACCGGCACCTGCGCACCTTCGCCGAGGCAGGCGCCGACGCCATGACCGTGCACTGGGAGGCGTGCCCGCACCTGCACCGGACGCTCGTGAACATCCGGGCCCTCGGCTGCCGGGCCGGCGGGGCGGTCAACGTGAGCACCCCGGCACAGAGCCTCTACGACGTCCTGGAGGTCATGGACCTGGCCCTGGTGATGACCGTGGACCCCGGCTTTGGTGGACAGTCCCTGATCCCCCGCGCCCTGGCCAAGGTCGCCGAGCTGCGCCGCGAGATCGACGCCCAGGGCGTGGCGGTCGAGCTGGAGGTCGATGGGGGCGTGGACACCGGCAACGCCGCCCTCTGCGCCGGCGCCGGTGCCACGGTGCTGGTGGCGGGCACCTCGGTCTTCCGCGATCCGGAGGGCCCGGGGCATGGGGTCCGCCAGCTCTTGGAGGTTGCCGCCCCCCTGGGCTGATCGGCGCGAAAGCCGCCGGCGATGGGTAAGGATCACGGCAAACGCTTCAGGAGCCCCGATTGAGGGTCATGGATATGACTCAGATCGTTCACGGCGTTCATCACCCCAGGCCCCATCGTGGGTATGGTCATGGGTTTCCCTCCGTTCTGGCGTCTGCCGCAGCATCTCCAGACGCGGTTCCGCGTCGCCACGCTCATGCTCGTCATCCCCCTCGTCGCCGTGGGGGCGGTGGGCGCGGTGGGGGCCGTGGTCAGCGTCCACGCGACCTCGGTGCTGACGGCGCAGAGCGACGATTCGGCCCAGATCCAGGCCCTGCAGGTGCAGGTCCAGGACGTCGCGCTGGACGGTATGGCCTTCATGGCCACGGGGCAGATCGATCAGCTCTCCGCCATGCGGACGCGCGAGGGTGCGGTCGAGAGCGCACTGGTACGCCTGGCCGCATTGCCGACGCTCGGCGCCGGCGAGCGTCCGGGTCTGGCCGGCGCCAAGAAGGCATGGGAAGCCTCCCTGATCGCCCGGAACGAGGTCGAGACGCTGCCCACCGCCATCAACACCGCCCTCGTCACCAGCTCGGTCGCCTTCTATTTCAGCTACGTCATCTCGGACGTCTCCTCGCAGCTCCAGAGCGCACTCCAGGCCAGCCGCGCCGAAGTGGTCTCGATCCAGAAGGAACAGCAGAATGATCAGACGGCCTGGGAGGCCGCCATCCTGGCCGCGCTCCTCGTCGGCGTGCTGTGGGCGTTCTGGACCTCCCGCCGGCTGACCCGCTCGATCCTCCCGCCCCTCTCCCTCCTGCGCGACGCCTCCCAGCGCCTCGCCAGCGGTGACCTCGCTCATCGCGTCGACATCGACCTGGACGACGAGGTCGGGGAGGTGGTGCGCGGCTTCAACGTCATGGCGGACGAGCTGCTCGAGCAGCGGAACACCATCCTCCAGCGCGAGGGACGGCTGATGGCTCTGGTGGAGAAGGCCAGCGACAACATCCTGATCATCGATGCCCGCGAGCAGGTGGTCTTCTCCACCCCGTCCTTCCGCACTGACTACATGGACACCTCCAGCGACACCTCGATGCTGCAGGCGCGCATCCACCCTGGAGACCAGGAGACGGTGCACCGCTGCTGGCAGCGGACCACGACCGGCGGCGCGGGCACAACCTCCGAGGTGGAGGTGCGGATGCGTCGCCGAGATGGCGAGTGGCGCCACATCTGGGTGAGGCTCACCAACCACCTGAACGACCCGGCGGTGCAAGGGGTGGTCGTCAACCTGAACGACGTCAGCGAGCGCCACGAGTATGAGGAGCGCCTGAGCCGCCAGGCCCTCCACGACGGCCTCACCTCGCTGGCCAATCGAACCCTCTTCATCGGGCGTCTGGAGCGCACCGCGTCGGACGGGCGGGGTCGCGGCGCACTCAGCGTCCTTTTCATCGACCTCGACGACTTCAAGGGCGTCAACGACAGCCTCGGCCACCAGGCCGGTGACGCGCTTCTGATCGCGGTGGCGCGGAGGTTGGTTGCCTCCGTGCGCCCCGAGGACACCGTCGCCCGCGTCGGCGGCGACGAGTTCGCCATCCTCTTGGAGAACACGAAGCCGCGCGAGGCGGTGATCGCCGCCCAGCGCATCCTGGGCGCACTGGCCCTCCCCGTCGTCCTCGAGGGGCGGGAGGTACAGCCGAGTGCGAGCCTCGGGGTGGCGTCATCGCGCGACGGGAACGCCGGCACGCTGCTGATCGATGCCGACCTGGCGATGTACTTCGCAAAGCGGGACGGCAAGAACAGCTACCGGGTCTTCGAGCCCGCGATGCGCGCCGGGCGGCTGGAGCGGCTGCAGCTCGGCGAGGACCTCCGCGCCGCGCTCACGGCCGGCGACGTGACCGTCGACTACCAGCCGATCGTCGATCTGCGCACCGATGACATCGTCGGGGTCGAGGCGCTGGCACGGTGGCAGCACCCGTCGCAAGGCCGGCTCGGACCGGCTGTCTTCGTTCCCCTGGCCGAGGAGATCGGCGCGGCCACGGAGCTGGACCTGTACGTCATGGAGCGCGCGTGCCGGCAGGTCCGGGGGTGGAACGAAGCCGGGGTCCCGAACCTCCGCCTGGCCGTCAACCTCTCGGGGAACGACCTCACCTCACGCGACCTGGTGCCCGGCGTGACGCGCATTCTCGCGACGACCGGGCTGGCGCCGGATCAGCTGGAACTGGAGGTCACCGAGAGCGCTGCCGTCGTCGAGACATCCAGCGTCCAGGAGGTGCTGGCGCAGTTGAAGGAGCTCGGGGTGCACCTGGCGATCGACGACTTCGGCACCGGCTACTCGGCGCTGGGCCGCCTTCGCAGCCTGCCCTTCGAGCGCCTCAAGATCGACCGGTCGGTCATCGGGGAACTGCACAACGACACGGGACGGACCACCTTGGTCGACACCATCCTGGACCTCGCCCATGTCATGGGGCTGCAGGTGGTGGCGGAGGGGGTGGAGTCCTCCAGCCAGCTGGACCAGCTCCGCAAGCGGCACTGCGACCTCGCCCAGGGGAACCTCTTCGGTGAGCCGGTCGAGGCGGCCGTACTCGAGCCGCTGCTGCTCAAGCGGGTGGTTGCGAGCCGGCCAACCTAGACAAGGTCGTACGCGTCGTCGATGTAGTCGAGGAGCATCCGCGTCGCCGAGAACTGGGGGCCGATGCTCATCAGCGAGCGCTTGACCATGGCGATCCAGCCGTGGGGGACGCCGTCCGCGCCGCGGTCGTAGAAGAGGGGCACGACCTCGTTCTGGAGGACGTCGAAGAAGACGGAGGCATCGCGCTGGTCCTGGACGTGGGTGTCGAAGGCGACATCGCCGGGCAACCCCCAGCCGTTGGTGCCGTCGAATCCCTCCACCCACCAGCCGTCCAGGGTGGAGAGGTTGAGGCCGCCGTTCATGGCGGCCTTCATCCCGCTGGTGCCGCTCGCCTCCAGCGGCGGGCGGGGCAGATTGATCCAGAGGTCGCAGCCGCCGACCATCTGGAGCGCGATGGCGAGGTCGTAGTTGTCCAGGAAGGAGATCCGCTCGGCCGAACGGGGATCGTTCTTGAGGGCAAAGAGCCCCTGTGGGGAGCGCTTGCCCTCCTCATCGCTGGGGTGGGCCTTGCCGGCCACCAGGAACTGGACCGGAAGGGTCGAGCCGTCGAGCACGTCGCGGAGCCGCTGGGGGTCGGTGAAGAGCAGGTAGAGCCGCTTGTAGGTGGCGAGACGGCGGGCGAAGCCGATGGTGAGCGCGTGCTCGGTCAGGCCTCGCTCCGCCGCCTCCACGTACTCGCGAGGGTCGCTGCGGTCGAGGCGGTTGGCGATGGTCCGGTCGCGGGCCATCTCGACGAGCGCGGCGCGCTGGGTGTTGCGCACCTCCCACAGCTCCTCGTCGGGGATCCCCTCGACCGCCTTCCACGTCCTGGGGTCGGAGGCCCGCCCGACCCACCCCTCGCCGAGGTACCGGTCCAGCAGGCGGCGCATCGGAGTGCCCATCCAGGTGGGGAGGTGAACACCGTTGGTGACGTGGCTGATGGGGACGGTGTCGGCGGGGCGCTCGGGGAAGAGTGGCTGCCACATCTGGCGCGCCACCTCGCCATGGCGCCGGCTGACCCCGTTGGCGAACCGGCTCATTTTGATCCCGAGTGGGGTCATGACGAAGGGCTCGTGCGGGTTGTCCGGTTGGGTCCGTCCCAGCTGGAGGAAGCCGGCGTCGTCGAGGCCGACCTGGGAGGGATAGTCACCGAGGACTGATTGGACCTCTGAGACGTCATACCCCTCGTTGCCCGCGGCCACCGGGGTGTGGGTGGTGAAGACCGTTCTCTCGCGGGCCAGCGCGAAGGCGGTCGAGCGGTCGTGCCCGGCGAGCATCTCGGTGCGGGCCAGCTCCAGGGGGGCCAGCCCGCCATGTCCCTCGTTGAGGTGGACGATGCAGGGGTCGATCCCCATCGCGCGCAGAGCCCGCACGGAGCCGATCCCGAGCAGCGCGTACTGGGCGAGACGAATCGCCCGGTCGGCGACGTACAGCCGGCCGGTGATCCAGCGGTCGACCCGCCCGTTCTCCGGCCGTTCGGCGTCGAGGAGATAGAGCGGGGTCCGGCCCACCTCCACGCGCCAGACCTGGACCACCACCTCGCGGCCACGGAGGGGCACCGGGACGGTGAGCGGGGTGCCGTCCGGCCCGAGCACCAGGGCGGCGGGGAGACGCTCGGGGTCCACCGGCCGCCAGTACTCGTGCTGGTACCCGCTCCCATCGGTGCGCTGCAGGAAGTACCCCTCTCGATAGAGGAGGCCGACCCCGACCATGGGGAGGGCCAGGTCGGAGGCCTCCTTGAGGATGTCCCCGGCCAGCACCCCCAGCCCCCCGGCGTAGATGGGCAACGAGCGGTGGATCCCGAACTCGGCGCAGAGGAAGGCGACGGGATGCCTCTCGGACGCCCGGCTCGCCAGCGGCGGACGGGCCAGCTCGGCGGTGAGCCGGCCCAGCATCGCCTCGGCGCGGCCGATCAGCAGGTCATCGCCGACCGCCCGCTGCAGCGCCTTCGAGGAGGTCTCGGTGAGGAGGCGGATCGGATTGCCGTTGCAGAGCTCCCAGCGCTGGGGATCGATGGCCTGGAAGAGATCCTCGGCATCCGGGTCCCAGGACCACAGGTAGTTGTAGGCGATCTGGGCGAAGGGGGCGAGCCGCGCAGGCAGACGCTCGGCAAGGGCGCCGGCCGCCGCCGCGATGTCGGCACGGCCGTCGAGGAGTGGGGACGCCGCCGGCAACGCCTGGTCCATGGGTCTGGCGATGGTACCAGCAGGGCTAAGGCAGCCCAGCGACGGCCTGCCGCGTGGGGCAACCCGGTGACACTTCGGTTCGGATTACCGCGCCCTCTTCACGGGCTGTTCGAAGAACGACCACGACCCATGACAGGGGAATGATGTCGATGCGTCTGACCCGTGTAGTGCGTTTAGCCTACGAGGATGCAACGTGAGGTCACCTCCCTGAACCGGCGTGTCCCGCTGACCGTGGTCGACGCCTCCGACCTGGACTGCATCCCCGAGAGGGGGACGGAGTGGGCCGACGCGCTCTCCGAGGCGGCGCTCCAGCTGGTGCGCTCGGCCAGCGAGGCGGAGGTGGCCGCTGCCATCCGGACGGCGGCCACCACGCTGGCGCCGGGCAGCCCGGTCCGGGTCGCCTCCTCGAGCCCCGGCGGCTGGCACCTGATCCTCGCCCAGGACCCCGACGAGGAGACCCTCCTCCGCCTCCCGCTCCGGGCCGGCGGCACCCTTCTCGGGGAGCTGTCGGTGCTCGGCGCCGTGCCCCTCCCCGCGGTCCAGGCGACCGCCATCGCGGAGCTCGCATCCCATGCCGCGCTCGCTCTGGCCCGCCTCGAGTACGGACAGCTGATCAGCGGTGTCACCCCCGGCCAGGACGACCCGGAGATCTTCGCAGCCACGTCCTTCCGCGATCCCCTCACCAACCTCCCGAGCCGGATGCTCTTTCACGATCGGGTGGAGCACGCCCTCCACCGGCGGTCGCGGCACGTCCATCCGGTCGCGGTCATGGTCATCGACCTGGCCGGTTCCATCACGGCCGTCAAGCAGGGGATGGGGGATGATGCCGCCGACCGGCTGATGGTGCAGGTCGCCAAGCGGCTCCAGCACCTGGTCCGCTCGGCCGACAGCCTCGCCCGTCTGCGCGAGGACCAGCTGGGTGCCCTCCTCGACGACCTCGACAGCGCGGCGGACGCCGGCCTCGTCGCCGAGCGGCTGGTGGGGGCGCTGAGCATGCCGTTTGTCCTCGAGAGCGATGTCCCGGTCTCGCTCCAGGCTTACGTCGGCATCGCGGTCAACTCCGGCGCCGCGGAGTCGGCGGTCGAGCTGCTCCACAAGGCGGGGAAAACGGCGCAGGCGGCGCGCGAGCGCGGGGTGGGCTTCGAGGCCAACCCGGGACGGCCACGCGTCCACGTCAAGGCCCGATCCGCGCGCTCCTAGCCCCGGGCTGGACGGCGTCCTGGTCGACGCCAAGTCGAGTAGGCTCTTGGGAGGGGGTGGTCAGGAAGCCCCCTCTCAGCGAGGACTTATGACCTTCGACGCCTTTCTCCAGCAGCTCCCCGACGCCGATCCCGACGAGACCGCAGAGTGGCTGGAATCACTCGACAACCTGGTCGCCACAGAGGGCGCGAGCCGTGCCCGGTACGTCATCGGCAAGCTGCTGGCCCGGGCCAAGCGCCTTCAGGTCGGCATCCCGGCGATGGTCCAGAGCGCCTTCATCAACACCATCCCGCCCGAGGAGGAGCCCTGGTTCCCCGGCGACGAGGCGATGGAGCGCCGCATCCGCCGGATCGTCCGCTGGAACGCGGCGGTCATGGTGGCCCGGGCCAACAAGAAGTTCGACGGCATCGGTGGCCACCTCTCGACCTACGCCTCGTCGGCGTCCCTCTACGAGGTCGGCTTCAACCACTTCTTCCGGGGCAAGGACGACGGCAGGCCGGGCGACCAGGTCTTCTATCAGGGGCACGCGGCTCCGGGCATCTACTCCCGCGCCTTCCTCGAGGGCCGGCTCAGCAAGGACCAGCTCGACCACTTCCGCCGCGAGACGGCGGGACGCGGCCTCAGCTCGTATCCGCACCCGCGGCTTCTGCCCGAGTTCTGGGAGTTCCCAACGGTCTCCATGGGCATCGGGCCCCTCAACGCGATCTACCAAGCACGATTCAATCGCTACCTCTACAACCGGCAGCTGGTCGACACGTCGGAGTCGCGGGTCTGGGCCTTCCTCGGCGACGGTGAGTGCGATGAGCCGGAGGCGATCGGCGCTCTCTCGCTCGCAGCGCGCGAGGGTCTCGACAACCTCACCTTCGTCATCTCCTGCAACCTGCAGCGCCTCGACGGTCCGGTCCGGGGCAACAGCAAGGTCATCCAGGAGCTGGAGTCGATCTTCCGCGGCGCCGGCTGGAACGTCATCAAGGTGATCTGGGGCAGGGAGTGGGATCCGCTGCTCGCCCAGGATGCCGACGGCGTCCTGGTCAATCAGATGAACACCACCAACGACGGGCAGTTCCAGAAGTACGCTGTCGAATCCGGCGCCTACATCCGCGAGCACTTCTTTGGGCCCGACCCACGGCTCCGCAAGCTGGTGGCTCATCTCTCCGACGAGGACCTGCCCCGGCTGCGGCGCGGCGGCCACGACTACCGGAAGCTCTACTCCGCCTACAAGCTGGCAGTGGAGCAGAAGGAGATCCCCACCGTCATCCTCGCCCACACCATCAAGGGCTGGACCCTCGGCCAGCAGTTCGAGGGGCGCAACGCCACCCACCAGCTCAAGAAGTTCACCGAAACCGAGCTGCGGGCGTTCCGCGACCGCATCCAGCTGCCCATCACCGACAAGCAACTCTCCGAGGGCCTGCCCCCCTACTACCACCCCGGGCCAAAGTCACCCGAGGTCGAGTACCTGATGAGCCGGCGGCTCGCCCTGGGCGGGCCGGTGCCGCGGCGGAACGTGGTCTCCAAGAAGCTGGACGGTCCGGATGACGGCGCCTGGGACGACTCGTTCAAGGGGTCGGGAGGCCGGGCCGCGTCGACCACCGCCGCCTTCACCGCCATCCTCCGCAACCTCCTCCGCGACAAGAGCATCGGGCGTCGGATCGTCCCCATCATCCCCGACGAGGCGCGCACCTTCGGCATGGACGCGCTCTTCCGCGAGGTCAAGATCTACGCGGCCCACGGCCAGCAGTACGAGCCGGTCGACGCCGAGATGGTGCTCAGCTACAGCGAGGCGAAGGACGGGCAGATGCTCGAGGAGGGCATCACCGAGTCGGGCGCGATGGGCTCCTTCACCGCCGCCGGCACCGCCTACTCGACCTTCGGCGAGCCGATGATCCCCTTCTACATCTACTACTCGATGTTCGGCTACCAGCGGGTCGGCGACCTGATCTGGGCCTTCGCCGACTCCCGCGGACGCGGCTTCATGCTCGGCGGGACGGCGGGGCGCACCACCCTGAACGGCGAGGGCCTGCAGCACCAGGACGGCCACTCGCCGCTCCTCTTCTCGGTCCTCCCCCACGTGCGCGTCTACGACCCCGCTTACGCCTACGAGCTGGCGGTGATCCTCCGTGAGGGTATCCAGCGGATGTGCCGCAACGACGGCGACGCCCTCTACTACCTCACCCTCTACAACGAGAACATCGTCCAGCCGCCCAAGCCGGACGGCGTCGATGACGCCATCCTGCGCGGCCTCTACCTGCTGCGGCCAGCGCCGGTCGAGAAGAAGCACCGGGCCACCATCCTCGCCAGCGGACCGGCGGTGGCGGCAGCGCTCACCGCCCAGGAGCGCCTGGCCGAGAACAACGACGTCGCCGCCGACGTATGGAGCGTCACCAGCTACCAGCAGCTCCGCAACGACGCCCTCGAGGTGGAGCGGTGGAACCGGCTGCACCCGGAGCAGGAGCCGCGCATCTCGCACATCGCGGAGCAACTGGGCGAGCGTCCGGGACCGATCGTCGCCGTCACCGACTACGTCAAGGCGGTGTCCGACCAGGTGGCCAGATTCGTCCACCAGGAGTTCATCCCCCTGGGGACCGACGGCTTCGGCCGGAGCGATACGCGGCAGGCGCTGCGGCGCCACTTCGAGACCGACGCCGAGCACGTCACGGTCGCGGTGCTGGATGGATTGGCCCGCGCCGGGGAGATCCCCCGCCACGAGGTCGCCGCCGCTCTGGAGCAGTACGAGATCGACACCGAGCTGCCCGAGCCGCGGGTGCGGTAGGGGCTGATTCCGGACAACGGGAGCCCCCCTCCCTTCTGAACCCGGTTAAGGACTTTATTGTCCCAAACCACCTGGAGCGGGGCCAGGGGGTGGGCGAGCGCCGCGTCAGAGCGGCCGGGTCATCTCCAACTCGAGCAGGGTGGGGTCGTCCTCGCGCACCGGCTGAGTGGCGCCGGTGCGGACAAAGCCGAGGCGGGCGTAGAGTGCCTCGGCGGCGTCGTTGCCCACCGTGACCCAGAGATCGATCGCCCGAAACGGTGACGCCGTGGCCCAGTCGATGACCGCGCGCACCAGCAGGCCGCCGATCCCCTGTCGGCGCCAGTCGGGGTGCACCCACATCCCGACAAGGTCGGCGTGGCCCGCCACGTCACCGGGGGTCCCGGCCGCAGTGCCGACCAGACCGTCCGAGGCGCTGGCGGCGAAGGTGGACCTCCGGATGAGCCGCGTCTGCAAGTCGGCCGGCGTCATCCCCTCCTCATCGGCGACCGTCGATCCGAAGGCGCTCGGAGCGTCGGCGAGCGCCGCCAGGCGGATCTGGCGGTATGCGGCCCAGTCAGATGGTCGAAGACGGACGACCGAGATCCCGTTCACCGCGCCACCTCCGATCAGGGCGTGCAAGGTTCCAGAACGCGGGACGGGGATCCAGCCCATGTCGTCTCCTCTATCCGGCGGCCGCCCGCATCCGCCCCACGATCTCGACGAGGATCTCGGGGGCGGTGGCAATGGTGGCCCGCACCCACCCGGTGCCGACGGAGCCGAAATCCGAGCCCCGCCGCAGGGCGACCCGACCCTTCTTCAGGAACACCTTGGCAGGCTCTCCGCCCAACTCCAGCCGCGTGCAGTCGAGCCAGGCCAGGTAGGTGCCCTGGGGCGGGACGTAGCCGACCCCCGGGAGTCGTTCCGCCAGGAGCTCACCGAAGAGGCGGCGGTTGCGGTCGAGAAGCACCAGGAGCTGGTCGAGCCAGGGTCCGCCATCGCGGTAGGCGGCGGTCGAGGCGATGACCCCCAGGATGCCGGCGCCAGCGACGAGCTCCTCGGGCAGGCGGCGGACCAAGGCGCGGAGGGCCGGAGCGGCCGTGATCAGCTGCGCACACTTGAGACCGGGAAGGTTCCACGCCTTGCTGGCGGAGACCAGGGCGATGCCGCGCGCCTGCGCCTCGGGGAGGGAGAGGAAGGGGACGTGACGGGCGCCCTCCAGGGTGAGTGGCGCGTGGATCTCGTCGGCAAGCACCAGGACCCGGAAGCGCTCGGCGAGCTCGGCGATCTTGCGGAGCTCCTCCTCCGTCATCACCAGTCCCGTCGGGTTGTGGGGGTTGCAGAGGAGATAGACGGCGGCACCCTGGGTGAAGGCCGCCTCGACGGCGTCGAGGTCCAGCACCCATCCACTGCCGGCGCGAGCGAGCGGAGCCTCGACCACCCGGCATCTCGTCTCGCCGATGTGGTGAAAGAAGGGCGGGTAGGCGGGCGTGTTGATGACCACGCCACTCCCCGGGGGCACGGCGCGGCGCAAAAGCTCGCTCACCCCGGCCATGACGTCGGGGATCACCCGGATGTCGGCGGGGTCGACATGCCATCCGAAGCGCGCGTGGTGAAAGCTCGCCGCGGTTTGAACGAGCTCGGGGTCGGAAGTGGCATAGCCCGTGTCACCCGCCGCGATGGCGTCCTCGAGGGCGCGAGTCACCGGGCCGGCCAGGGTGACGTCCATCTCGGCGACGAAGGTGGGGATCACGTCGGCGGGATAGGCGCGCCACTTGTAGCTCCGCCGCCGGCGCAGCTCGGAGAGCGGGAGCCAGCGCGGCTGATCGTCGCTCATCTGGCCGGTCTCCCCGTCCCAGCAGGACGACGCTCGACCCCGATCCCGAACGGGAGCCGCGATCGAACGTGGTAGCCGTTACGGGACTCGTAGAGGATGACCTGGTCGGCGGTGAAAGCCGGGAGCGCGACGGGCACCGCCACCTCGCTCCGCCAGCCTGCCAGGTCGAATCGCGGCGTCGGCCGGCCGAGGGTCACGTGCGGACGGAAGGGACGGGAGTCGACCTCGTACCCACACCGCGCCACCGCAGCGCGGACATTTGCCGCCAGCCCGGCAAGGGCGGTGGATTCCTCGACCAACCCGACCCAGAGCACCCGCGCCCGCGCCCCCCCGGGGAAGCTGCCCAGGCCGCCAAGCCGGAGCGGAAACGGCTGCTCCCGCGCGGCAGCCTCGCCAACCGCCTCGACGAGCCCGTCCACCCGATCGAGAGCCAGCTCCGCGAAGAAGTGCAGCGTGATATGGGTGGTGGCGGTGTCGACCCAGCGCACGCCCGCGACGCGCGGGCGGAGCTTCTCGACGTGCGCGGCGAGCAGCCCGTGCGCGGGCGGTCCGACAGGGACGGCGAGGAAGGCCCTCAGGGGAGGCGAACCGGAGAGCGGGAGACGAGCATTGGATTCAGTTTACCGGCGGTCGCAGCGGCTCGGAGAGCGCCCGTCCGCCGCTGGAGCGCACTCTGTACACTTCCGGCCCCGAACGGTGGCCAGAGGGGAGGTACCTCCCCATCACCGAGCCGGACCTGCCAGGGAACGATCTCCATGCGCCAAGGCATCGCCGGGATGGTGGCCACCGCGGCCGCGCTCACCGCCGCCTGCGGCAGCGGGGGCCTGGCGACGGAGACACCAGCCCAGATCTATGCGGCAGCCGCATCCGCCACCGCCAAGGTGGGCGGGTACGAGGCGACGGGTGAGGTCGCGGTCGCGGGCTCGAAGGTCACCTTCGACTTCAAGGTGCACGGCAGCGACTTCGCCGGATCCTTTGCGCTGGACGGGAGCACCATCCAGGTGCTGGCCGTCCAGGCCACCTTCTACATCGACGCGCCGGAGGCCGCCCTCGCCACCGACTTCGGCCTCTCCAGCGTGGAGGCAGCGCTGCTCGCCAACCGGTGGCTGAAGGTCCCCTCGTCGGAGTCCGCCGACTTCACCGATCTCACCTCGGTGACCGACATCGCGGCCCAGCTGGCCCATCACGGCTCCCTGACCGCCGGTGGAGCCGCCACCATCGACGGCCAGCTGGTCGTCCTGGTCCACGACGGCAGCGACAGCTTGCTGGCGGTGGCCACCTCGGGCCCGGCCTACCCGGTCCGGATTACGGCCACCGGGTCGAACGCGGGCCGCGCGGACTTCTCCAACTGGAACGGCATCGCGCCGGTCACCCCTCCACCGAGCCCGATCAGCCTGCCCGGATCCTGACCGGCGGCCGCACTGCGGCACGCCCAGCGCTCAGGCCGCCGCCGTCACTCCGGGCGAGGCCACGGCGTCAAGGAAGGTGGCGATGGCGTCGAGCTGGCCGCGGATGAATCCTTCGTTCCACCCATGGCCGGCGTCGTCGATGCAGGAGTAGCGGACCCGCGGCATCCCCTCCACCAGGTGCTCCAGCGCGTCGCGGCGGAGGAGGCGATCGTCGCTCGCGACAATGACCAGGCTCTCTCCCCGATGCCCGGCGAGGATGGGGGCGTCATGACGGCGGAGGCCGCTCCGCAGCCACTCCCTCTGAGCGCGAAGGGATGCCCGCTGCTGGTTGCGGAAGTTCATCTCAGCCTGGCCGGGGTCGACGTCGGCACCCTCCACCATCAGCCGCTTGTAGAGGTCGCTCACCACACGGCGGTGGGACAGCCAGCTGATCACCGGGAAGGCCGGTCCGGAGGTCATCACCGCCGCCTGAAGATGGAACCGGGCCCGAATCACCGATGGTTCCACCAGCGGGGTGTGGAGGATCAGACGGTCTACCCGTTCTGGCCACCTGGCCAGGTACTCGAAGGCGACCCCCGCACCGAGGCAGAGACCGCCGAGGTCAAAGCGCTCCAGCCCCAGAGCCTCGACCAGCGGCTCGAGCGATCGGGCGAGAGCCGCGCAGGTGTGGCGGCCGGGGAGCGGCGGGCTCTCCCCCGACCCGGGAAGGTCGGGGATGATCAGCGTCCGGTACCGCCCGACGTCCTCGAACCAGGTCTGGAAGTTCTCCGCGGAACCCAGCCACCCGTGGCAGAGGAGCAGTGGCGGTCCATCTCCGCCAATGAGGTAGCGCAGCGGTCGGGGCGAGTCGAGAAAGCGCTCCTCCACGGGGTCAGACGCCCCGCGGGGAGGGTGCGTTCATGCTCCGGCGGCCTCCAGCGAGGCTTCCAGGATGTCGAGGCCCTGGGTCAGCTCCTCGTCGGTGAGAGTGAGCGGGGGGATCAGCCGGATCACGTTTTCGTCGAGCCCGCAGCTGAGCAGGAGCAGGTTCCGATCCACGGCGGCGTGGATGATCCGTTGGACCAGCTCGGGCGCCGGGCGCCCGTCCTCCATGAACTCGAGGCCGATCATGAGTCCGCGCCCGCGCACGTTGCCGAGCCGGGGATGATCCGCACGCCAGCCGCGGGCCCGCTCCAGAATCCGCTCGCCAAGCACTGCCGCCCGCTCCGGTAGCCGCTCACTGCGCAGGGTCTCGATGACCGCCACCGCAGCCGCGCAGGCCACCGCGTTGCCACCGTAGGTGGTCCCGTGCTCACCCGAGTGCCACTTGGCCATCACCGAGGCCTTGGCGACCATCGCTCCGATCGGCAGGCCGTTGCCCAACCCCTTGGCCACGCACATGATGTCGGGGACCACGCCCTCGTGCTCGACCGCAAACATGCGTCCGGTGCGGCCGAAGCCCGTCTGCACCTCGTCAGCAACCAGCAGGATGCCGTGGGTGTCGCAGATCTCCCGCAGCTTGCGCAGGAAGCCGTCCGGGGGCACCACGTAGCCGCCCTCGCCCTGGATCGGCTCGACGACGATCGCCGCAACGGACTCGGGCGGCACGACGGTCTGGAAGAGGAGGTCAAGGTCCTCCCCGGCCGCGATCGGGCAGGGCTCCCCGGGGCCGTGGCTGCACAGGCGGAAGCAGTAGGGGTAGCGGACGTGGTGCACGCCAGGAAGGAAGGGGCCCATCTGCACCCGGTACTTGGCCCGGCTGGCGGTGAGGGTCAGCGCACCGTACGTCCTGCCATGGAAAGCGCCGAGGAAGGCGATGATCTCGCTGCGGCCGGTGGCACGGCGGGCCAGCTTGATCGCCGCCTCCACCGCCTCGGCGCCGCTGTTGCCGAAGAACACCGAGTTGAGGCCGGCGGGGGTGACGCCCACCAGGGCCTCGGCGGCCGCGACGAGCTGGGGATGGTGGGTGGTGCCCGAGACGTGCCAGAGCCGGTCGACCTGCTCGCGCACCGCGCTCATCACCACGGGGTGGCGGTGGCCGAGGTTGGTGACCCCGATGCCGCAGGTGAAGTCGAGCACCGACCTTCCGTCGAGGGTGTGCAGCCACGCTCCCTCGGCAGTGTCCACCACGAGGTCGCTCGACCGGCCGAAGGCCGGCGATATCAGCTCCCGGTCCTTCTCGAGGAGGGTGGCGATGGACAGGCGGCTATCGACAGTGGGTTGATTCAACGGACCAAGCTCCAGTGTGGGGCACACGACGGCGGCTCAGGGCGCGCTGACGCCTTCCCGGGGCAGGTTACTCCTCACCGGTGAGCGCAGGCGGAGCCTGCCCAGGGAGAGGAAGCCGGCGAACATCACCGCCATCCCGACGGCCTCGTAACCGCCGAGGTAATCCGCGGAACCGAGCGTGCAGTGACCAGTGGCGTTGCTGATCTTGGCGGCGCTGAAGCCGGCGGCGATCACCAGGGCTCCGGCGGTGAGCAGGACGTTGCAGACGATTCTGTCGAGGTGGTCGCGCTCGCGGAGGAAACGCCACCCTGACCAGGCAGCGCCGCCGGCGAAGACCACGGTGCCGACGATGTTGAAGACGACTGCGGCGAGCGCGACGGGTGCCACCGAGCTGAAGGCACCACCGAAGAGGCCACAGGGCGTCGCCAGGCTGGCGGCGTTGACTGGGGCGACGAAGGCGTCGACCGCCACCACCGCGGTGAGGACGGCGACGACCAGGGCGCTGATGTGCGCCACCCAGCGCGGGACGAGGAGGTAGAGAGTGCCGAGTGCCAGGTAGATCACGCCGAGGGCTCCTCCCAGGAGGTAGAAGAGCCGGAAGAGGAGCACGTGGTCCTGGAATCCCTGCGTCTCCCCCAGAGATTGGGCAGCCGCCGCCGCGGCGAAGATGAGCAGGCCCAGGGTCCAAAAGGCAAAGGAGGGGCGATGGCTCCTCAGCCACCGGGCGGCGACGACAAGCGCAAACAGGAAGCTCAGGAGGGCGGCGAGACCGGCAAGGTTGTCCACAAGCCGGTGTGGATAGCACACTCGGGGTGGCGACCGCCGCCTCGCGCCGCTGCGAGGGGGCTCGCACGCGCCGGCCGGCGCGTGAAAAACCCCGGAACCTGTGGGATCATGAATCGCATCTTCGACGGGATGAGGGGGGGGTCGGGAGCGGATGCCTAGCAACCCAGTGCGGCGGCGTATCGTGGACCACGTCAATTCTTGAATTCAACCAAGCACCGTACCTCCCATGCCTGACCCGGTCGACCCCGCATCCACACCCGACGATCACGGCGACCTCCCGGTCGACCTGGTCGGGTGGGCGACAGGCCATCGCCTCACGGCGGAGGACCCGGTCAGCCCGGAGCTGGCTCGTGAGCTTCTCTCGACGGCACTCGGGGTCCGGGCGGCACAGCTCTCCGGACTGAGCGACACTGACATCGCCGCCGGGCTGGAGCGACTGCGCGCCCTGGTTCGCCAGATCCAGCGCCTCTCTGCTGCGGCAGCCGTCGACGACCTCACCGGAGCGCTCCGCCGGGGCGCCGGCCTCCAGGCAATGACCCGGGAGATGGCGCGCTTTGCCCGCTTCGGGGGCAAGGGTGTGGCCGCGATCTTCATCGACGTCGATGGGCTCAAACGGATCAATGACAGTGAGGGCCACGCTGCCGGAGACACCCTTCTCGCGGGCGTGGTGGCTGCCATCCGCGACCGGTTGCGCGCCTATGACCTCGTGATCCGCTGGGGCGGAGACGAGTTCGTCTGCATCCTCCCCGATGCCACCCGCGCAGAGGCGGAGCGGACCCTCGCCGACATCGAGCAGCACGTTCGCGACCGGACCTCGGGCCGCACGGTGAGCAGCGGATTGGCTTCCCTGGAGAGCGGTGACACCGCCGCCACCCTGGTCAACCGCGCCGACCAGGCGCTCTACGCCCGGCGCGAGGCGATCCGGGCCAGGGCCTGAGGCTCAGCCGGGTGCCACCGGGACGGCCACTCGGCCCGGCGTGATCCACGGACCCCCGCCCGGGTCTTAGTTGGGGATGGGGGTGATCTCCGCGGCGCCGGGTGTGTGGGTGATCTGCTCCCGGAGCAGCGCGACCATGGTTTGGAAGTCGGCCGGCTTGAGGAGGAGGGTGACGCCGGGCAGGGTCAGCGCCTCCTGGAGCCGCAGGTTGCGTGGATCGATGGCGGTGTGGAGGATCACGGGCACGTCTCCGCAGAGCGCGTGGCTGCGGACCTTGCGGCAGAGATCCAGACCGTCTTCTCCCCGAAGCCGGAAGTCGGCGAGGATCACGTCCGGCTCGAACGTCTCGAGGGCCATCTCAAGACCGTTGGTGTCCGTGACGAGGCTCACCTCGAAGCCCCCCTGGGGGAGCACGTCGCGGAGGAGACCGCCCAGGTAGCGATGATCCTCGACGACAAGGACCCGGGGTGCTCGACCCGCCCGTGGATGCGGGATGCTCCCACTGGTCACCTGGTGCCCCTCCACGCCAGGGGCCTTCCCGACATATGAGGAGCCTGCGCCACCAGGGGGCTCCCCGGGAACTCCCCGATGTCCCGTTTCGGCGGGACGTTTGCGTCTTGGCAAGAGCCTGGTCACTATGGTAAAAACGTAGACCCTTTTTGCCTCGCCGCCAAGTGACGGTATTTCAGCGGGTCACCCAGTAGAGGCCAAAGAGCGCAATCGCGACCACCGCGAGGTGCTCGGCGACGCTGGAGAGGCGGCGGGGGGGGATGACGGCGCCAGCCACCATGCCGCGCACTCCATACCAGATCACGAGGGTCACGGCGGCCGCCACACCCGGGGTGACCACCGCCCAGTCGACCGCGACCATGGCTCCGGTCACGATGACGGCGGTGAGAGCCGCAAGAGCGGCCGTGTGACGGAGGCGCGTCTCGGTTTGGAGCCCGTCGAGGGTGACCAGGCCGACCCCCACCAGGGCGACCGCGACCCGGAGCCCGAGGGGCAGGTTCTCGCTGGCCGAGGCGAGAAGCACGGGCACCAGCACCGCGATGGCAGCGGCGTCGCGGAGGAAGCGAGCCCCCCAGCCCTCCCTGCCGCTGGCCCGGAGCCCACCGAGGTGGGGCAACCCGCCGCAGACCGCGACGGTGATGGCGGCGGCGACCAGCCGGGTTCGGATGTCGACCGTGCCGGCGAGGACCAGGTAGAAGGCGCCGAGGGCCGCCACAGGGAGGGCGATCGCTTCCACCTCCGGCCGGTGCTCCGGCGGGTAGACGAAACGATCGTAGGCGGTGAGGGCCAGCCCAGTCACGAGACAGAGCGCGGTGACCCCGACCACGGAGCCGAAGAGCCCAACCGCTCCGGGGCGGAGTGCGACCGCAACCGCACAGGCCGCCACCCCGAGCGCCGCGTGCATGATCGGGAATGGAACCTCGGCGAGGCGCGGCTCGGAGGAGATCCCCAGGGCCCGCCGCGCCTGTTCGGCATAGTAGGCGTGACCCCGCGCGGGGGCACCCGTGCGCAGCCGATCCTCAGGTGGTCCCGCCGCACGGCGGCTCCGCGGCGGAGCATCGCCCGCCATGCGCCGAGGCGCGTGGCCGCCATCCCTCTTCAGACGCTCAGGGGGCAGAGGAGCCCTCGCGGCCATATCGATCCTCGAGTCTGACGACGTCGTCGATCTCCGCTGAGGAGACCTCGAAGAGATCGGTCCCTTCCACGGCGACGAAGCGATGGCGGCGGCCCGAACGAACGCGCGCGCTCATACCGGGGGCGAGACGGTACGTCTCGAGGGTGCCGTCGGCGTTCTCGAGCACCAGGTCCAGAAGGCCCGAGACCACAAAGATGGATTCGTCCTTCTGGACGTGGTACTGGAGGGAGAGCGCCTGGCCGCCCTCGATGTGAAGGAGCTTGCCCAGGTAGCGGTCGGTGACCGCCCAGCGCAGCTCGTATCCCCAGGGTTTGTCGACCCGTCCGTGACCGGCGGGCTGGATGTCGGCCGAAAGCGGCCCCTCGCTCATCGGGCTCCGCCGCCGGGCTGCGGCTCCCCGATCCCCACCATCTGCTCCATGGCGTTGAGCAACTCCTCGACCCGTTCCGGGACTGCCGCCTCGGCGTAGACCCTCATCAGCGGCTCAGTCCCGCTCATGCGCACCAACACCCAGCTGGTGTCGGCGAGGAGGAACTTGAAGCCGTCGTCGCTACGGGTCCCGACCACGGGGACGCCGGCGATCTCCTTCGGTTGCTGTACGCGCATCCGCTCCTCGACCTGGTGCTTGCGCTCTTCGTAATCCGCCCGCTCGAAGCGGACATCGCGCCGGGCGTAGCTGTGGGGACCGACCAGGTCAAAGAGATGCTGGAGCACGCGGGAAAGCGGCATGCCGTAGGCGACGACCATCTCGGCGATGGTGAGACCGGCGACGATCCCATCGCGCTCGGGGATGTGGCCCCGGAAGGCGAAACCGCCCGACTCCTCGCCGGCGAGGAGTGCGTCGGTCTCGATCATCTTGGGACCGATGTACTTGAAGCCGACGGGGGTCTCGATGACCGGGACACCGAATCGCTCGCCGAGCCTGTCCAGCATCACGCCACTGGTCAGCGACCGGATCAGATGCCCGCGCAATCCCCGCTTCTCGAGCAGGTACATGGCGAGCAGCGCCATCACCTCGAGCTGGGTGATGAAGCGGCCGGTCTCGTCGATGATCCCCACCCGGTCCGAGTCGCCGTCGTTGGCGATGCAGAGGTCGAATCCCCCCGCCGCCATCTTCGCCATGGCCTCGGGCATGTACTTTCCGATGGGCTCGGGGTGCATGCCGCCGAAGCCGGGGTTCCGGTCCGCGTGCAGCTCGGCCACCGCAGTCTTGCCACCGGCGACCGCTGCCCGGATCAGGCCCATCCCGGAGCCGTACATCGGCTCGTGGAGGATGCGCAGCCCGGCATCGCGCAGCCGCTGCAGATCGACGAGGCGGCCCACCTGACGGAGGTAGTCCGGGACCGGGTCCACGATCTGCACCCTGCCGCTCGCCTGCGCCTCCTCGAACGGGATGGCGAGGGCTCCCTCCTCGAGGGCCCGGCGCGTGTGCTTCTCCAGCTGTTCCACCACCTCGGGAGCGGCGGAACCGCCGTAATCGGGCTTGTATTTGAGGCCGTTGAACTCGGCGGGGTTGTGGCTGGCGGTGACGGCCACCGCGCCCGCCTGGTGCCGCTCGACGACCGTCCAGGTGATGGTGGGCGTGGGCACCGGGTGGTCGAGCAGGAGAACGTTCTGTCCGTTGGCGGCGAGCACACGAGCCACCTCGCGGGCAAAGAGCTCCGCGGAGAAGCGGGTGTCGTGGCCGACGACCACGCCCCGGGAATCTCCCTCCAGGTACCAGGCCACCCCCTGGGCGACGGCGCGGACCCTCTCGTAGGTGAAGTCATCGGCGACGACGGCGCGCCACCCGTCGGTGCCGAAGTTGATGGGCAAGGTCATGGTCAGCCATTGTGCCCCGAGGGGCAGGCCCCACGGGGTGGGCGCGCAGCCCTGCCCTCAGCTCCGAAGCTGCCCGTCACCGGCATGGCGCTCCAGCCATGCCGCGAACGCGCTGGCAACCGCTCCGGCGCGGGCCGGGGCGTACTCCAGGAAGAGGCGGGGCTCGATGCATTCGAGCTCGAGGAGCAGCAGTTCGCCCTCCTCCCCACGGGCCATGTCGACCCGGGCATAGAGGAGCCGCTCCGGACCGCCCGGAACCGCGTCGAGGACGGCGCGGGCGAATCGGACGTGCTCCTCCAGGAGCGGGGATGGCGCCACCTGCTGGTGACGGCCCAGCGAGAGGTCCGGGGCGGGCGGCACCCCGGCCCGCAGCACGCCGGCCTTGCGAATCGCGTGGCTGACCTCACCTCCGATGACATAGACGCCGACCTCGCCCTCGCGATCGATGGAGGTGAGGTGCGGCTGGACCATGGCGGTCACGCCTCCCGCGGTGATGGCGTCGACGTGACGGCGGGCCTCCGGCAGGCCGGACCGGCCATAGGTGGCGGATGCCCGGGCGCCGGCTGAGATCACGGGCTTGACGACGAATCGCTCCCAGCGGATCCCGGTCAGGGCTTCCCCGGGCCCAACCCAGAGCGTGGGGACGACGGCCACCCCCGCCCGCTCCAAGTCCCGCAGATAGCGCTTGTCGCTGTTCCAGGCGAGCACGTCGACCGGGTTGGCGAGCGGTATCCGGTTCGAGGTCTCAGCGCACCAGTCGAGGAAACGGCGAGGGTGGTCGACGTAGTCCGAGGCGGACCGGATGACGGCGCCGTCAAAAGCGCCGGGCGTGAAGTCCACCCCCCAGCCCACCGGGGTCCCGGCGATCCCGCGCCGGCCGAGCTCGGGCAGCAGGAGGTCCCCGTCCGCACCGAGGTCGGAGGCTCCGACCGACGTGATCAACGCGAGGCGGAGCATCTGCCCTACCAAACCGGCCGTGTCCGTCGAGGCCTGGGGCGGGGCCGCTCGTCAGAGGAGATCGGTACGTCCCTCCGCTCTCAGCCGCGCGACGACCTCCTTGACCCGCTGGGTCTGATCGAGCGGCATCACCAGCAGAGCGTCGCCGCTGTCCACGACGGCCAGCCCGTGAACGCCCACCACCGTCACCAGGCGACCGCCACGGGCGATGACGAAGCTGTCGGCGGCATCGAGAGCGAGGACCTCCCCCTCGAGGATGTTTCCGGCAGCGTCACCCTCGCCGCGGTTGAGGCGGGTGTCGTGGAGATCGGCGAAGCTGCCGAGATCGGACCAGGAGAAGGAGCCCCGGACGACGGTCAGGCGGCGGGTTCGCTCGAAGATCAGGGTGTCGACGGCCACCGGCTGGATGTCGCCGTAGAGGGAGCTGGCGCGATCCTCCTCGCCCCGGCGTCGCGCGGCCGCCACCTCGGAGACACGCACGGCCAGGCCTGGGTCGGCGGCCGTCAGCTCCTCCTGGAAGATGGGCGCAGACCAGGCGAAGAGCCCGCTGTTCCAGAGGTGGCGGCCACCCGCCACGTAACCCTGGGCCACCTCCAAAGACGGCTTCTCGACGAAGCCGGCGGCCCGGAAGGCGGGAACCGCGGCCGCCGCAACACGCTGGGCTGCGCCGGCCCGAGAGCCGTTCGGGGAGCGCCATCGCTCCGGGGCAAGCGGGGGCCCGTCGACCGCAACGTAGCCGAGACCGGTGGACGGGTAGCTGGGGCTGACCCCCACGGTCGCCAGCCCCTCGGTGATCGCGGCCCACCCCGCGGCGGCCAGGACGGCGGCACGGTAGGCTTCCCCATCCTCGATGTGACTGTCGGCGTGCACCGACGAGATCAGCGCTTCGGGATCCTCCTGGGCGATCCACGCCGTGGCGAGCCCGAGGGCCGGGCCCGTGCCTTTCGCCTCCGGTTCCGCGATGACGGCGTCCGGTGGAAGGCTCAGTTCGGCCAGTGCCCGGCGGCAGGCCTCGGCCTGCGGGGCCGTGGTGACGACGTGGACCGAGTCCGCGAGGGGAAGCATCCGATCGACGGTCGCCCGAAGCAGAGTGACTCCGGAGGCGTCCAGGGGCATCAGGTGCTTGGGGACGCCGGCGCGCGAGAGCGGCCAGAGGCGTGTACCGCTGCCTCCCGCCAGGACGATGACGTGGTAACCCACGGCGGCGATGCGGCGGTCAGGCCCGGAGGGCGCTCGGGATGGACGGCATCAGCCAGCCTTCTCCGCGCCCTTCAGAGGCTCAACCCCGGCCTCCGAGGCGAGCTCGGCGGCGAGACCGGTCTGCTCCCAGGGAAGGTTGAGGTCGCTCCGGCCGAAGTGGCCGAAGGCCGCGACCTGGCGGTAGATCGGCCGCCGGAGCTGGAGGGCGCTGATGATCCCGACCGGGGAGAGATCGAAGTACTCGTCGACCAGTGCCTCGATCTGGGAGAGCGGCACGCGCTCTGTCCCGAACGCCTCGATCATCACCGACACGGGCTTGGCAACGCCGATCGCGTAGGCGACCTGGATCTCGCACTTGGCGGCGAGGCCGGCGGCCACGATGTTCTTGGCCACCCAGCGGGCGGCATACGCCGCGCTGCGATCGACCTTGGTCGGATCCTTGCCACTGAACGCGCCACCACCATGCCGGGCGTACCCGCCGTAGGTGTCGACGATGATCTTGCGACCGGTGAGTCCGGCATCCCCCTGCGGCCCGCCGACGACGAACCGTCCCGTGGGGTTGACGTAGCGCTTGGTCTCGGCATCCAGCCATTCGGCGGGGATGATCGGGTTGACCACCAGTTCCTGGACGTCGGCGAAGATCTGCTCGTTGGAGACATCGTTGGAGTGCTGGACGCTCACCAGCACCGTGTCCACCCGGCGGGGGCGCCCCTCGTCGTCGTACTCCACGGTCACCTGGGTCTTCCCGTCGGGACGCGCCCAGCGCAGGGTCCCGTCGCGCCGGGCGGTGGAGAGCTGGCGGGCGAGCCGGTGGGCCAGCTGGATGGGGGCGGGCATCAGCTCCGGGGTCTCGTCACAGGCAAAGCCGACCATCATCCCCTGGTCGCCGGCGCCACCCGTGTTGACCCCCTGGGCGATGTCGGGGGACTGCTCGTCGATGGACACCAGGACGCCGCAGGTCTCGAAGTCGAAGCCGAACTTGGCCCGGGTGTAACCGATCTCGCGGATGGTCTGGCGGACGATGCCCGGGATGTCGACGTAGGCCTGGGTGCTGATCTCGCCGAAGACCATGACCGTGCCCGTGCAGAGGGCCGTCTCACAGGCGACCCGACCCAGGGGGTCCTTGGCCAGGACGCCGTCCAGCACCGCGTCACTGATCTGGTCGGCCATCTTGTCGGGATGGCCGTCCGTCACCGACTCCGAGGTGAAGAGCCGCTTCTGCGGCCCATGGGGGTGGTGCGTGGTCATCTGGAGGCCCTCCAATCTCACCGGCGGCCACCGGCCCGCCTGTCGCGGCGCCGGCCCACTCCTGTCCGAGATGAGGTCGATCGTACCAGGCTCCAGCTCGAAACCGCGTCGTCACTAGCCGGAAGCCAGCAGGACGTGTACTGTATCCAACACGTATCACCAACCCGGCGACGGATTCAGCGCCGGACTTTAGGAGCACTGGCGTTGGCCGTCGATCAGACTCTGCGCTGCCGCGAATGCGGTGTCGACTTCATCTGGACCGAGGGGGAGCAGCAGTTCTTCTCGTCCAAGGGACTCACCAACCCCCCCTCTCGCTGCCCTTCGTGCCGCGCCGCCCGTAAAGCGGCCGGGATGGGCGGAGGCGGCTACGGCGGCGGTGGCGGTGGCGGCGGACGCTCCAGCGGTCCTCGCCAGATGTTCGAGGTCACCTGCGCCGGTTGCGGTGGGATCGCTCGGGTCCCCTTCCAGCCCCGCGGTGACAAGCCCGTCTACTGCAGCGACTGCTTCCGTACGTCGGCACGGTGACGGGAGTCCCGAGCGACGCTATCGCGATTGGCGCGAGGGTCAGCTTCCCCTATGGAGGGAGCCGGCGCGTCGGCACGGTGGCGGATGTCTCGATGCTCCCTGATGGGGGCGGCGGGCTGAGCGTCTCGTACCTGATCGACGTGGGCAACCGCAAGGTCTTTGTCCAGGGCGACGGGGTGACGCGCGCCAGCGCCGGGCCTCTGCCTGCATTCGACGCGGTGGCCGAGGGGGCCGCCTACGGCCGTAAGCGGCCGCGCAACCCCCGCCGGAGGTAGCCGACCGATCCGATCCGCGCACCGCGGCGCCCCCGGCTCGGGGGCGCCGGGCGTGCGTAGACTGGCGCCGTGCCCCGCTTCCGGCTCTCGGCCTATATCACGACGACCTTCGGCGTTGAGGACTGGCGAGGTTTCCGACTCTGCGGCATGGACGAGGTGGGCCGGGGAGCCTTTGCCGGACCACTTGTGGCTGCCGCGGTGGTGCTGCCGCGCGGCTTCCGCCACCCGTGGCTGCGAGATTCCAAGAAGCTGACAGCACACCAGCGGGAGGTGGTGGCGGAGGAGGTCCACCGCCGGGCCCTCGCCTGTGCGATCTCGGAGATCACCACCGCCGACATCAACCGCTACGGACTGGGCTGGGCAAACGTGGAAGTGTTTCGCCGCCTGGTCACCGAGGTCACGGCGGACGGCTACTGCTGCGACGGACGGCTCCGGATCGATGCCGCCCACCCCGTCCACTGCCTGGTGGGGGGGGACGACCTGGTGCCGCAGATCTCGGCGGCCTCGATCGTCGCCAAGGTGCATCGCGACGCCCTGATGCGCCGCCTCCACCTGGATGCCCCGGTGTACGACTGGGCCAGCAACAAGGGCTATGGGGCCCCGGTCCACCGCGCCGCGATCCTGGCCCACGGTGTGCACCCCGAGCATCGCCGCGTCTTCATCGAGAATCTGCTCCAGCTCCAGCTCGACCTGGGGCTGGACGTCGCGGCCAAGGCCCCGCTGGCGCGATCCAGCAGGAGCTGACCCGTCGTGGCGGGAACTGCCGCGGCCTACCTGCGCCGCACCTGGCTGCCCGACCCACCTGCGCCCCACCCGGCTCTCGAGGAGGTGAGGTGGTCAGCCCGCCCCGCAGCCGCACGCACCACCACAACACCCACCTCCGGCCGAGGTTCCGGGACGGTCGGAGGCACCCGCCTTTCCTCCCACCAGCATCCCCACACGGCTGATCAGGGGCATGCTCGCGCGGCTCTCGCAGCGGGGACAGACGGCCGCCAGCTCACGCTGCGCCATCGGACGCACCACCTCGTAGACGGCGGTGCAGTCTTTGCAGCGGTACTCGTAGAGGGGCACTCGCTCAGGGTACCGAAGTGGGGGAGTTTGACATGCGAACATAAGTTCGCTACCATGTGGGCATGGCCGCACTCGGGACGATCGAGTTGGAGCTACCCCTCGGCGACGGACCGACGGGAGAGCTGGCGAGCCGGCGGCTGGGCCACGTCCGCCAGATCGTTGGCGATGATGGCGACGCACTCCTGCGGCTGGCCGCAGCCTTCCCCAACCTGGCTGCTATGTACGCGGCATCCGAGGAGGAGCTGAGCCGCGTGGTCGGCCCGATCGCCGCCGCCCGGATCCGCTGGTTCCTCGACGCTCCGCTGGCGACCAGCCTGGCGCCCCGGCACCTGAGAGCGCTCGCCCAAGCGGCCTGACGAGCTGCGGGGGTTGGCGTACCGACCGGGCCTTCGGCGACCAATGCAACGCCCGTTGTGCGGTTAGGGCGATGGCTTCGCCCGGGACGTGCCGGCTGTGTCAGCATTGGAGCAAGCGGGAAGTCGAATGACGGCAGCGTCGCTGGTGGGGCGATGGCGGCGCCCGGCCGTCGGGATCCCCGGTTGGGACCGGCCACCGCCCCGTTCATGACCCGCCCATCGAGGAGAAGGACCATGCAGCGCTCCAGGTCCGCTGTGATCGAGAGACAGGTGGCAGAGACCGGCACCCGAGCCGCCGAGAAGGCGGCCGACACCGTGACCGAGCTCGCCGAACGAGCGGTGGTGGTGGCCCGTGAAGCCCAGCGCGTGGCCAGTCCGGCACTGCGCAGCGCCGCCCACAGCTCAGCGGAGACCCTGAGCCGCGCCGCCGAACGAGCGGCCGTGGTCCTCGCCGACGCCGCTGACCGTCTTTCACAGGAGGTTGCCGACATGCCGATCACCGCAAAGGGCAGGCGCGCCGCAAAAGCCGCGGCGAAAGCCGGGATCAAGGCCGCGCGGCCGAAGCGGTGGCGTCGCCGGTTTCGCCGGACCGTGGTCCTCACCGGTGTCGCCGGGGCGGTGTACCTCGTCGTGACCAAGACACCTCTCAAGGCCAAGCTTTCGGAGCTGGTCTTTGGTCCCCCGCTCGACGAGGAGGACCTCGAGCCGATCACCCTGCCGGTCAGCGGTTCGCAGGCCCCGGACGAGGGTGAGGCATCGGAGCCCCCGGCCGCGGCAGATGGCACCAAGAAGACCCCCAAGGCCAGGGGACACACCTCGACCCGGACACCCAAGGACGACGGTGCCGCCGAGTAGGAGAATCTCCCGGCCCGCGCCATCGCCCATCCTGAAGGAGCGTCAGTGACCGATCGCCCATTCCTGCCCCGTCGCCCCCCGGACGATCGGTCCTACCCGCCGCGGCCGCCCTACCGTCCCCCGATGCCGGCTCCCCGGCCGAATTCGGAGCCGGCTCCGACCTCCAGCAGCGTCCGGCTGAAGGACGGAGAGCGGGAGATCGAGGTGAGCGGGACCCCGATCTTTGTCCGCCAGGTGCTTGACGACCTGCCCACGCTGCTCGCCCGCCTTCGCGGGGAGACGCCTCCGACCCCGGCTGCAATACGCATGCCCGCCCCCTCAGGCAGCCAGCCGCCGGCGGCTCATCGGTCGGTACCCGAGGTTCACGCCCCG
>PLOF01000044.1 GCA_003142035.1 Candidatus Dormiibacterota bacterium
GAGGGGCCCCGCGTCGAAGAGCAACTCCACCAGACGCCCGCGGACGAGCGGCTCCTCGCGGATCACCTCGCGGAGGTCGCGGCTCATCGGGCCGCCCCCACCAGCAGGCCGTCGATCATCGCCCGCACCTGGGCGTCGGTGTAACCCCGCAGGTCGATGGCGTCGACGGTGCAGACGGGGGCGCAGCCGCCGCAGCCCTTGCAGCCGGCGACGTCGATGACCGCCGTGCGGAGGGCCGGCTCCGTCTCAACCGCCGCCCCGTCCGCTCCCACCAGGGTGATGGCGCCGAACGGGCAGGCATCGACGCACACCCCGCAGCCCGTGCAGGCCGATGGGTTGACGACGGCCACCTGGGGATCGAGCTCGGCGACGCCGCGCTTGAGCACGGCCGCCGCCTGGGTGACCGCCGCCAGCCCCGAGGCGACACTCTCCGCCACGGTCTTCGGAGCCTGACAGGTGCCCGCGATCAGCACTCCGTCGACCACGGTTTCGACCGGCCGCAGCTTGGGGTGGATCTCGTTGAAGAACCCGTCCCTGCCGATCGGGAGCTTGAGGGTGCCGATCAGCTCCGGGTTCTTGCGCGCCAACATGCCGGTGACGAGGACCAGCAGGTCGGCGGCGATGGCGACCTCCTCGCCAGCGGTGAGCAGGTCGCGGACGGTCACCCGCAGGCCGTCGCCGTCGCGGCTGACCGAGGGTGGCTGGTCGTCGGCGAACTTCAGGTAGAGCGAGCCCCTGCGCCGCGACTCGGTGAGCATCGCCTCATTTCTGCCGTAGGTGCGGAGGTCGCGGTAGAGGTGGTACTGGCGGATCTCCTCCCCCCGGTCGGCGGCGAGCAGCGCACTGTGGACCGCGGCGCTGCAGCAGAAGCGGGAGCAGTAGGCGTGCTCCTCACCGCGGCTGCCGACACAGTAGATGTAGGCGATGGTGCGGACCGGGCGGCCCTCGTACGTGAGCGGTCCGTCGCCCTCCTTCAGCAGCGACGTGAACTCCGGCAGGGTGAGCACCCCGGGGATGCCGTAGCCGAACTCGCCGGCGGCGGGCTCGTAGCTGTCGAAGCCGGTGGTCACGATGATCTGCCCGACGGAGAAGGTGATCGGTTCCGCTTCGGTGCGGATCGTGACCTGGTAGTCGCCGTAGGTGCCCGACTTGGCGATCAGCTCAGCGCCGGTGAGCACGGTGATCGCCTCCCGGCGCCGGATCTCCCTGTCCAGGCGCAGCACCAGGTCCCCGCCGTCCGCACTGTGGGGATAGGTGGTGCCCAGGCGGGCCACCCAGCCCCCGAGACGAGGCTCCCGCTCCACCAGCACGACCTCCAGGCCGAGGTCGGCGAGACCGACCGCCGCGCGCATCCCGGCGACGCCGCCACCGATGACCAGGACCCGAGGCACCGTCTCCACGGCGGTCGGCTCCAGCGGCTCGGAGAGCCGGGTGTGGGCGATGCCTGCGCGGACCAGCCGGAGCGCCTTGCGGGTGGCGCCGTCGTGGTCGTCGGTGTGCGTCCACGAGCACTGCTCACGGATGTTCACCTGCGTGTACTCATAGGGGTTGAGCCCGGCTCGCCGGGCCACGCTGCGGAAGGTGAGCGTGTGCAGCTTGGGCGAGCAGGAAGCCACCACCATGCCGTCGAGCTGGTGCTCGGCGATGTCCTGGGCGATCTCCTGCTGGGTGGCGTCCGAGCAGGTGAACATGGCGTCGCGCGCCACCACCACGTCGGCGTCGGCCTTGACGGCAGCGACGACCTGCTCGACGTCGACGTAGTCGGAGATGTTGCCGCCGCAGTGGCAGACGTAGACGCCGATCCGGCGTTTGCTCGGGGTGGCGCCGGGGTCGGGCGCGCCTTCCTGAGGGGGAAGCGGGGCGGTGGTCATGCCGGCACCCTCCTGCGCTCGAGCTGAGCCGCCGCCTGGGCCACCGCGGCCCCGGAATGGAGGATCGATTCCGGAATGTCGCGTGCCCCCGAGGCGGCGCCGGCCACGAAGACGCCGGGGATGCTGGTGGCACCGGGGTTGATGTCCTCGTCGACCTCCGCCACGTAGCCGTGCTCATCCAGCGTCAGGGCTCCGTCGGCGAAGGGGTGGGCCGCCTCGGGGTTGGGCTGGACGCCGACGGCGAGGACGACCAGGTCGTACTCGGCCTCCGCGATCACCCCGCCGCCGTCGATGTCCTCGTAGCGGAGGACCAGGTTGCCGTCCTCCTTCTCGCTGATCCCGGCCACCCGGCCCTTGACGAANNGTCGCGCGAGCCGGTGCACATCACGTAGGCGATGCGCTCCGGCACCCTGCCGTCGCCCGGCCGGAGCACCGTGTTGTAGGGGCGGGTGGGAGCGAGCAGCCGCTCCATCTGGGTGCCGGTGATCACGTTCTTGAAGCGCCCCCACCCGTACTGCGGCTTGAGATCGGCGGGGAAGAGCCGGTAGCCCGTCGACACCACGAGGGCGCCGACCTCGACCTCCAGCTGCTGCGGGCGCATGCCCAGGTCGATGGCGTCCGCCGGGCAGGCGGCGAGGCATTGGTGGCATTCCGAACAGACCCCGCAGTCCAGGCAGCGGCCGGTGGCCTGGCGTGCCTCGCTCTCGGTGAGCGCCGGCTCGAGCTCGGCAAAATCGGTGGGGCTCGCCACCAGCCGGAGGGCGCGGTCCAGTGGCTCCCGAAGGCTGTGACTGCGCTGCCGGGCGAGCACCTCCGCCTTGTCGACGACCGGGAGCGGCGCGTCGAATCCGGCGAGGGGAAGGTCGCGCAGCCAGCGGTCGATCATGTGGGCGGCGCGCCGGCCGTGTCCGACCGCCTCGGCGATGGTCTTGGGCCCGGTCACAGCGTCGCCGGCGGCGAACACCCAGGGGAGGGCCGTCTGTAGGGTGATGGGGTCCGCCTGGAGCCCCCGCGCCCCGGCGGGAGAGAGGAGGGGGAAGGCGGCCGTGTCGGCCCCCATCCCGATGGCGACGAGCGCCAGGTCGCAGCGCAGATCGTCGCGGGTCGCTTCGTCGTAGGTGGGCGCGAAGCGTCCCTTCTCGTCCAAGACCGCCGTGCAGCGCTTGAGCTCGACGGCCTCGACGTCCGCCCCGCCGCGGAACCTGGCGATGCCCCATCCGTCGTGGAGCTCCACGTCCTCGTCCAGAGCCTCGCCGACCTCCCAGGCGTAGGCGGGCATCGCGCCGCGACGCTCCAGGCAGACCATGTGGACCGCCGCCGCCCCGAGGCGGCGTGCGCTCCGCGCCGTGTCGATGGCGACGTTGCCGCCACCGATCACCGCCACCACCTTGCCGCTCAGATCCGTCGGTTGGCCGAGCCGGATGTCGCGGAGGAAGTCGAGAGCCGCGCGGACGCCGCCGAGCTCCTCCTCACCGGGGACGTAGAGCCGGGCCGGGCGTGGCGTTCCCGTAGCGACCACGACCGCGTCGAACCCCTGCCGGCGCAGCTCCTCGAGGTCGTCGACCCGCTTCCCGGTGACGATCTCGACGCCCAGGTCGGTGACGTTGGCCACGTCGCGCTCGACGACCTCGGCGGGCAGCCGGTAGGCGGGGATGGAGAGACGGGGTGCGCCCCCCGGCGCGGGGGCCGCCTCGAAGATCCGGACGCCGTATCCCTGGCGCGCCAGCTGCCAGGCGGCGGTGAGCCCGGCCGGACCGGAGCCGACCACCGCCACCCGCTTGCCATTCGCAGGCGGCCGTTCGGTCGTGGGCGGCTCGGGCAGCGCGTAGTGGGTGTCGGCGATGAAGCGCTTCAGACGGCGGATCGACACCGGACCTTCGAGGCTGCCCCGGGTGCACTCGGTTTCGCAGGGCGCGTAGCAGGCACGCCCGAGGGTCCCCACCAGCGGTGTGGTCTCGGCCACCAGCGAGAAGGCATCCTCGTACTTGCCGCTGCGCACCAGGGAGACGTAGCCGTGGGCCTTGATCCCGGCTGGGCAGGTGTGGGTGCAGGGGGAGGTGCCGGGTCTCTCCACCAGAGCCTTCTGAGGGATGGCCTGGGGGAAGGGGATGTAGGCGGCGCGTCGCGAGACCATCTCCCCGTTGAACTGATCCGGGACGGCGACCGTGCAGGCGGTCTCACAGAGGCGGCACCCGGTGCAGAGCGACTCGTCGACGTAGCGTGCGGAACGGCTCACCGTGACCTGGAAGCCCCGCTCCGCGTCACCCCGGACGCTCTTCACCACGGACTGCGTGACGACGGTCACGTTGGGGTGGTGGGCGGTCGCCGCCATCTTCGGCGTCGAGATGCAGCTGGCGCAGTCGAGGGTCGGGAAGACCTTGCTGAGCAAGATCATCTTGCCCCCGATCGACGGTTCCTTCTCGACCACGAGCACCCGGTGGCCCATATCGCCGAGCTTGACCGCGGCCTCCATGCCACCGATCCCGCTCCCGATGACCAGCGCGTCGTAGGTCGTCGACGTATCCATGGCCGCCTACGCTTCCATAGCCGCGAGCGACTCGCTGAAGCCGCGCACCTGGCGGGTGAACGGCTCGGCGCAGACCGAGCAGATGGCCGCCATCTTCACCCTGCTTCCGTCGATCCCCCGTTCGGCCATCAGCGTCTGGGCCGCCTGCACGATGCGCGACGAGCGCGCCGTGCAGTCCGGGAGGTAGCCGCACTCCTCGCCGTCGGCGGCGATGAAGACCCCGTCGAAACCCTGTTCGAGGGCGTGGAGGATCCAGCCCGGCCGCACCCCGCTGGTGCAGGGCAGGCTGATCACGACCACCTCCGGCGAGTAGTGCATGTGCGAGCTGCCCGCCAGGTCGATGCCCGGATCGGAGATCGCGTTGGTCGAGAAGACGAGGACACGGGGCGCGTGGACTGGAGCGTCCCCGATCGCAGAGGCTGCGCGCTGCACCATCGCGTCTGGTCTCAGCTCACTTGGCCCGGCGAACCATGACGCGGTCGTATCCCTGGGCGGGGAGTGCACCGAGGAAGCCGTGGCCGACCTTGCCCGACCAGGCCTCCACGTCGGCCTTGGTCTGGGGATCGCTCGACCAGAGCTCGAGCACCTGGCCGACAGCGACGCCGGGCATCGCCTTCTTGGCCTCCAGCAGTGGGCCTGGGCATCCGGTACCGCGGGCGTCGACGACCTTGGCGACGCTCAGCGTCGCGACATCCGCCTCGGTCAGCACAGTCGGCATCTGGTCTCCTTCTCAGTAGGTCAGGGTGTTGGTCGCCGAGGTGACCTCGACGATGAGGCGGGCGGCGGCGACGATCTCCGCTGCCGCAACGAGGTCTTCTTGACCCAGGCCCCGGCTCTTCAGGCCGGGCCAGCAGACCAGCAGCTTGCCGCCGAGCTCGGCGATGGGCCCGATGAGGTCGCTGATCGGGGCGAGGTCCGGGACCGAGACGGTCTCTGCCACACCCTTCTTCATCAGCAGGCAGCCCTCGCCCTGGAAGCCCATCACGACCTCGACGTCCGAGGCGAGGGCGGCGGCGGCCATGGTGAAGGGCAGGGTGGCCAGCTCCGGATCGTCCGGTCCATGGGTCACCATGATCACGAGCTTCTCGGGAGCCGCCATCTCCTACTCCTCGGCCCCCCGGCGCATGAAGAACACGAGGTCGCCGCCCTGCTCGTGCCATTCGAGCAGCTCGTTGCCGGTGCTCCCCGCCCAGGCGGGGATATCCGCGATCGCTCCCCGGTCGGTGGCGATCACCTTGAGCACCTCGCCGGGGGCGAGCCCCTTCATCGCCTTGGCGGTCCTCACGATCGGCATCGGGCAGAGGAGCCCGCGGGCGTCGACGACCACCGTCGCCTCGATCTCAGTCTCAGCCATCGTTTCCTTCCTCACGCTGTTCTTTGTTCACGGGTGCGCCCGGCCTACACGAAGAGGGTGACGTGCGCCGTGCGCGCCTCGGCGAGAAAGGCCGCAGCGCCGGCGAACTCGACCCCCTCGATGAAGTCTTCGGGCTTGTAGCCGAACACGTCCATGGTCATCTGGCAGGCGATGAGGCGGACGTCGAGCTCACGAGCGGCTTCGAGGAGCTCGTGGATGGTGGCGACGTTCTTGCCCCGGAACTTCGACTTCATCATCTTGGTCGCCATCGGTCCCATCCCGGGCAGGCCGAGGACGAGGTTGGGCATCGTGATCGGCATCGGCATCGCCGGGTTGCCGAGGGGCGAGACCTTGAGCAGGCGCTCGTAGTCCCGGTGGATGATGCTCAGGCCGTAGAAGGTGAAGAAGACCGAGGTCTTCATCCCCGACGCCGCCGCTGTGGTGGCGAGGATCAGTGGGGGGTAGGCCCAGTCGAGGGTCCCCTTCGAGGCGATGATCGTCGCCGTCTTGGTCCCGGGGTCACGGGTGCGCGCACGCTCGATCTCGAGACGGACGATCTCTCGGATCTCCGCCTCGCTGAGCGGCGCCGTCCGCGGCGCCTCCGCGACCGTCCCAGGGCTTCCGTTCGTATCCGCCATCTGCCCGGTCACCTCCAGCCGGCACCCCGGGGATCACCATGGGCCGGGTGCCTGGTCCATGAGCGTGCCGGCGCCCAGGAGCTTTGTTGCGTCCTTGCGCCTATAAGCAAGCACAGTCTCCGCCGTCGCCCACCCACGAGCCAGGGCACAAGGTCCTCGTCGTCCCAGGGGCTTGCGCCTGCCGCC
>PLOF01000072.1 GCA_003142035.1 Candidatus Dormiibacterota bacterium
GGCATAGACGCCGATGTCCTCGATTGGGCGCGCGAATGCACCCGAATTTGCTGCCGTCCGTCAGCGCACCGACGGCTGGCACGGCGGAGGGATGCGCCTGCACTACGGCGGCCGACGCAAATGCACTACGACCGGGCTGTGTGCCCTGGCTGGAGGGGTGGGGAGGGCTGATCACCGGGCTGGACGCGGGACGAAGCCGCCACGACCGGCGGGAAACCCTCAGCTCGTCGTGAGCCCCGGGCCGCTCCGTCCCATCGACCGGGTTCCGGTCACCTCCAGCACGCCTGCCTCCGTGGGCCGGGCGAGCCACCATCCCTGCCCCAGCTCGGCGCCCAGGTCGCGGGTCTGACGGGCCGCCAGCTCGTTCTCGATGCCCTCGGCGATGACCGCCGCCCCGCTTGCGCGCGCAAAGGAGACCACCGCCTTGATCGCGGCCCGCGACCCCGCGTGCGACGCGGTCATGGTCAGGCTCCGCGCGATCTTGATGAACTCCGGGTTCGCGGCGGTGAGCAGCTCCAGGGTCGAGTGTCCGTCGCCCACGTCGTCGAGGGCGAAGCGCACCCCGTGGTCGCGGTAGCTGGAGAGGACCTGGCGCACCCGGGCGAGATCGGTGATGATCTCCCGCTCGGTGATCTCCAGCACGAGCTGTTCGGGGCGCCCCCCGGCCGCCTCCAGGATGAGCAGCAGCTGATCGGCACCGTGAATCGGATCGAGCAGGGTCAGGGCGCTGACGTTGAGGAAGAGTGCCCAGTGCGGGAACTGACCCCAGGGGGCATCGGCGATGGCGAGCCTGCGGCAGAGCCAATCCAGGTCGCGCATCCGCCCGCTCCGCTGTGCCTCCGCGAAGAGGTCCTCGACGCTCTCCCCGGCCCGCATCTCGGGGGGACGGGCCAGCGCCTCGTGACCGATGACGACCCCATTGTCCAGCCTGCAGATCGGCTGGTAGACGATCCGCAACTCGTGGTTGCGGATGGCGCGATCCACCCGGGTCGCCCACTCCGAGCGGCGTGAGAGCCCGGGGACGAGGTCGATGGTGCCGCCATAGACGCGGTCCCGTCCCGCCTCCTTGGCCCGGTAGAGGTGGGAGTCGGCCAGACGCGCCACCCCTCGGGGGTCCGCGCCCGCTTCACCGACCGCCCAGCCCACGCTCACCCGCGCCTGCCCATGCGGGACGGAGATGGCGCGCACGGCGTTGCACATCCGCTCCGCCGCCGCCGCGGTCTCGTCGGGGCCGGTGCCGACCAAGAGCGCGGCGAACTCGTCCCCCCCGACACGCGCCACCACGTCCCAGCCTCGAAGGCTGGAGCTGAGTGTCAGGCTGACGGCCCGGAGCAACGCGTCTCCCGCCTCATGGCCAAATTCGTCGTTGACATGTTTGAGACCGTCAACGTCGATGGCGCAGATGGCGAAGCGCTGCCGGGGGATGGTCGCCAGCAGCCGGTCGAACTCGCGCCGGTTGCGCAGCCCGGTGAGGGGGTCGGTGGCGGCGACCTCGGCCAGCCGGGCCATGCTCTCGCGCAGCGCCGCCTCGGTCCGCCGCCGCTCCAGGAAGTGCCCGAGCTGGCGGCCGAAGTCGACCATGACCTCGACGGCAGCGGCCCGGAGAACTGCCGCGTCGGGACCGAAGAGGTCGATGACCCCGACCACGGAGTCGTCCACCAGGATGGGGAAGCCGGCACCGGCGGTCAGGCCCTGAGCCGCCGGTGCGTCGCGAAAGCGGGGGTCGGCTGCGAGGTCGGGGATGATCACCGGCGCCACGGCCGCCCAGACCCGCCCGGGCAGGTCGCTGCCGAGCTCAAGCTCAAGGTCCCATCGCTCCCGGTCGAAGTCGCCCAGCTCTGTCGCCGGAGCCCACCAGGCGCCGCGCCGGACGAGCCCGCTCCGCTCGAGGTCCAGCAGCCACGCCTCCCCGCCTCTCAGCCCCAGGGAGCGCACGAGGGTCTCGAGGATGCGCGGAGCGCCCGTCTCGAAGGTGGCAGTGGTGTTGAGGATGCGGGTGAGCGCGACCTGCATGGCGCGCAGCTCGTCGGAGAGGCGCCTGGCGGTGACGTCGCGGACGAGGAGGACCACCCGCGGTCTCCTGCGCAACTGCACGGTCCGGGTCGCGATCTCGAGAGAGAGTGGGCGGCCGTCCTTGGCGACCATGCGCAGGGGGAAGCTCTGCCCGCCGGCGGCACCGGAGGCCGCGGCCAGGCGCGCCAGTCCCGCCTTCCGCTCTCCGGGTGGGAGCAGGGGGGCGAGAGAATCCATGGCGAGCATCTCGTCGGGCGTGTACCCGGTGGTCGCGGCCCACGCGGCGTTGACCTTCACCGGGCGGCCCCTTTCCAGGACCACCAACCCCTGCCCGAGATCGCCCACGGCCTCGGCCAGCGACTCCCAGTAGCGCGCCTCTTCACCCGGCCGCGGGAGGGAGCGGCCCCACCCCCGGGCCCGACCGATCGCGGCGGTCAGCAGGCGCGCGGGGAGGTACCGCTTCGCGGTCGCGATCCGTCCCGACAAAGGCCATACCTCCGGTCAACAGCATCGAGTCCAGCCGCTCTCCGCCGTCCGTGACCAGTCCGTCCCCCGATCGTATGGGCGTGGCAGGTCCCCGAGATGACATCAGGGTGAATTCTTAGTGAAGCAGCCGGGGGCCGTCCCCACGCGACTCCGCCATCCCTGTTACGGCCGAAGGACCCGGCGTCATCCAGGTCACTCGGCCTGGTTCGTCACTCCGCCCCTCACCCGGTCACCCCGGGCCGCCGGTCACCCGGGGCCGCCGGTCACCTCCGCGATCGCCTCGGTCACGGCCGAGACCAAGATCTCGGCCTCGGCGTCGGTCATGGTGAGGGGTGGGTTGAGGACCACGGTGTCGCCGAGGGGCCGGACGACCACCCCGCGGCGGCGCGCCGCCAGGATGACGCGGCGGCCGGTCCGGAGCGCCGGTTCCATCGGCGTTTCCCCCTCCCGAAGCTCGATGCCCGTCATCACCCCCCGGCTCCGGATCTCGAACACACCCGGCAGCGGCGCCACCCGCTCGGTCAGCAGCCTGGCGAGCGTGGTCGCCAGCCGCCGTGCCGATCCTAGGGTGTCCTCCTCCTCGAAGAGCCGGAGTGAGGCGCGGGCGACGGCGCAGGCCACCGGGTTGCCGGTGTAGGTGTGGCCGTAGTAGAGGGTGCGGTGCTCGGCGTCGGGAGCCGTGAAGCGGTCGAATAGCTCCTCGGTGGTGAGCACTGCGGAGAGCGGGAGGTAGCCGCCCGTCAGTCCCTTGCCCAGGCAGAGGATGTCGGGCGCAACCCCGGCACCCGCCGACGCGAAGAGGTCGCCGGTCCTGCCGAACCCGGTCGCCACCTCGTCCGCGATGAAGAGGGCGCCGTGTCGCCGGGCCAGGGCCGCCGCCTCCACCAGCCAGCTGTCCGAGTGGGTGAGCATCCCGGCGGCGGCCTGGACGCGCGGCTCGACGATCAGCGCGGCCACCTGGTCGCCCTCGCCGTCCAGGAGGTCGGAGAGCGCCCGGAGCGACGCCGCCTCGTCGAGGTGGGGGCTGGGCACGACGCGGGCCGGGAAGAGGATGGGGTCGAGCCCGGTGTGGAACGGCTCGCTCCGACCCACGCTCACCGCGCCCGCGGTGTCGCCGTGGTACGCGTCGCCGAGGGCGACGAAGTGGGCGCGCTCGGGGTGGCCGGCGTGGCGCTGGGCCAGCAACGCGATGCGTAGCGCCGCCTCCACCGCGGCCGCACCCGCCTCGCAGTAGAAGACTCGGGTGAGGCCGGGGGGGGCGACGGCGGCGAGCTCCTCGGCGAGCAGGGCTCCCGGCGCGTGGGTCTGGCCCAGGAAGGTGCTGTGCGCGATCCGCCCCAGCTGCTCGCGCGCGGCCCGGTCCAGGGCGGGGTGCGCGTGGCCGTGGACCGTGCACCAGAGGCTGCTGATCCCGTCCAGATAGCGCCGCCCGCTCTCGTCGCGGAGCCAGCAGCCGTCCCCGGAGCGGATGACGAGCGGTGCCTCCTCTCGCCAGTCGCTGGTCTGGGTGAAGGGGTGCCAGACGTGGCGCCGATCGGCGGCCACCACCGCCTCGGTAGCGTCAGCCGGGGGCTCGGTGAGGGCCGAGAGGTCGAGCGCCCCGGCGGCCTCCGCCAGCGCGTCGATGTCGCTCGGGTCGCCGATGTGGGGCAGCAACCCGAGCACGGGGACCCCGCACTGGTCAGCGATCTGGGTGGCGTTCTCGGCGACGAAGGCCGGCTCGTCCCCCGCGGCATCCACCAGCACGACCCCGATCACCCGCAGCCCGGCACCGAGCGCCGCCTCGACGGTGAGTGCGGTGTGGTTGATGGTCCCGAGCCCGGCGAGCGCCGCGATCACCACGCCGGCGTCGAGGCGCCGGAGCAGGTCGCGCACCGTCTGCCGAGCGGAGAGCGGCACGAGCAGGCCGCCCACCCCCTCGACCAGGAGCAGGTCGCAGCCGGCGGCCATCGCCTCGATCGACCGGGCGAGGGTCTCCACGTCCAGCTCCTGTCCCTCCGCGGCGGCCGCGGCGAGCGGGGACCGGGGCTGCGTGAAGGTGGCGAGCACCGCCTCGGACGCCTCGGCGCCCATCGCCGCACCGAGCAGGATCGCGTCCTCGGCGTCGGTCCCCGGCGGGACGCCGGTCGCCACCGCCTTGACCGCCCGGCAGTCCACTCCGCCCCGCCGCAGGGCGGCGCAGAGGGCGGCGGTGAGCACCGTCTTGCCCACGCCGGTCCCCGTTCCCGTGACCGCCACGATCCGGCCCGTCACGGGGAGAGCAGCTCGGTGAGGGCGGCGGCGACGCCATCGATCTCGGCCTCGGAGTGGGCCGCGCTGGCCACCAGCCGCAGCCGGCTCGTGCCCGGTTCCACGGTCGGAGGGCGCAGCCCCTGGACCAGGTAGCCGCGCTCCCAAAGCGCCCGGTCGAGCTCCATGGTCCGGACCGGGTCGCCGGACAGGACGGCGACGATGGGGGAGGAGGGGTGGGCACCGGGGAGTGCCCGCTCGCCGACCCGCAGCCGGAGCAGCCGGGCGCGCCTGTGGAGCCGGAGGACCAGCTCCGGCTCCGCCATCAGCACTCCCAGCGCCGCTCGCGCGGCGGCGACGGTGGGATGCGGGGGCGCGGTCGAGAAGATGAGGGCCCGGCCGCGCTGGAGCAGCAGCCGGCGGACCGGCTCCGCTCCGCAGATCGCCGCACCGGCCGCGCCCAGGGCCTTGGAGAAGGTGACGATCCGCACCACGTGGTCGCCGGCCACCCCCAGCTCGGCGGCGAGCCCGCGCCCGCCCGGACCGGTCGTCCCCAGCGCGTGGGCCTCGTCGACGATCAGCCAGGCATCGTGGCGCCGGGCCAGCCGGTCCAGGGCGATCAGGTCGGCGGCGGCCCCGTCCGTCGAGAAGACGGAGTCGGTGACGATGATCGGGCGCCCCTCGGCGCGGGCCAGGCGGGCCTCCAGGTCCACGCTGTCGAGGTGGCGGTAGACGGCCACCCGTGACCGCGACGCCCGGCAGCCGTCGATCAGCGAGGCGTGGTTGCCCGCGTCGCTCAGGACGGTCGCGTCGGGACCGCCGAGTGCCTCCAGGATCGCGACGTTGGCCGCGTAGCCGCTCGGCGCCACCGTGGCGGTGGCGGCGCCGAGGAAGCCGGCGAGCGTCTCCTCCAGGTCGGCGATGGCCCCGTGGCCACCGGAGAGGTGGCGCGAGCCGGTGGCGCCCACTCCCAGCTCCAGGGCGGCTCGTGAGGCCGCCTCGCGCACCGTCGGATGGACGGAGAGGCCGAGGTAGTCATTGGAGCTAAAGACGACGACGGCCCTGCCGTCGACCACGCAGCGGGGCCCGCTGCCCCCCTCGCGCCGGCGCAGGCGGCGGAGGAGCCCCGCCCGTTCGTCGGCGAGCAGGGTCTCCGTGGCCCAGTCCAGGGGTGGGCTAGGTGGCATCTTCCACCCACAGGGCCCAGCTGGAGGTGGAGATCCCGAGCCCCACCCGCACCCGGGGGAGCTGCCAGAGTGCGGTGCTGTCGCCGGCGGCGGAGTCGTTGACGAGGTCCTGGAGCCCGCCCACGTAGCCGTACCCCTGGAGGGTCGTGAAGAGCGGCTGCTCCAGAGCGCTGTCGGAGAACTGGTTCGGCCCCGGCCAGACCCCGCTGTAGGCGATGAACTGGATCGGCTGGCCACCGATGAGACTTTCCAGGGTGGTCTTGCTCTGGTTGGTGACGGTGTCCAGCTGCTGGCTGGTGGCGTCTCCCGTCCAGAGCGCCACGTTGTCCTTGAGAGTGTGGTCGCCGAAGGAGAAGCCGGTGTTGGCCAGATCCCGCAGCTCGGCCGCGGTCACGTACTGCTGGGGGCCGTAGACGCCGCCGACCAGGGCCGTGCACGGGAAGAAGACGGCGGTGAATCCGTACTGCCGAAGGATCGGCACCGCGTTGGTCCACTGGCTGAGCCGGCCGTCGTCGAAGGTCACCACGAACGAATGAGCCGGTAGCGGCAGCCCGTAGAGGAGGGCATCGGCCAGGTGCGGCAGCGAGATGCTGGTGGCACCGATCGAGTGCGCGTAGGCCATCTGGGCCTGGAACTGGCTGGTGAGGGTGGTCAGTCCTACGTCGATCTTCCATCCGTAGGTGTTGCCCCCGTAGGCGCTCTCCTGCGGCTCCTGGTTCTCCACCAGGTGGTACATGAAGATGGGAACGTCCACCTGGCGGGAGGCGACGCTCGTGGGGACGATCACCGGAGCGTCCATCGATGCGGGGCCCTCGCCCACGACCCACGTCGCCCCCGTGGCGGAGTCGTATTCGACCGATATCTGGGTCATCGAGAAGAGCGCCGCGACCCCCGGCGGGGAGAGCGAAGCCGGGTTCGCGAAGCTCACCCTGACCGGGAACCGCCAGGTGTCGGGCACCGAGACCGCCGGGCTCTCCGGGTCGTACCAGGTGACCCCGGCGGTGGGCGGCCCGAGGCTGATGGAGGCGATCGGGGCGCCCGAGAACTTGGCCTGCAGCATGGCGGTGCGGGCGCTCTGACTCGGCCACAGCGCCTGGGCCTCCGGCGCCAGCTCGTTCCATTGCGCGTCCCAGGCGCCGCTCGCGGTCTGGTCGGCGAACTGCTGCGCCAGGGTAGTGACGATCTGGACGGGTGACGCTGCCGCCGGCGTGGTGATGGGCTGAGGCGTGGCGCTGGCGGTCGCGGGCACCAGCCGGTGGGTCGCTGGCGTCGCGGCCGGCGCGGCGCTGCAGCCCCCGAGGACCAGCGCCAGCGCCACCAAAGAGCCTCTCCACCGGGTCTGGCGGGCCACGAACTTACGCTACCAGGACGCTGGACGGGCCTGCCCGGTCGTGCCCGAGGACGGCGGTCGGGCACTCCCGCACTCGCCCGTTGCCCCTGCCGTGACGCGGTAACCTGTGGCCCCCATGGAGAGCCAAGCACCCGTCCCCCCCGGCGACCACCTCGACCGTCTCGACCTCCCTGCCCTCGATGCCAAATGGCAGCGGATCTGGGCGGAGCGCGAGACCTACCGCACCGACATGCGCGGGCCACGCCCCTTCTACTGCCTGATGATGTTCCCCTACCCGTCGGCGGAGAAGCTGCACATCGGCAACGCCTATGCCTTCACCGGGGCGGACATCTACGGCCGCTATCGCCGCCAGAAGGGGGACGACGTCTTCGAGCCGCTGGGCTTCGACGCCTTCGGCATCCACTCCGAGAACTACGCGCTCAAGGTCGGCGAGCATCCCGCGACCCTGACCGCGCGCAACGTCGAGTACTTCCGCGAGCAGCAGCTCAAGAAGCTCGGTCTGGGCGTCGACTGGTCCCATGAGATCGACACCACCAGCCCCGACTACTACCGCTGGACCCAGTGGGTGTTTCTCCAGCTCTTCAAGGCCGGGCTCGCCGAGCACCGCGAGGGCCCGGTCAACTGGTGCCCGTCGTGCCTCACCGTCCTCGCCGACGAGCAGGTCGTGAGCGGCGCCTGCGAGCGCTGTGGCACCACGGTCGAGACCCGCTTCCTCAAGCAGTGGTTCATCAAGACCACCCGCTACGCACAGGAGATGCTCGACGCCCTCGACGGCCTCGACTGGAGCGAGCGGACAAAGATCGCGCAGCGCAATTGGATCGGGCGCAGCGAGGGCGCTCTCATCGATTTCAGGCTGAATGGCTGCGCCCGCCCCCAGGTGACGGTCTTCACCACTCGCCCCGACACCCTCTTCGGCGCCACTTTCCTGGTGATCGGCGCGGATCANNGGGGCGATCATGGCGGTGCCGGGACACGACCAGCGCGACTGGCAGTTTGCCCGCGCTCACGGACTGCGCATCGTCGAGGTCATCGGCGGCGGTGACGTGGCGGTCGAGGCGTGGACCGGCGAAGGGCCGCTGGTCAACTCCGGTTCTCTCGACGGCACCCCAGCGACGGAGGGGAAGCGGCGGGTGATCGAGCTCCTCGAGGCGCGCGCCGCCGGGCGCGCCCACGTGCAGTTCCGGCTGCGCGACTGGATCATCTCGCGCCAGCGCTACTGGGGACCGCCGCTGCCGATCATCCACTGCCCGGTGCACGGTCCCGTCGGCGTCCCCGAGTCCGAGCTTCCCGTGATGCTCCCTGAGGTCACCGACTTCCGCCCTCTCGGCACCGGTGTCTCGCCGCTCGCCCAGGTCGAGGAGTGGGTCAACGTGCCCTGTCCCGTCTGCGGCGAGCCCTCCAAGCGCGAGACCGACGTCAACGACAACTTCCTGGACTCGGGCTGGTACTACATGCGCTATCCGTCGACGGACTTCAAGGACCGGGCGCTCGATCCCGAGCGGACCCGGCACTGGCTGCCCGTCGACATGTACATCGGCGGCAACGAGCACGCCGTGCTCCACCTCATGTATGCGCGCTTCCTGATGCGTGCCCTGCACGGGATGGGGTACGTGCCCACGCCCGAGCCGTTCACCCGCTTCCGGGCACACGGGCTGCTCACCTTCGCCGGCGGCAAGATGTCGAAGAGCAAGGGCAATGTCATCAACCCCGACACCTACATGGCCCGGCACGGCGCCGACACCCTCCGCCTCTATCTGATGTTCCTGGGGCCGTACCTCGAGGGCGGGGAGTGGAACGACGACGGCATGAAGGGGCAGAGCCGCTTCCTGGAGCGGGTGTGGCGGTGCGTGCAGCTTGCCGGCGCTGACGTTGCCAGTGACGGTGGCGACGGGGCGCGCGAGCGGCGCCGCCACCGGACCATCGCGGCGGTGGAGACCGCCATCCTGTCCCTCCACTACAACACCGCCATCGCGGCGCTCCACGAGCTGGCCCACGGGGTCGACGAGGAGGCGCGCGCGGGGAGGGCACGGCGGATCGACGCCCGCACCCTGGTGCAGCTGCTCGCGCCCTTTGCGCCCCATATCGCCGAGGAGCTCTGGGAGCGGCTCGGAGAGAGCGGCTCGGTGCACCGGGCAGCGTGGCCGGAGCATGACCCGGCACTCGCCGAGGAGCCGCGGGTGACCATCGCGGTGCAGCTGAATGGCAGGCTCCGGGCCACCTTCGAGTGCGAGGCGGGTACGGCGGCCGCGGAGCTGGAGCGCCTTGCCCTGGCTCAGCCGCGGGTGGTCGAGGTGCTCGCCGGCCGGTCGCCGCGCAAGGTGGTGGCCGTGCCCGACCGGATCGTCAACCTGGTGGTCTGAGGGGAGGGGCGCTCGCCTCTCGCCGGGTCAGCAGTTGTTGTAAGCGCTGCAGCTGGCGGTGTTGGCCGCGGAGACCGCCAGGGGAAGGAAGATCACCGCCAGCAGCAGGCCGACCACGCCCAGGATCACGCCGAGCTTCGCCAGGCCCCGTCTGCTTCCGCTCGCGCTCCCGCCCCGGGCCAGGCTGATGGCGCCGAAGACGATCGCCAGGGTGGCGACCACGAAGTCCGCGCCCATCAGGGCGTTGGTCCCGGAGACGCCGGAATACGTCTGGGCGTCGATCACCGTGAGCTTGTAGAAGAACCAGTAGACGGTTGGGATCAGCGACATCGCCAGGCCGACGATCCCGAGCACCCCGGAAGCGATCGCCATCGTGGTGGAGGGGTTGGAGGGGGCGGAGGGCCCGGGAGCTCCCCAGTACGGCGGAGGGTACGGGTACGGCGCCGGGTAGGCGGCAGCCCCCGGGTACTGCGGGACGGGCTGCGAGCCGGGCGGTGGGGGCGCCGGTCGCGGCGGGGTCGCGAACGGCTCCGGAAGGGATCCACCCGGTTGCGGGGCGGCGGGGTCGGTTGCGGGCATGAGCGGGTCTCCTAGCAGCCGTAGGCGCACTGGGTGCCGCCGAAGCCGGCGTAGATCACAGCCCAGAAGATGATCCCGAGCACGGCGGTGACGACTCCGAGCACCAGACCTGCGATCGCCATCCCTCTGCCGGCCCCACCCCTCCGCTTGGCGGTGGAGATGCCGATTGCGCCGAAGATGATCGCCAGCGCCCCGAGCACCCAGTCGACGCCGGGGAACCACGACAGGAAGAGGCTGATGAGGCCCAGCACCAGCGCCGTGATCGCGTACCCGTTGCCCGTCTGCGGCGGCGCGTAGGAATAGGGCGCCGCAAAGGGCGGCGGCGGCGGGTACGCGCCTGGCGGCATGGGGTACGAGCCTGCCCCCGGGGGGTAGGGGCTCGCTCCAGGCGGGTATGGGCCTGCCCCGGGGGGGTAGGGGCTCGCTCCGGGCGGGTACGGGCCTGCCCCCGGGGGGTAGGGGCTCGCTCCGGGCGGGTACGGGCCGGTCGGGGGCGCGTTGAGCGGATCGGAGTGATCGGGGCTGGGCGGCGGCGCGTCCTCGCCTCCGGTCGGGTCGGGGCCTGGGGGCAGGTCAAGTCCGGACATGGTCTCTCCCGGGCGCGCCATGGGCCGGGGGGGCACCCCGGGTGCGCGGATTATGCGCCGATCAGGAAGCGGCGTCCAAGGCTTCGGGCGGGTCTGGTATCCTGCCCCAACGCACGGGCCGCCGTGCTCATTGGCCTGTCCGCCGATGGGCCTCTTCCGCGTCGAGGGCGCGGAGGATCCGTCACCTTGTCAGATGTTGTCACCGAGCGATGAAGCCACCACAGTCATCCGACGCCCCCCCCACTGAGGCCACGACCCCGGCGAGCTTCGCCGTCGTCCGCCATGGCGGTCACCAGTATCGCGTCACCCCAGGTGATCGGCTCCTCGTCGACCGCCTCCCCTCCGCCGTCGGCGACGTGATCGGGCTGGGGCCGGTTCTCCTCCTCTCCGATGGGAACGGCGTCCAGGTCGACGCGGCCAGCCTCGAGGGGGTTCGTGTCGCGGCCACCGTGGCCGGGCACCGTCGCGGGCGCAAGATCAGGGTCTTCACCTTCAAGCCCAAGAAGCGGCATCGCCGCACCCTCGGCTTCCGGGCCGAGCAGACCGAGCTGGTCGTGGATCGAGTGCTCGCCAAGGGTGAGCCGCTTCCCGAGCCGGTGGTGGTCGAGGAGGTCGAGGCGCCTGCGATCGAGGCGGCGGCGGTGGCCGTCGAGGAGACCGCGCCCGAACCCGAGGCCCTCGCGCCGGCGCGCCCGGCGCGACGCGCCCGCAAGGCTGCGGAGCCTGCCGCGGAGACCGTGGTCGGGGCCGACGCGCCCGCGCCGCCCAGCACGCTCGAGGCGCCGCGCCGCCGCACCGCCCGCAAGACCACTCCGCCGGAGGCTGCTGAGTAGAGATGGCCCACAAAAAAGGCGGAGGCAGTTCCCGCAACGGACGCGACTCCAACTCCAAGCGTCTCGGTGTCAAGCGCGGCGACGGCTCGCTGGTGCTGGCCGGGACCATCCTGGTCCGGCAGCGCGGCACCAAGATCCTGCCCGGCGGCAACGTCGGGGTTGGCCGGGACCACACCCTCTATGCCCTGGCGAGCGGCCTGGTGGCCTTCGACCAGAAGGGGAGCGATCGGACCCGTGCCAATGTGCTCGCGCTCCCGATGCTGGATCTGGCCATGGAGGGGAGGACGTCCAGTGATGGGGACGACACGATCCCGTCCGTCGGCGACGGCTCTCCGCGGGTCGCCGAGGCCGCAGACGCGGCCGTCTGATCTCGCGGCCGCGCGCCCGTGGCGCGTGCCTGGTCTGAGCTGAGCCCTGAGGGCTCGTGCCAGAACAAATGACACACCTGCATCCACCCATCCTCGCCGATGCCAGCGTCAGCATCTGTGCTCCGCTGCTCACGTACCTACCGGTACGCTCCGCTGCGGTGCTCGACACTTCCTTGGCCTGGGCGGTCTGGCCGGCGTATCTGCGCCATTTGTTCTGGCACGAGCCCTAACTCGTGTTCATCGATGAGGTCAGCCTCGATGTCGCCGCAGGTTCCGGTGGGCGCGGCGCGGTCGGTTTCCGGCACGAGAAGTACGTCCCGCGAGGTGGCCCCGATGGCGGTGACGGGGGGTGGGGCGGGAGCGTCGTCCTGGTCGTGGAGCCGGGCGACAGCAGCCTGAGCCGTTACCGGGAGCGGCGCCGCTTCCACGCCCCGGACGGACGCCCGGGCGGCGGTGCGCTGCGCAGTGGTCGCGATGGGCCGGACCTGGTCCTCCTCGTGCCGCCTGGCACCGTCGTGACCGATGCGGAGAGCGGCGAGCTGATCGGCGACCTCGCCGGCCCGGGCGAGCGCCTGGTAGTCGCCGTGGGGGGGCGCGGGGGTCGGGGCAACGCCCACTTCGCGGGTGCCGTCCGCCAGGCCCCCAGGATTGCCGAGCTGGGGGACCCGGGGGCGCAGCGCCGCATCCACCTGGAGCTCAAGCTGATCGCCGACATCGGTCTGGTCGGGCTCCCCAACGCCGGCAAGTCCACCCTGCTCGCCGTCTTGACCGGGGCCCGGCCAAAGGTCGCCGCCTACCCCTTCACCACTCTCCACCCCAACCTGGGCGTGGCCGAGATGAGCGGCGGGCACACCCTGGTCCTGGCCGACGTTCCCGGGCTCATCGAGGGCGCCCACGACGGTGCCGGGCTGGGCATCGAGTTCCTCCGCCACCTGGAGCGGACCAGGGTGCTCATCCACGTGGTGGACTGCGCCGCCGGTGCCGCCGAGGCGAGGCGGGCGATCGAGCAGGTGGTGGCGGAGCTGGGCGCCTTCAACCCCCAGCTCGCCGAGCGGCCCACGCTCGTCGCCCTCAACAAGGTCGACCTGCCCGATGCGGCGGAGACGGCCGGCGAGCTCGAGCCGGAGTTCCCCGGCTCTCACCGGATCAGCGCGGCGGCTGGCATCGGCACCCGCGATCTCCTCGAGGCGGCTGCCGCTCTGGTCGCCGCGGCCCGCCAAACCGCCGCCCTTCCCACCGCCGGCTCGCCGGGCGAGGCTGGGCGCGTTCAGGGGGCCGGGGAGGCTGACGCCGCAGCGGGCGGCCACCGCGTCTACCGTCACGTCTCACACGAGCCCGGGCCGCCCCGGGTGGAACGCGACCCGGACGGCGCCTACCTGGTGATCGACCCCGCCGTGCTGCGGATCGTGGAACGCACCGACCTCGACGAGGAGGAGGCAGTGGTGGTCCTCCACCGGAGGCTGGCAGCCGCGGGCGTCGACGCCGCCCTGGTGGCGGCCGGCTGCCAGGATGGCGACACCGTCCGTATCGGCTCCGCGGAGTTCACGTTCGCGGCGGACGCGATGAGCTCCGTGCCCCGGCCGCCCCGCCGGTCGCGCCGATGAGTCTCACCCGGGTCGCGGTCTTCGGCGGCACCTTCGACCCCTTCCACCTCGGGCACCTCGCGGTGGCCGAGCAGGCGAGGGATGGAATCCTGGCCGATCAGGTGTGGGTGGTGCCGGCCGGGGTACCCCCCCATCGTGGCCCGGTGATCGCCGGCACCGCCGACCGTCTGGCGATGTGCAGGGCGGCGATCGAGGGCCGCCCCCGCATCTCCGCCCTCGACCTGGAGCTGAAACGCCCCGGCCCGTCCTACACCCTCGACACCATGCGGGACCTGGCAGTGGCACACCCGGGCACGCAGCTCTGGGTGGTCCTCGGTGCCGATGCCGCCCGGCAGACGTCCGGCTGGCACGAGGCCGCCGAGCTGCTGGGCACCTACCACTTCGTCCTGGTCAACCGCGCCGGGGAGGCGCCGATCCGCCACGCGGAGGCGATCGCCCTCGGCTTCCTGCCCGAGCTCACCCGGGTGGTGGGCATTGACTCCCCGGATATCTCCGGCACCGAGATCCGTCGCCGCGTCGCGGCCGGCGAGCCACTGGACGGTATGGTCAGCTCCGCCGTCGCCGCCATCATCGAGCAGCGACGCCTCTATCGGTGAGCCGGCCAGGTGCCTGGCCCGCAGCCGCCCGTTCGGGTCCGACCCGCGGTCGGCCGGTCCGCGCCCGCACCGATGTCATAATCGTTCACGGATGACATCTGAAGAGTTGGTGGAGGCGATCAGCTCCGCCGCCGCCGACAAGAAGGCGCGCGAGGTCGTGAGCATCGACCTCCGCGGCAAGACCACCATCGCGGATTTCTTCGTGGTCTGCGAGGGCGATACCGACCGGCAGGTTAGAGCCATTGTTGACAATATCGAGGAGGCCTGCCGGGTGCTCGGAGCTCGGCCGCTGCGTGTCGCCGGGATGCGCGACGCCTCCTGGGCCTGCGTCGACTTCGACTCCGTGATCGCCCACGTCTTCCTTCCCGGTGAGCGGATCTTCTACGACCTCGAGGGGCTCTGGGAGGCGCCCCGGGCCGAGGTCGTCTAGCGGCCGCCGCTCCTTGATCTGGTCGGACTGCGCGGCATCCGGATCCCGCCTGGGCTCAGCTGGGCGGTGCGGCGGTTGACAGCGGCAGCGGGTTGGAGGCCAGGAACTGGCCGAGGTTGATCACCGCCAGCAGCATGGCCACCGCGCCCAGGACGATGACGCCGATGAGCACCACCTTCTGCCAGAGCGCCAGGTCGCGGCCGCCCACCGCGCGCACCGGGGGGATGACCAGCCCGATCAGGGCCCCGGCCGCGAAGCCACCCAGGTGGGCGTAGTTGTCGATGTAGCCGGAGAAGGTGAAGCCGAGGACGACGGTCATGAAGAGCGAGATCATCACCCCGCGGCGCAGGGCGTGGGTCAGACCCGCCGGGAGATCGTGACGCTGGACACGACCCATGGTGAAGAGCAGGCCCAGCAGCCCCATCAGTCCCCCGGAGGCTCCCACGAATATGGCGTCGGAGAAGGGGAGGTTGAGGGTGCTGGCCAGGACGCTCATCGCGCTCGCCGCAAAGGCGGTGGCGATGAACGTGGCGAGCAGCGTGATCCGCCCGTAGATGGGCTCGACGATGCGGCCGAGGATGACCGTCGAGTAGCAGTTGACGAGCAGGTGCAGCGAGAGGTATGAGCTGATCCCGCCGCTGGAGTTGAAGAAGCCAGGGACGTGCAGCAGCGCGGTGCTGAAGAACCGCCACCAGTCACTGCCCCCGGGATACCCAAAGGCGATGCCTCCGACCGCGGAGTAGCCGGCGTAGCTGATATCTCCGGGCCCGCCGTAGCGCTGCCACATGGTGTTCTCGACCAAGAAGATGACGATGAAGGTCGCCACCATCGCGTAGGTCAGCCGCGGTGTCGAGACCAGGGCCCGCCGGGCCGGGGCCACGTAGCCGCTGTGGACCGTCTCGCGCTCGGCGAGGTCGACGGCTGCGAGCGTGGGTGGCTCGGCCCCGCCCCGGAGCGCCCGCGCTGCCGCCCGGATCTCGCCCACGCCGGGCAGGCCGGGTGGCGCCGGGAGCAGGGCACCGGCATCGCCGGACCCCGCGTCGGCCCACATCACCCCCAGATGGACGGCCGGGTGGGCGGGTGGTGGGAGCTGAGCGGTGAGGGGAGAGAGGGCGACCAGCAGGATGTCGCAGCGTGCCGCCGGCTGCGTCCGTAGGCGGGCGTCGCCCCAGCGCAGCGCGGCCCCGATCCGGCGGTGGAGGTCGGCAAGCTGCGCCCCCGGGTCGTCCGGGGGCTGGAAGAAACCGACCAGGGCAGAGCGGGTGCCGGTCCAGGCCACGGTCACCAGTGCGTAATCCGAGCCCAGCTCACCGAGCCGGCTGTCCCGGGGATCGGCGAGGCGGAGGCGGTACCGGGTCACCAGCCCCAGGCCGACCAGGCGGGCGAGCGCCGGCGGTTGGGGGGGCAGCCCTCCCTCGTCGGACCAGCTGTTCTCTGCCACCGGGCCAGTCTATCGGCGCGAAGGGGGGAGACCCCGCCAGGAGAGGTGGGTGGACCGCCCCCGAGGCGCGGGTGGACGTTCGCGCTATTGTCCACCGGCGATGATCCGCTGCCCCGCGTCGCCACCCGTCCTCCTGTGAGCTCGGACCGGCGCCTCAGCCTCGGGCCCCTCTATCGCGAGATGCGCGCCGGTCTCGGCGATGTCGGGCGAGTGCGGGTGACCGTGAGATTCCAAGAGCGCACGTTCGCGGCGCCGGAGGGCGGGCAGGGTGTCGCGGAGCCCGTCAGCCTCGTCCTGGAGACGTTCGTCGAGTACGAGGATCGGGTGCTTGACCGCGCTCAGGTTGCCCTGCACGGGCCCGGCCCGCCAAAGCGCTTTCTGGTCGCGCGCCACGGCTCCTCCTTCGTGTACAGCCTCGACGGGGGCGAGCGCTGGGGTCGGCTGGTCAACCATCCCCGGATCTTCGACCTGGAGGAGTTCGAGGCCGAGTTGGGCCAGATCCTCGTCGAGGACGCGACCTACGACGTGCTCGACGGCCGCGGCGACCTGCAGGGATCGGCGGGATCGGGGCCGGAGCGGTTCATCGACGCCCTCGATGTCAGCATGGACCGGGAAGCCTTCCTCCGCCTTCTCCGGATCTTCTCGGCCGACATCGACGATGACCCCGACGCACCCGCTCTCGATGCCTTCTCGGTCAGCGTCCAGGTCGCTGACGACGTCTCGCTGCAGTACTGGTGGTCATTGAGCGACAGCGTCTCCCAGGCCGACGATGTCCCCCTCAAGGTGCGCTGCAACGTCTCGATCCGGGTCGCCGCTCTGGGCGCGGAGGAGAACGGTGCCGTCCGCCTCGATGAGACCCTGCCGGACATCGCCGACCTCGACGGGGTGTGGGCGATCCTCCGCCACGGCACGCCCGGCGTGGCGGAGGCGCAGCTGGGGCCTTACGGGCTCTAGCAGGGGTTAGTTTCAACCGGTTGGAACCGGCCGCTACTAGGTCGCGGTCGCGCTCGGCAACGGGGCCAGCGTGGGTTCGGCCGTGGGTACGGCCGTGGGCGACGGGGTCTGATAGGGCTGGGAGAAGGGGGTGTTCGACGCCGCCGGCTCCCCGATGCAGTTCGGGTTGCAGATCGGCCCACCGACGCCCATCGAGCTGTCCGGACCGGTGCCCGGGAGATACCACGAACCGCCCGCCTCGTACACGTCGGAGGGCGTCTGGTACCAGACCACCGGGGTGTTGGCGGTGGCGCCCTCCATGTAGGCCTGCCAGATCGGCGCCGCCCCGGTGACACCACTCGTGACGCCTGGCGTAAGCCCGTACGTGGGACTCTCGCCCTGGGGATCACCCACCCACACCGCGGTGAGGACGTTCGGGGTCCAGCCCACGGTCCAGTTGTCGTAGTTGTCGTATCCGGACCCGCTGGTGCCGGTCTTGGCGCTGGCGGGGCGACTCGGCAGCGAGAGCTTCTGGTAACTGCCGAACGCCGCCAGGCGGTACTGGGCCTGGCTCAGCGTCTCGTCCATGATGAAGGCGACATTCTCCGGGACCACCCGCTGGGCGTTGGCCGCCGCGTTGTAGGTCCAGACCGTGCTGCCGCTCGCCGCATTGGTGATCTTCGTGACCGGCGCCGGGGCGTGGTGAACGCCGAGGTCGGCGATGGTGGCGGCGCCGTCGGCGAGGTCCAGGGGGCTGACCTCGAATGTCCCCAGGGTGAAGGAGTACTCGCTGGACGATGGGAAGTTCTGGCCTTGCAGCAGGGTTACCCCCGCGTCGACGGCGAGGTTGGCGATGGGGAGCACGCCCATCGCGTACTCGGTCCTGACCGCCGGCAGGTTGAGGGAGTTGCCGAGGCAGTACTCCATCTCGCAGAAGCCGTAGCCGGCGGATAGGCCCTCATAGTCCTTGGGCGTCCACCCGTTGAGGGTCATGGTCTCGTCCGAGATCTGCGTCGTCATCGTGTACTGCCGCGAGGCGATCGCGTCGGTATAGGTGAAGAGCTTCATGGTGGAGCCCGGCTGGCGCTCCCCGATCGCCAGGTTGTCCTGGCCGTAGACCGGGCTGTTGTAGTTGGCGCTGCCGGTCATCGCCAGGATCTCCCCGTTCTGGGGGTCGAGGCTCACCAGGGCGCCATCGCCGCCCGCCGCCCCCTGCACGAACCAGCCGGGGTTGGAGGTGACCACGTTGTTCACGGTCGCATCGCCCAGCGCCTGGTCTTGTAGGTTGAGCGTCGTGTAGATGTCGTAGCCGCCGGGGTCCTCGAAGCCGTCGCCACTGAAGAGGCTGGGGAGGTAGTACTTGGTGAGGTAGTTGAGGAAGCTGGAGGTGTTGGCCCCGTCGATGATGGTCGGCGGGAGGTACTGCTGCCACGTGTAGTACTTGAGCGGCTCGGCCGCTGCCGCGGCCGCCTGCGCCTGGGTGATGCTCCCCACCGCGACCATGGCCTGCAGCACGGTGCCCTGCCGCTGCTTGGCCCCCGCCGGGTTGACGTCGGGGTCGAACTCCGACGGGGCCTGGGGCAGACCGGCGAGCATTGCCGACTGGGCGAGGTCCAGGGCGCTCGCGGGCTCGTGAAAGTACAGCTCCGCCGCGGTCTGGATTCCGACCGCCTGGTTCCCATAGGGGATGCGGTTCAGGTACATCTCCAAGATCTGGTCCTTGGAGAAGTCGTTGACCAGCTCGGTCCCGAGGATGATCTCCTTGATCTTGTAGGCGAGGCTGCCGTTGTCCTGCAGGAAGCTGATCTTGGCGAGCTGCTCCGGGATGGTGGACGCGCCGCCCGCGTTGGTGTGGCGCAGATAGCCCGCGCCGGCCTCCGCGATCCGTCCCAGGTCCAGGGAGCTCTCCGTCCAGAAGTGTCGATCCTCGACGTCGACCGTCGCCTCCTGGAGGTACGGCGAGATGTCGGTGAGGGCGGCGTGGAGGTGGAAGGTGCCGGACGGGTGGATGACGTCGATGAGGGTGCCGTTTGCCGCATAGACGTTGGTGTCGACGGGGTCCTCCATCGAGGCTACGGTCGCCGCCTCGGGGATCTGACCCAGGTAGATGTTGTACCCGGCGTCGACGGTGACCGCGGCGCCAGCCGCGATGCTGGAGAAGAGGGCCAGGAAGAGCAGGGAGGTGCGCAGCAGGGGCCGCCGCCGCCGCGGTGCCTTCCGCTTCCTGCCCAGCAGGAGGTCGCGCCGGTTGCGGCGCCGCGCCGACGCCGGGCCCGCTTCGGCTCCGTTCCGGGCGGCACCACCGCCGGCCCCCAGGCCGTTCGAGCCGCCGCGGGGCCGGACGCTGCCGGCCCGCACCCTGCGGGGGCGGGGGCTGTCGGGGGGAGTGGTGGGCACGGTGCTGATGAAGCTCCGATGAGGTGACGGGGGGCGGGGGTGGGGCCGCTCAGGGGAACGCCCCCTAGCCCGGAAAGGTTACGCGCCGTTCAGTATGGCGGCGCCGCTGCAGAGCCCGAGGATCATGGCGGCGATCGCGGCGCCGACCCAGAGAGGGCCGTTGCCCTCCTCGATCCAGAAGGGGCCGGTACGCCGCTGGTCCCGCGCGCCCTCGTCCAGGGCGATGCTGGGCATGACCGCACCCTACCACGACGGTCCCGTGACGGAGCCGTGACCTCCGGCGGCCCCGCGGCGCCTTCGGCGGCGTTCGAGGTCGCGGATCGCGTAGGCCAGGACGCAGACGTGTGGCAGGTCGATGACAAGTCCCCGGCCGGGAGGGGGCCCGCGAATCTGGCGATGACACAATCGGGCGAGATATGGCTGTCCAAGCGCTCCCCGTCGCCCCGGCGCCGATCGCCCTTCCGCCGATGCCGCGCAGCGCGGAGGAGACCGGCCTCCCGTTCAGCTTCGTCTGCGATCTGGTCCTGAAGGTCCTTTACTTCAACGGCAGCATGCTGGGCGGTGACGTTGCCCGGCACGTGTGCCTGCCGTTCCCCTTTGTTGAGACCACTCTCAAGTTCCTGGCTGACGAGGGCTACTGCGCCTCCGCCGGGGTCAGGGCCGCGGTGCTCGCCGAGGACGAATCGATCAACGCCGGCATGCAGTTCACGATCACGACCACGGGTCGTCAACGCGCCCGGGAGCTGCTCGAGATCAACCAATACGCCGGCCCGGCACCGGTGCCCATCGCGGACTACAACGCCATGGCCGCTCGCCAGGCCGACGTGGGCATCGCCGTCAATCGAGCGCGCCTCCACGAGGTCTTCTCCCATCTGGTGCTCAACCAGCGGGTGCTCGACCACCTCGGTCCGGCCCTCTCGGCACGCCACGCCTGCTTCCTCTACGGCCCCTCGGGCAACGGCAAGACGAGCATTGCCGACGCCAGCGCACGGGTGATGGGCCCGCCCGTCTTCATCCCCCGCGCGCTCTATGTGCACGGCGAGGTCATTCGCTTCTACGACCCCATCTACCACACCCCGATCGACCGCCCGCTGCCTCCCCACGACACCCGCTGGCAGCTTGCCGAGAGGCCCGCTGTCAAGGCGGGCGGCGAGCTGACCCCGCGCATGCTGGAGTTGGGCTTCGACGCCGCCCTCGGCTTCTACGAAGCCTCACTCCAGCTCAAGGCCAACGGTGGGCTGCTCCTCGTCGACGACTTCGGCCGCCAGCAGAAGATGTCGCCCCGCGACCTTCTCAACCGGCTGATCGTCCCTCTGGAGAACGGGGTCGACTACGTCAACATCGCCCGGGCCGGCACCAGCGTGGCGGTGCCCTTCACCTGCCTGCTGATGCTCAGCACAAACCTCGAGCCTCACAACCTGATGGACGAGGCCTTCCTGCGCCGGGTCCGCTACAAGGTGCACGTCCCCGACCCCACCGCCGAGGAGTTCGTCGAGATCTGGCGACGGGTCTGTGCCGCCCAGGAGATCCCCTACCGCGAGGCGGTGATCGCCGACCTCATCCGGCGCCACTACATCGAGAAGGGCCGCGATTTCCACGGCTCTCACCCGCGTGACCTGCTGGAGCACGTCATCCATCTCTGCCGCTACCTGGGGCGCGAGCCCGAGCTCACCACCAAGTTGCTCGACGAGGCCTGCGAGACCTACTTCGTCGACGACTCCGTGGAGGACTGACGTCCGGGAGTCCCCCTTCCCTGGGGCGCTGATCGGGGAGCACGTGGTCCCCGGGTAGACTGTGGTCCCTCTGGGGCCGGTAGCTCAGCTGGGAGAGCGCTGCCCTCGCACGGCAGAGGTCCGGGGTTCGAGTCCCCGCCGGTCCAGGGCCCCATGCGGCAGGCCACATGGGGACCCCCGCCTTCACAGGGGCGCTGCGGCTCCCTCGCTCCGGATGGCGGAGCCACACGGGGCTCACCCCCAGCTCGGCGTCACTCGGCGCCGGGCGCGCTGCGCGCGCTCCGGTCCAGCCGATTCCAACGCGGGCACCAACCCCCTTCGCCGTGGCCCCCTGCCCGCCGCGGCCGTGCTTGCACGGGCTCCCCGCTGGCTCGGCGTCCAGAAGCCAGCATGGCTCGCCGTGCCACCCGGGGTCGACGCGCGGGGCGGGTTGTTCCCGTCGCTCCAGGCCGGTCGCCGGACCGGCGGCATCGACCCTCCGTCCACCGCCGGGACCCGGCGAGGATTCCCGGCGGATCGCCCGCATGGCGGGGTGAGCCGAGTCGGGCTCCGCGGGGGTAGGCGCGCATCGTCTGCGCGCCGAAGGGGGGCGAGAGCCCCCCTGAGGGGCGGCGAGCCCCTGTCAGAACTGCGAGGTGCCCCCCTCAGGCCTGCCTGATGGGGACGTGCCCTTAACGAGAAGAGGGCGCCCCGGAGGGCGCCCTCTTGCATCGACGCGACGGCCGCGTCTAGGTGGCCCGCCGTTGCCAGCGGGTCTTCTTGAGCATTTTCTTGTGCTTGTGCTTGCGCATGGCCTTGCGCCGTTTCTTGATGACCGAGCCCACGAGAGCCTCTCCATGCGGGCGGCTGTTCAGCTGCCCTTCCGGCAATGATTGATCCTATGTCAGCGGGGGCCGACTATACGCGATCCTCGGGATCGCCTGCTTCTCGGCTCTCCACGCCGGGCCTCTCGCCCCGGCTCCGACTCAGGCCGGAGAGCCTCCCGCCCCGCTCCTCATGGCGAGCGCCGCCCGCAGGCGGCCCGCGGTGACCTCCAGGTGCTCGGGCAGGACCTTGACGTCGGCCAGCACCGGCATGAAGTTGGTATCGCTCCCCCAGCGGGGCACCACATGGAGGTGCAGGTGGTCCACGCTGGCGCCGGCTGCCGCCCCGAGGTTGAATCCGACATTGAACCCGCCGGGCTGCATGACGCTGGAGAGCGCTTCGAGGGCCCGCTGGGTCGCCGCCATGACCGCCAGGCTCTCCTCTGCGGTCAGGTCGCGCAGATCCGGGGCATGCCGCCGCGGCGCGACCATCACGTGCCCGCTGCTGTACGGGAAGCGGTTCATCAGGGTGAGCGTCCGCTCCGCCCTCTCGACCACCAGGCCGCCCTCGGCCCCTGATGCGGCGGCGGCGCAGATGAAGCAGCCTTTCGGTGCCGGGTCGGTACCCGTCACGTAATCCATCCGCCAGGGCGCCCAGAGCTGCCGCATCCCGCGGACGTTACCCGATGGCAGCGGGGAGATGGGGTGTGCGGCGCCCGGCGTCAGCCGGCCCCCTCTGTCCCGCCGGTGGCAACGCCGCGCGAACGGCTCGAAGAGATCAGACAGGGCGCTCGCATTCACGGTCTCACCCGAATCCCGTTACGAGCCTGTGGCCGGAAGCTCCGCCTCCTCGTGCCAGCTATCCCCCTAGCCTTCATGGAGCCGTCTAGTGCATTTGAACTACATGCAGGCGAGACCACTGGGCGGCGGAGGAACTCAGGTCATGGGCACTGGCAGGAAGCGCCGGCGGTCCGTTCGGATCGCCCTGGTCCTTGGCGCCGTGGTGGCGAGCACCGCGGTGATCGGCTGGGGCGGCCTGGCGGCGTGGAGTGCCTACACCGAGAACGCGGGCAACAGCGCGGCCGCCGGCACCCTCGCCCACGCCAACGGTTCCAGCTGCGTGTCGAGCCTGGGGGTGGTCCCCACCTCGGGAACCGGCTTCTGCCTCGCGACGATCACCATCGCTGGGGTCGACCCGGCGAACTGGACCAGCACCGTCAACACCATCAAGATCGCCAACACTGGATCCCTGAAGAGCACCTTCACGCTCAGCATGGGGACGGTGCTCCAGGCCCCGACCGGCACCCTCTGCGCCGACGTGACCCTGGGCGTGACCGACCTCAACACGGTCGCACCGGACACCGGCACCGTCTGGGCCCCCACCGCGCTGACCGGCACCTTCACGGCGGCCAACCTTTACAGCAACGCCGCCGGGCCCGTGCTCAGCTGGACCGGCGGCGGGACCGCCGGCACCGGGACGGGGGCGACCGCCAACACCTTCACCGTGACCGCGGCTCCGGGTACCAACTTCGCCTTGCACTCCGCCGACGCTGGCACCAGCTGCACCTTCGGCCTCCTCTTCAGCCAGACGGCTGCCTGATCCCGGTGACGCCCTGAGGGGTGGGGGATCGCCTGGCCCGTGCGGCTGCCCGGCTCGTTGAGGCACCCCTGGTGGAGACGGGGAGGCTCGAACTCCCGACCTCTTGCATGCCATGCAAGCGCTCTCCCAGCTGAGCTACGTCCCCTGGGGAGCCACATGGTACCGCGGTCTCGCGACCGCTTGACCCCTGCGCCCGACCTGCGCCAGTGCTCCGCGGCGTCCCCCGTGCTCGGCCGGATTGCAGTCCCACCGGAATGTGCGGGGCGACTATGATCACGCGAGCGCAACGGCCGGCCCGGATGGTGGTACCAGTCGACATGGTCGTGGGCGTCAGATGGGATGAGGTATGTGCAATGGCTATTTCCTCTGAGGAGGACGAGAGCCAGTCCATGGCTGGCGACCGCCCGGAGCCGGCCCCGAGAGGGCGCCGTGGGGGGGCGGCGCCCCATAGTGAGAGTGAATCGCCGGTGGTCCGCGCCGGCGAGCGACTGGTCCACCGCATCGAGGCGTTGGTCGAGGAGATCGCCCGGCTGCGCGCCGACAACGATGAGCTCCGCCAGCAGGTCCGCGATGCCGTCGCGATGTTTGACCGCGCTTCGTCTGCGGTCGGTGAGCCGCGGCCGCGGCGCCGGCGGCGGACAGCCGAGAGCACTGTCCTCGCGGCGGCGCCGGCAGCGCCGGCGCGTCGTCGTCGCCCCCGCGGCCGCGCGGTCAAGGGGCGGGCGACGCCGCCTGAGGTGACCACCGAGGTGGTGCGGGCGGTCATCGCCAAGCTCGGCCAGGGCACCGCCGCCGAGATCGCCTCCGAGATCACCAGGGCCGGCGTGAAGGTCTCCGGCCGGGCCGTCCGCTTCCTGGCGGAGCGAGCCGGCGCCGAGACCTTCCGGGGCGACGACGGCCAGCGCCGTTACCGCCTCTAGAACGGATGACCCCGGACCCGGAGCGGTGACCCCCGGCGACCCACGGAGCGGCGACGGGCGCGCGCAGCCGGGCGCCCCTCCCGCTGACCTGCTGCTCGTCCACGGGGACGACCACCATCGGGTCGATGAGGCAGTCCGGCAATGGCGCCGGCGCGCCGCGGCCGCCGAGCTGGGCGTCGAGGTCATCGAGGCGCCGGCCCCGCTGGAACGGGTCCGTTCCTCTCTCGCCGAGACCCCCCTGATCGACGAACGCCGCTACCTCCTGCTCCGCGACCCACCGCAGCTCACCGGTGGCCGGCGTTCCGGCGAGGGGGGGCGAGCTCTGGCCGACGCTCTCCTGCTGCGGGCGCCGAGCACCTCCGTCTGCCTGGTGAGCCACCAAGCGGTGCCCGCCAGCCATCCGGTGGTGGTCGCCGTGGGACGGCTCGGCGGTGAGATCCGCGCATTCAAGCTGCTGCGCGGTCGCGAAGTGCGGGAGTGGGCGGAGCGGGCGGTGGCGGACCGCGGGCTCCGGTTGCGCGCCGGGGCGCTCGACCACCTCCTCCGAGTGGCCGGCTCGGACCTGGGCGTCATCGCCGCGGAGCTGGACAAGCTGAGTGCCTTCTCCGGCGGCGAGCCCGTCGATGTGGAGGCGGCGCGACGTCTGGTCGGCGGCGCCGAGGCGGTCGAGGTCTGGAACGTCCTGGAGAGGCTCCTCGGGGTGCAGCCGGGCCGGGGTGCCGCCGCCGCAACGGAGCTGGTGGAGGAGGGCCATTCCACCCAGCACCTCATCGCCACCCTCGCCGGCCAGCTCTCCGAGCTGCGCCGCGCCCAATCCCTGCTCGGAACCGGCGGGTCAGGCGGGCGCCTGGCGACCGAGCTCCGCATCCCCGAGTGGCGCGCCGACCGGCTGGCCCGGCAGGCCCGCGCCGTTGCGCCCGCGGTCGTGGAGGACTGGTTGCACCAGCTCCAGGCCATTGACGCCGCCATCAAGTCGGGGGAGACCGACGATCGGCAGGCGATGGGGCGCTTTGCCCTGGGTGCCGCCCGCGCCGTGACGCGGGGGCAGGCTCGCTGAGGCAGCCCGCCCCCGGGCGTGGCTACTGGTCGCTGGTTCGGCGGGTCGACGCGGCCCGCTTGGCAGCGCCGGCCGGCTTTGCTGCCGTACCCGGCTTGGCCGCCGGAGCCTTGACCGCCGGAGCCTTGACCGCGCTGGCCGCGGCCTTGGTCGTGGATGCCTTCTTGGCACCGGCGCCCTTGGCTGCAGCGGTGGCCTTGGCGGACGCGGCCGGTGCCGCCTTGCCCGACCTGCCCTTGGCTCCTCCGGTGGCGGCCGCGCGTGTGACCGCCTTCTCCGCCTCACTCCCGCCCATGACGGTGAGCTTCGCCGCCATCGCCATGATCCGGGACTTGCGCCGCGCCGCGTTGTTGCGGTGAAGGATGCCCTTCTCGGCAGCCTTGTCCAGCGCTTTGACCGCCGCGCGAAGCTCTTCCTCGATACCGGCGATCTGGCCGCTCACGAGCGAGCGGCGCACCCTGCCGATTCGGGTCCGGACTGCCGAGCGTACGATGCGGTTACGGACGCGCTTGCGCTCACTGGAGCGGATGCGCTTCCGGGCGGAGCGAGAGTTGGCCAAGATGACACCTGTTGACTTTCTGTCGGAAACTGGGCGCGTCCCCCCGACCAACGCCCGGGAGCCTGGAGTATAGCAATCGCCCTCCGGCATGGCCCGGTCGGGCGCCCAGAATCTCTCCTCTGATGATCTTCATACCCGCCTACGCCAAGCTGAACCTCGCCCTGAGCGTGGTCGGACGGCTCCCCGATGGCCGTCACGAGCTCCGCTCGGTGGTCGTGCGCCTCGATTGGCACGATCTCGTGGGGGCCGAGTTCGTGAGGGTCGAGGTCGCTGAGGAAGCTCCGGAGATTGGGTTGACCGTCTCCGGCCCCGCCGCGGCCGAGGTCCCGGTCGAGGACAACCTCGTGCTCCGGGCCGCCCGTGCCGTCGTCCCCGGCCGTCCCGCGGGTGCCGTCCGGCTCTGCCTGGAGAAGCGGCTGCCCGCCGCCGCCGGCCTCGGGGGCGGCTCTGCGGATGCGGCGGCCGTGCTCCGCCTGCTTGGTGGGGCCGGCATCTCCGCCTGGGACCCTGGGATGCTCCGGCTCGCCGACACGCTGGGCAGCGACGTGCCGGCGTGCCTGGCCGGCGGCAGCCTCCTGGTCGGGGGGGCTGGCGAGCGCCTCATGCCGATCTTCCACCCGCCCCTGGACCTGACGGTCGCCGTCGCCGGGCGGAGCGGCACCGCGGCGACCTTCGCGGCCCTGACGCCGGACGAATGGCGCGGCCCTGAGCGACCCGAAGTGCTGGCGGGGCTGCTGGCCCAAGGGCGGCCGGTCGAGGCGGAGCTGCTCGGCTCCGATCTGGAAGCGGCCGCCTGCCGGGCTCATCCGGAGCTTGCCGCCGGGCTCCTCCGGTTGCGGGATGCCCTGCCGGCGACCGCCTGGCACCTCACCGGCAGCGGAGGTGCCGTCTTTGCCCTTGCCGCCGGGCGTGGCGAGGCCGAGGCGGTCGCCGCCCGCACCCGGGACCTGGGGTTCACTGCCCGCGCGTGCCGGACCGTCGCCGTCTGAGCGGTGCGACCGAGGAGATCAGGCAGAGGGCCGGGCGTGAGGCAGCGGATCAGCCGCCGAGAGGTGCCTACTCGGTATCGGTCGTCGCCGCAGCCTCGAGCGCGGGCTCCGACTCCCACTCCTCCTGGTCGTCGGCGGGCAACTCCGACGCCCGCCCCCAGAGGCGAAACGTCCACACGAGCCCGATGCCGGCGAGCAGCAGGGCGGCGGACACCACTCCCAGAGTCTCGGCCTCTGAGGCCCAGACCGGGTTGCCCCCGAGCTCGCTCTGGGTCAACAGGAGGATGCTGCTGACCAGCGCACCGATCGCAGCCCCCACGATCACGACGAGTGCGACGCCTGCCATCGTGATCAACACCCGGGCGCGCGCGAGGTGAGCCAGGTCGAGGTCGGTCGCGCTCCGCGCGGCCACCGCCCCGGCGACCTGGGTCGCCCTCTCCGGAGGGGAGGAGTGGCGGTGTACCGACCAGCCGGCGAGGGCGAGCGCTGCGAGGGGGAAGAGGACGAGGTATGGGGATACCCACTCGGTCGCGTACAGAAGGGTCGCCTCAATCTGGTTTGGCCCTGGCGAGGCGCCCGCCTCCATGATCCCGGCGGCGACATACGCCGTGGCGAGGAGGGCGATCGCCACGATGAGGCCGATCCCCAGCAACTCCTGGATGTCCCAGGCTGCCCTGCGGCGGCGCGCGACCGCCAGCTCCGATTCGGTCGGGTCGTGATCCACGGCGGCAACTCCTCTTGTGACCTGGGGCGACGGGTGGCGCCGCATTTTCACAGGTGGAGCGGCGGGCCGGCACAGTGTGCGCCGAGGTGGCCGGGGTGTGGGTCCCGCTTCCCGAGGCGTTCTACCCTGGACCGCACCATGCCTCCACTACAATCCGACCTCGTGCCTGCGGCTGACACCGCTCCCCCCCGCCGACCCGGCATTCTTCGCGCCGCCCGGCGCCGAGGGGATGGGAGGGCGCCGGCACTCCCGGACGCGGGCTGTCCTTGACGCTCCACCGTCCCTCCGACCAGGACATCGTGGTGGTCGGGGCGACCGGCGACCTCGCGGCCCGGAAGCTGCTGCCTGCCCTCTACAACCTCGAGGTCGAGGGGCTGCTCCCTGAGCACGGCGACATCATCGGGGTGGCCCCGATGGACTGGAACGACGAGCGATTCCGGAGCCACGCCGAGGAGGCGATCCGGAGCTTCTCCCGGACCCGCTTCGAAGCCCGCCGTTTCGCGGCCTTCGCCGCTCGCCTCCACTTCGTCCCGGTCGGACCTGACGGCGACCTCAGCGCCCTTCGGGCCGCCGCCGGCCGGCCCGAGCGGCTCCTCTACCTCGCCGTGCCCTCCTCCGCTTTCGCCACCCTAGCGGAGAGCCTCGGCGCCGCCGGGCTGGCGGCCGGGACCAAGCTCGTCATCGAGAAGCCGTTCGGTCACGACGTCGCCTCGGCGACCCAGCTCAACGCTGTCCTCCACAAGGTGCTTCCCGAGGATCGGATCTACCGGATCGACCACTACCTCGGCAAGGAGACGGTCCAGAACCTCCTCGTCTTCCGCTTCGGCAACTCTGTCTTCGAGAGGGTGTGGAACCGCGACGCGATCTCCCGGGTCGAGATCACCGTCGCCGAGTCCCTGGGTGTCGAGCGCCGCGGCGCCTTCTACGAGGAGACGGGCGCGATCCGGGACATCGTTCAGAACCACCTGTTCCAGCTGCTCGCGGTGACCGCCATGGAGCCGCCCATCTCCTTCGACGCCGAGGCCATCCGCAACGAGAAGGTCAAGGTCCTGGATGCCCTCCATCCGGTGGACCCCGGTGCCGTCGTCCGCGGCCAGTACACCGCGGGTACCGTCGCCGGCGAGGCGGTGCCCGGGTATCGCGACGAGGAGGGGGTGGCTCCCGGTTCCGAGGTCGAGACCTTCGCCGCGCTGCGCCTCCACATCGACTCTTGGCGCTGGGCCGGCGTGCCCTTCCTGCTCCGCACCGGAAAGCGCCTTGCGGTCCGGGACACCCGCGTCGTCCTCAGCTTCCGGGAGGCCCCGCTCCACCTCTTCCGGGCGATCGGGCTCCACGCCCTGGACAGCAACCGGCTGGTGATCCGCGTCCAGCCCGATGAGGGGATCTCGATCACCTTCATCGCCAAGCGGCCCGGGCCCGAGGTGACCACCCAGCCGGTGGAGATGGACTTCAGCTACGAGGGCTCGTTCAAGGCGAGCACGCCCGAAGCCTACGAGCGCCTTCTCCACGATGCGCTGAGCGGCGACCACACCCTCTTCATCCGCGAGGATGAGGTGGAGCGGGGATGGCAGGTGGTCCAGCCCGTCCTGGACCGGCCGTCGCCCGTCAAGATGTACCCCGCCGGGGGTTGGGGCCCGGCGGCGGCCGACCGGATCGCCCGCCCCGGGCATTGGCACGACGGCTCCTTCGGGGAGCCTCGCCCCGCTTTCCGGCGGCGGTCATGACAACCTCAGGAGACGCGTGATGCCCCGACTTGTCGGGATCGACCTTGGCGGTACCAGCATCCGGGCGGCCCTTGCCACTGGGCCCACCACCTATGCCGAGCGCGTGGTGCGCCGTCGGACGCCGGCCTCGGCAGGCCCCGAGGCGGTGATCTCAGCGTGCGCAGCGGCGGCCCGGGATGCTGCCGGGGGCACCCCGGACGGCATCGCCATCGGAATTCCCGGCCCCCTCGACCCCGAGAGCGGGGTGGTCTTCGCCGCCCCCCATCTCCCCGGCTTCGACAACCTCCCCGCTCGGGAGATGCTCTCAGCGGCCGCCGGATGCCCGGTGGCCATCCACAACGACTCGAATCTCGCCGGCTACGCGGAATGGGCGGCCGGCATGGGCCGCGGGGCCCGGACCTTCGTCTTCGTGATCATCGGCACGGGCATCGGCGGCGCCGTGATCATCGACGGCACCCTCCTGGTCGGCACCGCCAGCACCGCGGCCGAGGTCGGGCACGTGCCCTGCAACACGGACGGACCGCTCTGCGGCCAGGGCCACCCGGGGTGCTTGGAGGGGATCGCCTCGGGAACGGGGATCGCCCGCTGCGCCGCCGCGGCCCTCGCCGCCGGCGAGGAGTCGCAGCTGCGGGGCATCACCCCCCTCGATGCGTCCGCTGTCGCCGCCGCGGCCAGGGCCGGCGACCCGCTGGCCCGCCGCGTCTTCACCCACGCGGCACGCGCCCTGGGGCGCTCCTTCGGGGCCCTGGTCAACATCTTCGGCCCCGACGCCATCGCCGTCGGTGGAGGGGTTGGCAGCCAGCTCGACCTTCTGGAAGCCCCGATCCGCGCCGCCATGGCTGAGATCGCCTTCGACGCCCCGCTCCGCCGCTGCCGCTTCGGCCAGGCCGAGTTGGGAAGCGACGCCGGCCTGGTGGGCGCGGTCGCTTGGGCTGGCCGCACCTTCCACCGCGACTGAGGGGCGGGGGAGGAGCGGCGCCCCGTCACCGGCTGCGCAGGCTCCTCTCCACGCCGGCGACGATCGCGCCCTGGGAGAGATCGTAGAGGCCGAGGTACTCGCCGCCGCTGCGCTCGGCGAGGTCCAGACAGGCGTTGAAGCCAAAGCCGCCGAGGAGGGCGCGCCCGCTGAGGATGCCCGCGCCGGGGAGCTGGGCACCGGCGGTGTCCCTCGCCGAGTCGATGATCAGGGTCCGTATGTGCTCGTGGCCGATCTGCTCGGCGATGCGCTGTGCCTCGACCAGCGGCTCCTCGCCGAAGAGCGAGATGTTTCCCCGGCCGTCGGAGATGAGGACGATGAGGGGGTAGACGTTGGAGTCGCGCAGCCGCTCGGTCCGCACCAGCTTGAGACCGGCCACCAGACCGTGGGTCAGCGGGGTGGTGCCGCCAACCGTGAGCCGCTGCAGCCGCGCCTCGGCGAGGTCGACGCTGTTGGTCGGGGAGAGCGCGACCCGCGCCGTGCGGCCGGAGAAGACGACCAGGGCCACCTTGTCACGGCGGACGTAGGCATCGCGCAGCAGCGAGAGCACCGCGCCCTTGGTGGCCTGCATCCGCTGCTCGGCGTCCATGGAGGCGCTGGCGTCCACCACGAAGACGATGAGCGTCCCGGTTCGGCGCCGCCGGACCTTCTGGCGAAGGTCCTGGCGCTCGAGGCGCAGTGCAGGTCCGTCGCCCGCGGGTGCCTCGGCGCGTCGCCTGGCCTGGTGGGGTGCGGCGGCGCGCAGGGTCGCGTCGAAGGCGACGTCGGTGGTGCGCTCGGTCTGCACCGCCCGTACGTAGCGGCCCCGCTTGTCCCGCGACTCGGAGCTGGACCGCTTGCCGGTGGCGATGCGTGACTTGCGGTCTCGAGGCAGCTTGATCGACCGTACCGGGAAGAGCTCTCCCTCGTAGATCTGGTCGACACCGAGCCGGGCGGTGTCCTCACCGGATGTCTCCGCGCCGCGCTGGCCGGCCGACCTGTTCCCGGTCTCCTGCTCCGCGTCCGACGCCGACTCCTCCGAGCTCTGCGGCTCGCCGTCCTCCGTCGCGGTCTCCTCCCTGGCCTGCTCGGCCAGCTCCTGCATCCGCTCACGCTGCTGCTCGGCGACCTTGGAGGAGCTGCCGCTCGCCTGGCCGGGGCGGTCGCGGCGCCGGTGCCGCAGTGCGAGATCGGCCGCGACCGTGATGTCCTCGACGGTCACGGAGAGCGATTTCGTGGACGGCAGCCCCGGCTCCGCGCTCGTCCCGTGCTGGACCACCGCCTCGGCCTCGCGGAGGGCGCAGAGCGTCTGTGCGGTGCGGTTGACCACGATGTCGGCGCGGTGGCCCATCGCCCCGGCGTCGATGCAGGCGAGGGCGATCAGCCAGCGCATCTCGGTGGGCACCTCGACGAGCGGCAACAGCTCCTGGGCCTTGACGATGATCGCGCGCAGCCGTGCTTCGTCCTCCTGGCTGGATCCTCGCTGGGTACCCGGGTCCGCCTGCTGGGCGATATCCCGTTCCATCACGGCGACCCGGTCGGCGACGGTGCGGAGCCCGACGACGTCGACGCAGAGGCCGAAGCGATCGAGGAGTTGGGGGCGGAGCTCCCCCTCCTCGGGATTCATGGTCCCGACCAGGATGAATCGGGAGGGATGGACCACCGACATGCCCTCGCGCTCGACGATGTTGACGCCCATCGCGGCCGCATCGAGGAGAACGTCCACCAGGTGATCGTCGAGGAGGTTGACCTCGTCGACGTAGAGGATGTTGCGGTTGGCGTCTCCGAGGACACCCGGCTCGAAGCTGCGCTCCCCCTTCTTGATGGCGCGCTCGATGTCGAGAGTGCCCACGACCCGGTCCTCGGACGCGTTGATGGGGAGCTCGACCACCCGCATCGGGCGGCTGACCCGGAGGAGGTGCTCCCCGGCAAGCTGGCGGGCGCGGCACTCGTCGCAGAGCAGGTCTCCACTCCCCGGGCTGCAGGAGAAGCGGCAGCCCTCGACCACCTCGATCTCCGGGAGCAGCCCGGCGAGAGCGCGCACGGCGGTGGACTTGGCGGTGCCGCGCTCGCCCCGGATCAGAACGCCACCGATGGCCGGGTTGACGGCGTTGAGGACGAGCGCCGTCTTCATCGGCTCCTGGCCCACCAGCGCGGTGAAGGGGAGGACCTCAGGAATCGCCATCCGCCGATTGTGGCAAGGGACGGGCGCGGCGCCTCGTCCAGCGGCGGGTGAGGTCAGCAGCTCGCCGGCTTGTAGAGGTAGTCGGCCTGGGGGGTGGTCATGGTCAGGTTGCCGTCGTAATCGTCCCAGAACGACCAATTGCCGGTGTGGTCGATCTCCAGCGCGCTGGCGGGCTGGGCCTGGGCGGGGAGCGAACCTGCCTGCACGTACTTCTGGCCCGTGAAGCTGATCGCCGCGGGTGCCTGGTCGGGATCGGGCGCTTTGGAGGCGCACCTCCCGGCCTGCGCGGAGTCGAGGAGGCTGAGGCTGCCCGGGTCGGGATGGCCGGAGCGCCAGGGGGGCGGTGACCCGGAGCTGCCGCAGCCGGCCACCATGATCACGGCGAGCCCGGTTGCCAGCAGGAGGACGGGGACCCGCCACCGCCGGGAAACGTCGCCGCCGGCGCCAGCCGGCGCCGGCCGGTGCCCGCGCGCCGCCGTCACGCGCGCTCTGCCGCCGCGGCGGGGAGCAGGTCGGCGGCGATGGCGGCGCGCTGCTCGTCGCTCAGCTCGGTGCTCGCCGAGTAACCCGGATGGGCAACCCGGAGAAGCACCCGAGCACCCTCGATCCAGGCCTCGCGCTGGCTGGCGGTCAGCTCGAAGCGGAGGTAGGCGACGGGTGGGGCATCCCCGGCAGCGGGGCTGAAGGGGAATACCGTGGCCAGGACGCGGCTGCCGTCGATCTCCAGCTGGACGCTCTCGGCGACGCCCTCCAACTCGGTCAGCGCGGAGGCCATCTCGGCGGCGTCGGAAACCTCCAGGAAGAGGGTGGCGGCGAGCCCGCCCGCCGGGGGGAGCAGCAGCCCGAAGCGGCCGGCCTCCTCGCCCACCCTCTCGGTGTCATCGATCCTCTCCGACCGGAGCGCCTCTTCCGCGGCCGCGGCGAGCGTCTCCCGGCTTTCGAACACGACGCTCATGAGGTGACCCAGGTCGACGCGGCGGCGGCGGCGCAGCTCGATGGCGTCCGCGCGGGCGACCGCCCGCGCGCTCTCGTAAGCGGCGCCGATGCGGAGGTCCCGAGGATCCAGGCTCATGGCGCGTCACCGCCGTGCCGGCGCACGCCCCGTCGCGCACCCGCCCCGATGGCGGGCGGCAGCACCGCCACAGGCCACGCTCCCATGAGCCGCATCTCGCTCTCCAAACCTCCGTACGTCACGCCGCAGCATAGTCCGGCGAGCGACCCGGTCAGTGGTGCGCAGGGAGTCCCCCGACGGCCGGTGTCCCGGGCCCCGCGGGCGGGGCTCAGGCCGCCGCGGTGGCCCCCTCCGTCTCCCAGGCCTCGACCTCGCGAAAGGAGAAGTGCGACCGCGTCGTGAGGATGATGTGGTCCAGGAGGGGCAGCCCCAGGAGGCGGGCTGCGTCGCGCAGGGCCACGGTCACCAGCCGGTCGGCCCGGCTCGGCGTGACCTCGCCGCTCGGGTGATTGTGGGCCACGATCAGAGCCGCCGCGCCCGCACGGAGTGCCGGAGCGAGGACGTCACGGGGGAGGAGACGCGCGCTGTTGAGCGAGCCGGCGACGACCGGCTCGACCGAGATCAGCCGGTGCCGGGCGTCGAGGAGGAGCGCCCAGACCTCCTCCCTGCTCAGGGCCCGCAGACCCTGGAGGAGGTGGAGGGCCGCGCCCGGCGTGGTGACGGCCGGGCGTTCGTCGGGATACCAGCGCTCGGCGAGCTCCCAGAGGGCGGCCAGCCGGATCGCCTCACGCGGCGGGACCCGGTGGTCCCGGACCAGCCCGCTGGCCCCCAGCGCCCGCCGCTCCCAGAAGGGGAGGCGCGCCAACCGTCCGGCGGTGGCGAGAAGGGTGGCCGGCGGCTCGGCGCCGCCGAGAACCTGGGCGATCAGCTCGTCCTCGGGGCGGCTGGCAAGGCTGGCGTCGAGGTGGCGGAGGAGGGTCTGGGTGCCGCGAGCGGTGTCCACGACCGGAAGCGTAACACATCCGTGTATTTGCGTACAACTAGCTCGACGTCCCCGCGGCCTCCCCGAGCGACCCGTCGAAGAAGCCGATCACCCGCTGCACATAGGTGGTGCGGTCGGCGAAGTAGCCGCCCACATGGCCCACACTCGGGAGGACCCAGAGGTCCTTGGGGCCGCCGGCCGCCGCGTAGAGCCGGTGGCCGTGCTCCACCGGCACCGACGCGTCGGCGTCGCCGTGGATGAGGAGGAGGGGCCGAGGGGCCAGCCGGGCGACCGCCGTGATCGGGCTGAATTCGGCGAGCCGCGCCCCGGTGCGCCGGGCCATCAGAGCCATGACCGGGTCGGCCAGCACCGCGGCGGGCAGGTGGAGCCGATGGCGGATGCGCTCCTCCAGCAGGCTCACCGGGTCAGCGAAGGCGCTGTCGGCGCAGACGGCGCGCACCCCAGGGTCGTCGGCGCCGACGCTGATGGAGACCGCCCCTCCCATCGAATAGCCGAGGAGCCCGATCGGGACGGGGCCCAGGCGACCCCGGACGGCGTCGAGAACCGCCGTCAGGTCGCGGCACTCGTTGGCGCCCAGGGTGTGCGGGGCGGCGTCACTGCCGGGCGTCCCGCGCCAGCCGTAGGCGACGACCGAGAAGCCGGCCCGCCGGAGGGCGGCGCCGATTCCGAGGACGTCGCTGATGTGACCGCGGTAGCCCCCGCTCACCACCACGACCGCCTCCCGGGCCCCGGGCAGGAGCCAGGTGATGAGGCGCAGCCGGTCGCTGGTCCGGACCTCGAGTTCCTCGTAGTCAAGTTCGAAATCGGCGGGCGTCAGCCGGCGGGAGTCGCGGTATGTGGGGCGCAGCCGTCGGAAAGTTTGCCAGTAGACCAGGCCGCAGGCCGCCGCCCATCCAGCCGCTCCGGCGGCGACGGTCCGGCCCATCAGAGCCGGCCGGCTCACCGGTAGAGCAGGGAGATGACGACGAAGACGACGACCAGCCCGGCAGCGACGACGGCGACCGCCACCCAGCCGGATCCGAGGGTCAGCAGGCGGCGGACGCGGTCGTCAGATTTGGCGGCGGCCGGACTTTCGCCCGCTGCTGGCTCGTCGTGGTCGGCGTCCCCGCGGATCACGGCGAAGTCGACGCGTCCCTCGGCGTCCTCGGGGATGTCCACGGGAGAGACGAGGGCGGGAAGACTCACCGCACTCCGGCGGCGGCGCTCCCGACGGACGTCCGCGTCGTGGCGGGAGCGCTCGGGGAGAGTGAGGGAATCCATCGACGAGGCGGGGACGGAACCCCCGGGCGCCTCGTCGATGGCGAAGGCGAGGATGGCCATCTCGGCATCGGGCTCGGGCTCCGCGGCCGCGGCAAGCTCCTTCTCCTCAGCCACCGGTGCGAGCGCTCCCGACCGGACGACCTCCTCCGCCTCCGCGGGGTCGGCAGTAGCAGCGGTCTGGTCCTCGACGGTCATCGCGGGTTCGCCATCGGCCGCGGATGGCGTGCCGGCCGGCGGCTCCTCGGGCTGGGCTTCCTCGAGCCGGCTGGCCTTGATCGACACCCGACGCGTCATACCTGGTCCGGGGACGCGGCCGGGTCGGTCCGTTCGAGGATCTCGAGGGCCAGCCTCCGGTACGACTGGGCCGCGTCCGAATTCCGCGCGTAAGCGGTGATCGGGGCCCCGGCCATCGCGGTCTCCTGCAACTTCACCGTCACGCGGATAACGGTATCGAAGACATGGAGGCTGGGGATCTCGCGGAGGCCCTCGAGCATCTGCTGGCTGAACCGGGTGCGGATGTTCACGAAGGTGGGCAGCAGGCCGAGGATGCGCAGGTCGGGGTTGAGGTGCTCGCGAGCCGCCTGAAAGGTCCGCAGCACCTCCTTGAGCCCCTTCATGGCGAAGCCCGACATCTGGAGGGGGACCAGGAGCCAGGCTGCTGCCCCGAGCGCGCTGATGGTGTGAAAGCCGAAGTTGGGCGGGGTGTCGAACAGCACGACGTCGTAGGCGCGGAGGCCGTCACCCCGGTTGAGGGCGTCGCGGAGACGCAGCTCGCGGCGGACGGTCGTGGCCATCTCCGCCTCCACAGCGCTCAGGTCGGGGTTCGCCGGGATCAGGGAGACCCCCTCCCATTCGGTGGCGAGGGTCACCGCCTCGGGAGGCACGCTCGGGTCGACCAGGATGTCGGCGATCGTCCCCTTGAGTTGGTAGGGATTGAACCCGAGCCCGGAGGTCAGGTTCGACTGCGGGTCGACATCAACAGCGAGCACTCGCCGGCCCATCTCGCCGAATGCGCCGGCCAGGGCGGCACAGGTGGTCGTCTTTCCGACGCCCCCCTTCCCCGACACGCACGCGATGGAGATGGGCACGAGGAGCAGCTCACCGCGGGCGCGGGCCGGCCGGCGGTGCGAGGGGCGGCGTCGCCTGCCAGACGCGATTGAGGCAGGACTGAAGCGACGCCGCGTACCAGAGACCTCCGACGACGGGAAGCAGGAGAAGGCAGGCGCGGGCGACCGGGCGAAGCTGACGATCGGCGCGGATGCCGACCCGCTCCTGGACCAGCCGGGCCCGCTCGAGCGTCAGCACCAGGGCGACGACCGAGAACGGCAGGAGGAGGGTCAGGTAGGGGACGGCGACGAGTCCGCCGAGCATCAGGTCGTGCCAGGGAACGGTCACGCCCAGGATGGTGGGGCCGGAGGCAAGGCGGGCCAGCGCTGGGCCGACCCGGAGCGCGTGGGCAGCGATGATGGCGGCCCCGGCCAGCGTGCAGAGCAGACCCGCAAGCCAGGCGATGGCCACACCGAAGGCCGACGCGCCGGGATGGACCTCGAGGCGAGCGTCGAAGTCGGACATCTCACGGTTGACCCGCGCATGCCAGCCGACCGTGTAGGCGCCGAGGGTGATCGCCGAGAGGACCGCCACGGCCAGGGGGTGTCGCCGCGTCCCCGCCGGCCCGAGGGACGGCACGGCGAGAAGCTGGACGGCAGGGGATGCCGCGGTGCGCGGGGCGGCCGCCACCGCCGTGGTCGGAGGCGGAGGCGGAGGGGGCGGTGGCGGGACGGCGGCGGCCGGGCTCGCGGCCACGGCGCCCGGTGAGAGCGTCACGGGAGGCGCCGGGGGCGCACCGACCGAGGGCACTGCGAACGTCCAGGTGGGCACACCCCGCACCGATGCCGACGGCTCGTGGTCGGAAGCGGCGGTTTCGGGGGCATCGGGTGGTTCGGGCGCGGCTACGGGCTGGGATGGAGGGGGGGCCGCGCGCAGAGTGGCCACGCTCGCCCGCTCCACCCTGTCGTCAGAAGGGGCGGAGCCGGCCAGCCCGGCCTCCACCTGCTCGGCCTCAGCCATGGGCTTTCTCCTGGGATCCTGGTGTGACGTTGGTCGCGATGGCTCCGGGTACTGGATTCGAACCAGTGACCTTGCGGTTAACAGCCGCCTGCTCTACCGCTGAGCTAACCCGGAATGGATCGAACCGGATTATAGGGTCGAATTGGGCCGGCGGCTCGATCGGCCCCCGTTCCAGGCACCGCCAGCCGCGAGCAGCGTGGCGCCCAGCGAGGCGAGATGGCCGCCGCCGCCGCTATTCCAGATAGTCCTTGAGCTTTTTGCTGCGCGACGGGTGGCGGAGCTTGCGCAGCGCCTTGGCTTCGATCTGCCGGATGCGCTCGCGGGTGACGCCAAAGCGTTTGCCCACCTCTTCCAGCGTCCGCTGATGACCGTCGATGAGCCCGAAGCGGAGCTGGAGCACCCGGCGCTCGCGTGGCGTCAGGGTGTCGAGGATGTCCTCGACCTCGGTGCGCAGCATGGTCAGCGAGGCGGCATCGGCGGGCGCGGTCGCCTCCTTGTCCTCCACGAAGTCGCCGAGGTGGGAGTCCTCCTCCTCACCGATGGGTGTCTCCAGGGAGACGGGATCCTGGGAGACCTTGGTGATCTCGCGGACCTTCTCCGGGGTGATGCCCATCTCCTCGGCGATCTCCTCGTCCGCCGGCTCCCGGCCCAGCTCCTGGAGAAGCCGGCGCGAGACCCTCACCAGCTTGTTGATGGTCTCCACCATGTGCACCGGGATCCGGATGGTGCGTGCCTGGTCGGCGATGGCCCGGGTGATGGCCTGGCGGATCCACCAGGTGGCGTAGGTCGAGAACTTGAACCCCTTGTGGTAGTCGAACTTCTCGACGGCCCGGATCAGCCCCATGTTGCCTTCCTGGATCAGATCGAGGAAGGACATGCCCCGGCCGATGTACTTCTTGGCAATGCTGACCACAAGTCGCAGGTTGGCCTCGGTGAGGGCGTTCTTGGCGTCCTCGTCGCCCTGCTCGATGAGCTTCGCGTAGGCGACCTCCTGCTCGGCGCGGAGGAGTGCCACGCGGCCGATCTCCTTGAGGTACATCCGCACCGGGTCGTCGAGCGACACCGAGTCGATGGCCTCGGCGGTGGCCACCAGCTCTTCGTCGTCCTCGACCACCTCGAAGTCCTTGTCGCCGTCGGTGACCTCGATCCCCATCTCGCGGAAGGCGTGGAAGATGCGCTCCAGGTGATCGGGCTCGACATCGATCTCGGGGAAGGCGGCGAGCACGTCATCGGGGGTGAGATAGCCGGCCTCCTTGCCACGCACGATGAGCCCCTCGGCAGCAACCACCAGCGGGTCGGGGGCGAGCACCCCCGTGGTCGACGAGGCACTGGCTGCGGCGCGGGGCGGGCTTGGTTGCGGCATCACGCCTGCCCCTGCGGGAGCCGGGTTGATGGAGTCGTCGGAGGGCTTCGCGGAAGTTGTCACTGCTGAGCTCTTCTTCACCGATGGCATTGGGGCGGATTGGACGTCGGACGGTGTCGCCTCGGGGTCGGCGGCGGGGTTCGGGGTTGGGCTCATCGCGGCACCTGCCCGGTCTCGTGGTGCCGCTGCGTGAGGGATTGGGGTTGGATGCTCGTCATCCCCCGGACGAACCAGGGCTGAAGCCCGGACCCCTGCCTTCACCGCGGGCGGGTCCGCGGCAGCAGGTGCCGCGAGGCGCATGGCCACGGGCGACATCCATGATTGTGCCTGTTTCGGTGCCTTTTCAGACGTGCGCTGCACAGAAGTCACCAGCGGGGGCTCGTGAGGTGCGCCGCCGGGGCGGCGCGAGGGAGCCCGCCCCGGGATTGCACGGGGGCCTGAGAGCTGCCGGGAGGCCTTGCGAGGGCCGGAGGTGGGCTTGACTGCGGCGGAGGCGGGCATCCGAGCTGCGGGCTTGCGGCCGGTGGGCGCGGAGGCCTGGGAGCCGGGCTTGCGGCCGGTGGGCGAGGAGGGCCGGGAGCCGGGCTTGCGGCCGGTGGGCGCGGAGGGCCGGGAGCCGGGCTTGCGGCCGGTGGGCGCCGAGGGCCGGGAGTCGGGCTTGCGCAGGGTGGAGGCGGAGGGCCGGGCGCCGGGCTTGCGACCGGTGGGCGCGGAGGCCTGGGAGCNNGAGGCCTGGGAGCCGGGCTTGCGAGGGGTGGAGACAGGGGGCCGCCAGCCGGGCATCCGCGTGGCGGCGATGGTCGCGCGGGAAGCGGGCCTGCGGGGGGTGGAGGCCGGTGCTCGAGAGGCGGGCTTGCGGGAGGCGGAGACATGCACGCGCGAGCCGGTCTGACGGGCTGTGGACGCCGGTCCCCGGGAAGTCGCCTTGCCGGTGGCGGAGACGGACGTCCGCGAGCCGGGCTTTCGGCTGGTGGAGGTGGGTTTGCGCGTGGTGGAGCCGGACGGCCGCGACCCCGCCGCCTGCGGCCGCGGGCCGCGCTTGCCGCTGCCCGGGCGCGGAGCGGATCGGCGGGTCGCCGGATTGGAGGCGGATGCAGGGACCCTCTTTCGCGCGGGAGCGGAGGCGGCAGTCGGCCGGGAGACGGTCGCCCTGCCTATGCCACGACCCCCGGCCGCGCGGGAGCGCGACGGTCCGCCCGTGGCGGCCTTCGGACCGGATGCCCGGGAGCCGGGCGGTCGGGGAGCCGCGGGATCGCCCCTGACCTGCTTGGCGGCCGGGCGGGAGGCGGTGACCCGCGAGCGCCCAGCCGCGGGCGGGGAAGAGCGGGGTCTCGATGCCGGGGACCTTGTGGGGGCCGCCGAGGGACCCCGGGGGGCGGCGCCTCGCGATGCGGGCGAGGAGCCGCTCGGGGACCGCCGGGCAGCAGCCTTCCCGGCCACGATTCGCGGCTGCGGTCCGGCCCGCTTGGTGGCCGCCGGCCTGGAGCCGGGTGGGGTTGCGGGCGGGGTTCTGCGCGGCGCCGCGTCTCCCCGCGGCCCCTTCTTGCTGGTTCCCGTCGTCTTCGTCGGCATCAAGCCTCCCTCGCACCCCGGGCTCGGGACCGGCCCCCTGACCCGGTCAGGAAGCCGTTGCGCCCTCCAGGGTAACAATGGCCGTGGGTCCTCCCGGTGCCGGGCCTCCTGGAGAGGCCGCGCCGGGACCGGCGATCAGCCTGGCGGACGGCGCTCCTCCGCGAGCAGATCGCGGACTCGGGCCGCGACATTCTCGTCGCGCTGCGGGTCCTCCGGGCCGGGGGTTGCGAAGAGCTCACGGATCTCGCGCCCGGTGCGATCCCGGACCGCCACTCGCCGGACCCGGTCGACGCAGTCGGCCATGGCCCGCTCCAGCGCCACCGGGTCGGCGTCGGCACGGAGCTCGGGGAGGTCGTGAACGGAGAGGCGTGCGGCGAGGCGGCGGTCGCCCGGTCCGAGGGCGTGGAGGGGCAGCCCGGCGCCGGGCGGGGCCGCCAGCGCCGCCTCCAGGATGCGGCGCACCCCGGGGCTCGCCAGGTCATCGAGGTTCAGCCCCATCTCGTCGACCAGCACTCGCGCGAGCGGGGGCCGCTGGGCGGCGTAGGTGGCAAGGAACTCCTCCCACGAGGGCGGAGGATGCCCCGGATCCTCCGCCTCCAAACCCTCATCCACGGCGCCGGGCGCGATCGGGGGGGGAGGCGGAGGGGCGCTGACGCGGATCGGGCTCCGCCCCCCGTCGGCGGGCGCGCGACCGACGTCGGCGGCCAGAGCGGGCGCCGAGAGCTCGAGTCGCCGCGCCGCCTCCTGGATGTAGAGATCGCGGGTGGCCGCCTCGGGGATGGCGGCCAGGACGGTCACCACCCGCTCGGCGGCGGCCCGCCGTTCTTCGGTCCCCGTGCCAGCTCCACCGATCGCCCACTCCACCAGCACCTGCCACTCGGGTGCGGCGGCTGCTATGAGTGCCGCAAAGGCAGCTGGGTCGACCCGCACCATCTCGTCCGGGTCCTTGTATTGCGCGGGCATCACCGCGATCCGGCCGGAAAGCTTTTCCGCGGCACAGGGCCCCACCGCCCGGGCGGCCGCCCGCCGGCCGGCGGCGTCGCCGTCGAAGCAGAGCACCACCTCGTCCGCGTGCCGGGCGATGATCCGCACCTGCTCCCGGGTCAGGGCCGTGCCACTCGAGGCCACCACGTTGGCGACGCCCGCGGCGTGGGCGGCGAGGACGTCGAAGTAGCCCTCGACGACCACGGCCACGCGGCGCTCGCGCAGGGCCTGGCGGGCCTGGTCCAGCCCGAAGAGGGCGGTCGACTTGTGGTAGATGCCGGTCTCGGGGGTGTTGAGATACTTGGGAGGGGCATCGCCGAGCGCCCTGCCACCGAAGCCGAGGATCACCCCGCGCTCGTCGGAGATGGGGAAGACCAGGCGGTTGCGGAAGGTGTCCCGGCCGCGCCCGGTCAGCCCCGCCTCCGCCAGCTCGGAGAGGTTGGCTCCATTTTTCATCAGGTAGCGGACTAGTGCGGTCCCGGCCGGGCCGCCGGCGGGAGCGAAACCGACCCGGAAACGCCGCGCCAGGGTCTCGTCCACGCTCCGTTCGGCCAGCAGGCGGCGGCCCGGCGCGCCGCCGGGGAGGCTCCAGAGCACGTACTCGTAGAACTTGGCGGCGCGGTCAGTCAGCTCCAGTGAGCGGCGCCGGGCCACCCCGCGGGCGGCGGCTCGGGGACTCTTCTCCAGTTCGACCCCGGCACGCTCGGCGAGGATCTCCAGCGCGCGGGGGAAATCGACCCCCTCGATCCTCTGCACGAAGCTGAAGATGTCGCCCCCCTCGTTGCAGCCGTGGCAGTGGAAGACCTGCCGCGGCTGGCTGACCGAGAAGCTCGGGGTCTTCTCCGCGTGGAAGGGACAGAGGCCGACGTGCTGAGTGCCGGAGCGGTGAAGGGAGACGTAACCCCCGATCACATCAAGGATGTCGAGCCGGGCCTTGATCTCGGCGACGGCGTCAGTGCTCACCCGACGGCCATCCCTGGGAGCGATGGCCTGGTCCCGAAGGTGCACCCCGGCGGCCGCGCGGAGGGACGCCGGGAAGGGTCGCGAGGTGCCGGCGGATGCGGATGGCGCGACACGGGGTCAGCGGCCGACAACCTCGATCCGGTAGCGCGAGTTGTCGGTGAGCACCACGATCGCGCCGCCTTTCTCGGTGATCACCGCCCGTACCGGCGAGGTGGCGAAGACATCGGGGGCGTCGCGATGCTCGACGACGGAGCGCCGGATGGCATACGGCTGTCCGGGTGTGGGTGCAGCGAGCTCGTCCCCCTCCACGACATGCCCGTCGTCGAGATTGACGGGACGGCCGTCGCGGGTGGCGACCTTCTGGATACGGACTCGCTCGGTCATGCCCAGCGAGGATAGCGCGGGAGGGCAGGCTCACCCTCCGCGGCGGGGGGAAGCCCGGGGGCGCCGCGCGCCCCCGAGCCTCCGTCACCTAGCTGCCGTGCCCGGCAGCCTCAGCGATCCGCATCCCGCGTGGCCAGGCGGGCGTGGGCGGCGGCGAGCCGTGCCACGGGCACCCGGTAGGGCGAGCACGAGACGTAGTTGAGGTTGAGCTTCTCGCAGATGGCGATCGATGCCGGGTCACCGCCGTGCTCGCCGCAGATGCCCACGGTGAGGTCGGGACGGGTCTGGCGACCCTCGATGACCGCGATGTTCATGAGCCGGCCCACCCCAGCCCGATCGAGGGTCTCGAAGGGGTTGCTGGGGAGGATCTTCTGGTCGACGTAGGGGATGATGATCTTGCCCTCGGCGTCGTCGCGGGAGAAGCCGAAGGTGGTCTGGGTGAGGTCGTTGGTCCCGAAGGAGAAGAACTCGGCCTCCTCGGCGATCGCCCCGGCGGTGAGCGCCGCCCGGGGCAGCTCGATCATGGTGCCGATCTTGTAGTGGACCTTGACCCCCGCCTCGGCGAAGACCGCGTCGATCTCCTTGACCACGTAGGCCTTGGAGCGGCGCAGCTCCTCAAGGGTGCTGACCAGCGGGATCATGATCTCGGGGTAGACCTTGACGCCTTCTTTGGTCAACTGCACCGCGGCTTCCATGAGCGCCCGCACCTGCATCTCGATGATCTCGGGGTAGAGGAGGCCAAGACGGCAGCCGCGCAGGCCCAGCATCGGGTTCTGCTCGCGGATGGCGCGCACCGCGGCGAGCATCTTCCGCTTGTCCGCGAAGCTTGCCTCGGGGTCGCCCCTGGTCTCGGCCTGGGTGACCTCGACCAGGAGGTCTTCAAAGGAGGGCAGGAACTCGTGGAGAGGGGGGTCGATGAGCCGGATGACCACAGGGAGCCCGGCCATCGCCTTGAGAATCCCGTAGAAGTCGCTCCGCTGGAAGGGAAGCAGCTCGTCCAGGTGGCGCTTGCGCTCCTCGGTGGTGGCGGAGAGGATCATCGCCTGGACGTGGGGCAGACGCACCTGCTCCATGAACATGTGCTCGGTCCGGCAGAGGCCGATGCCCTGGGCACCGAAGCGGAGCGCCAGCTCGGCATCGCGGGGGTAGTCGCCGTTGGCCCACACCTGGAGCCGGCGGATTGCGTCGGCCCAGCGCAGCACCTGCTCCAGGTCCCCGCTCAGCTCCGGCTGGATGGTCGGCACCTTGCCGGCGATGACCCGGCCGGTGGAGCCGTCGATGGTGAACTCCTCACCCTCGTACACGGTCTTGCCACCAGCGGTGAAGCGCCGGCCGTCGAGGTCGACGAGGACGGACTCGGCACCGGCGACGCAGGGCTTGCCCATGCCCCGGGCGACCACCGCGGCGTGGGAGGTGCGGCCGCCCCGCGAGGTGAGCACGCCCTCGGCGGCGATCATCCCGTGGACGTCGTCCGGGTTGGTCTCGATCCGGACCATGATCACCTTCTCGCCGGCCTTGGCCAGGGCCTCAGCGCGGTCGGCGTCGAAGACCGCCTTGCCGTAGGCCGCGCCCGGGGACGCCGCCAGACCGGTGGCCAGCACCTCGACCTTGGCGCTGGGGTCGATCCGGGTGTGGAGCAGCTGGTCGACCTGGACCGGCTCCACCCGGAGGACCGCCTCCTCGCGGGAGATGAGCCGCTCGTGGACCATGTCGACGGCGATCTTCACCGCCGCCTCGGCGGTGCGCTTGCCGGAGCGGGTCTGGAGCATGTAGAGCTTGCCGTGCTCGATGGTGAACTCCATGTCCTGCACGTCGCGGTAGTGCTTCTCCAGGCGCTTCGCGATGCGCTCGAACTGCCGGTACACGGTCGGCATCTCGGCGGCCATGGCGGCGATCGGCTTGGGGGTGCGGACACCCGCGACGACGTCCTCGCCCTGGGCGTTGGTCAGGTACTCACCGAAGAGCACCTTCTCGCCGGTCGCCGGGTCGCGGGTGAAGGCCACCCCGGTACCGGAGTCCTCGCCCATGTTGCCGAAGACCATCGACTGGACGTTGACCGCGGTGCCCAGGTCGTGCGCGATCTTGTTGTAGTTGCGGTAGTCGACCGCGCGCTTGCCGTTCCAGGAACTGAAGACGGCGCCGATGGCAGCCCTCAGCTGGTCCAGGGGCTCATCGGGAAACTCCTGGCCCTTGCTCTCCTTGCGGACGATCTCGCGGTAATCCGCGATCACCTCCTGCAGGGCCGCGACGCTCAGGTCGGCGTCGCTGGCGGCACCGTGCTTGCTCTTGACTGCACCCAGTGCGTGCTCGAAGAGGTCGCCCGAGATCCCCAGCACGATCTTGCTGAAGAGCTGGATGAAGCGCCGGTGGGTGTCGAGGGCGAACCGCTCGTCACCGGTGAGGCGGGTGAGCCCCTGGAGGGTGGTCTCGTTGAGGCCGAGGTTGAGGACGGTGTCCATCATTCCCGGCATCGAGAACTTGGCGCCGCTGCGGACGGAGACGAGCAGCGGGTTGACCGGGTCGCCGAATCCCTTGCGGGTCTGGCGCTCCAGTGTCTTGAGGGAGGCGAGCACCTGCGCCCACATCCCGTCGGGGAACTGCTCGCCACGCTCGTAGAAGGCGTTGCAGGCCTGGGTGGTGATGGTGAAGCCGGGAGGCACGGGCAGTCCGGCTCGGGTCATCTCGGCGACGCCCGCACCCTTGCCGCCGAGCAGGTCGCGCATCTGCGCGTTGCCCTCCTCGAAGAGGTACACCCACTTGGTCGCGCCACGCCGACCGGGAGCCGCTTTGGTCGAAGAGCGTGCGCCACGGGTCGAGGTGGTCCGGCCGGCCGGCGCCGACTTCGCGGTCGTCCCGGTCTTCCTGGGGGATCGGGGCTTCGTTGTCACGGGCATGTTCGGTCCTCTGGTCGTCGATAGGAGCTAGGGCGGATCGAGGGTAGCACCGGTGCGGGGGCCGACCGCCCCCCGGCCGATCGATCACCGGCGGGAGCGTCCGCCGTAGGACAATCGGGTCATGGACACCACATCCCCAAGCCCTGACACCGCTACCCCTTTGGTCACACCGGCCCAGCCGGAAGCAGAGGCGGCCCGGGAGTCGGCCGTCTTCGCGGGCGGCTGCTTCTGGGGCGTGGAGGATGCCTTCCGCCACCTCCCCGGGGTGATCGCGACCCGGGTCGGCTATGCCGGGGGGCACACCGAGCACCCCACCTACCGCGAGGTCTGCTCCCACACCACCGGCCATGCCGAGGCGGTGGAGGTGGTGTACGACCCAGCCCTGGTGAGCTACGAAGCGCTGGTCACCGCCTTCCTCTTCGACATCCACGACCCCACTCAACTCAACCGCCAGGGGCCGGACGTGGGCGACCAGTACCGCTCGGCGATCTTCGTCCGCGACGCCGGGCAGCGGGTGACGGCGGAGCGCGTCCTCGCGCAGCTCGCCGGACAGAGCCGCGCCCGCCGCCCGATCGTCACAGAGGTCACCGACGCCCCGCGCTTCTGGGAGGCCGAGGAATACCACCAGCAGTACTTCGAAAAGCAGGGTGGCGGCGCCTGCCATCTCCCCGTGAACGGGAGCTGGATGCGCGCCTAGGAGACGCCGGTTTCAACCAGTCGGTGC
>PLOF01000056.1 GCA_003142035.1 Candidatus Dormiibacterota bacterium
ACGCCCTTGTTGCCGTGGCGTCCGGCCATCTTGTCGCCCTGGGAGATCTTCCGCTTCTGGGCGACGTAGATCCGGATCAGCTCGTTGACTCCGGGAGGCAGCTCGTGGCCCGACTCGCGGCTGAAGACCTTGACGTCGACCACCGTGCCCCGCTCGCCGTGGGGGACGCGGAGCGACGAGTCGCGGACCTCGCGGGCCTTCTCACCGAAGATGGCCCGGAGCAGCCGCTCCTCGGCGGACAGCTCGGACTCCCCCTTGGGGGTGATCTTGCCGACCAGGATGTCGCCGGGCTGGACCTCGGCGCCGATGTAGATGATGCCGCGGTCGTTGAGGTTCTTCAGCGACTCCTCGGCGATGTTGGGGAGGTCGCGGGTGATGTCCTCGGGGCCGAGCTTGGTGTCGCGGGCCTCGATCTCGAACTCCTCGATGTGGATCGAGGTGTACTTGTCCTCCCGGACCACCGACTCGCTGATCAGGATCGCGTCTTCGAAGTTGTAGCCCTCCCACGGCATGAAGGCGCAGAGCACGTTGCGTCCGAGCGCCAGCTCGCCGGTGTCGGTGGAGGGGCCGTCGGCCAGCACGCTGCCCGCCTCGGCACGGAACCCGGCCTTGACCGTGATCCGCTGGGAGAGGCAGGTGCCCTGGTTGCTGCGGACAAACTTGTGGATGCCGTACCAGATGTCCGGTCCGCCGTCGTCGGGCCGCACCAGGATGCCGATGCCTGCGTCCTGGCCGCTGCGGACCTTGACCACGGAGCGGTCGTCGTCAGCCGGCTCCGGCCAGGAGACTCCCACCACCGTCCCGCTGCCCCGGGAGATGACCATCTCCCCGGAGTTGCGGGCTGCGTGGGACTCCATCCCGGTGCCCACGATGGGCGACTCGGTGACCAGCAGCGGCACCGCCTGACGCTGCATGTTGGAGCCCATCAGGGCGCGGTTGGCGTCGTCGTGCTCGAGGAAGGGGATGAGCGCGGTCGCCACCGAGACCGTCTGCTTCGGCGAGACGTCCATGTAGTCGACCTCGGCCACCGGAAGGTCCTTGAAGGTGTGCCGGCTGCGGCAGGCGGTGTGGACCACGGTGAAGTGGCCGGACCCGTCGACCGGCGCGTTGGCCTGGGCGACGGTGTACTTGTCCTCCTCGTCAGCCGAGAGGAAGACGATCTCGTCGGAGACCCAGGGCACGATCCGGACGCGCTCGACGCCCTTCTGGGCCAGCCTCTTGACGTCGTCGGCGCCCAGCACCTGCCCGGCGTGGAGCGAGTCGGCGTCGTCGCGGAGGGTCTGGCCGACCATGGCGGCGCTCTCCCTCACGTCGTTCGGGGAGACGTCGCGGTAGACGCGGCGGAAGGGGGCCTCGATGAAGCCGAACTCGTTGACCCGGGCAAAGGTCGCCAGGGAGCCGATCAGCCCGATGTTCGGTCCCTCGGGGGTCTCGATGGGGCAGATGCGGCCGTAGTGGCTGTAGTGGACGTCCCGGACATCGAATCCGGCGCGCTCCCGGGAGAGGCCGCCCGGCCCGAGCGCGGAGAGGCGCCGCTTATGGGTCAGCTCCGCCAGTGGGTTGGTCTGGTCCATGAACTGGGAGAGCTGCGAGGACCCGAAGAACTCCTTGATCGCCGCCACCACCGGCCGGGCGTTGATCAGGCTGGCCGCCGTGACCGTCGCCGCGTCGCAGATGGTCATGCGCTCCTTGATGATCCGCTCCATCCGGATCAGCCCCATCCGGAACTGGTTCTGGAGGAGCTCGCCGACAGCCCGCACCCGGCGGTTGCCGAGGTGGTCGATGTCGTCCGACTCCCCCTGGCCGTTGTTGAGCGAGATGAGCTTGCGGACGATGGAGACGAAGTCCTGGTTGTCCAGCACCCGCCGTTCCTTGTCCAGGGCCCGCTCCCGGGCCTCGTCCTCGGGGATGCCCAGGTTCTTGTCCAGCTTGAAGCGACCGACCTTGCTCAGATCAAAGCGGCGGGGGTTGAAGAAGAGCGAGCTGAGCAGGTTGCGGGCGTTCTCCACCGTGGGCGGGTCGCCGGGCCTGATCTTGCGGTAGAGCTCGATCAGCGCCTCCTCGACCGAGCTGGTGGCGTCCTTCTCCAAGGTCGCCTGGATGTAGGTGTGCTCGGGGTCGCTGTCGGCGTCGGCGAAGAAGGTGCGGATGTCGTCGTTGCTGGCGTAGCCGAGGGCCCGCACCAGGGTGGTCACCGGGACCTTGCGCTTGCGATCGATCTTGACCGTCAGCACGTCCTTGTTGGAGGTCTCGATCTCCAGCCAGGCACCCCGGTTGGGGATGAGCTTGGCCGAGAACAGCATCCGGCCGGACACGCGGTCCTCGGAGCCCGTGAAGTAAACGCCGGGGGAGCGCACCAGCTGGCTCACCACCACCCGCTCGGTGCCGTTGACGATGAAGGTGCCCTGGGGGGTCATCATCGGGAAGTCACCCATGAAGACCTCGGTCTCCTTGATCTCCCCGGCGTTCTCCCCGGTCTTGATGTGGAGGCGGGTCTTGATCCGGAGCGGGGCGCTGAAGGTCATGTCCCGCTGCCGGCACTCCTCCTCATCGTATTTGGGTATCCCGAACTCGTAGTCAAGGAAGCGCAGCTCGTAGTTCTTGCCGGTGTAGTCGGTGATCGGGTTGATCTCGTCGAAGAGCTCTCGCAGCCCCTCGCGACAGAACCAAGCGAATGAATCCAACTGGGTCTGGATGAGGTTCCCGACCTCCAGCTTGTCTGCGATCTGACCGTAGTTGTGACGGATGCTGGAGGGCGTGGAAGCAGAAAGGACCATGTGCTAGAGTTCCCCTGACAAGCGGCTACGCGCGGACGCCGACGGTGACGGGCACAATCTGACAGCATACCAAACCCGCCGGCTCCCGGGCGCGGAGTGTCGCGCCCGCGCCAGCGGATGTTCGGAACGCCGAAGCAGGATACCCAGGCCTTCCAGTCTACCCGGTTCGGCCCTATCCAAGGTGCCGGCCGCCGGCGGCGGGGTCTGGCGAGGTCCGTGGATGGTTCGCCTCCCCCGCCGCCATTGGCGCGGCGGCCAGACAGCTCAGCGGATCTCGGCGGATGCGCCGGCCTCCTCGAGCTTGGCCTTGACCTGGTCGGCCTCTTCCTTGGGCACGGCCTCGCGGACGGGCTTGGGGGCGGCGTCGACGAGGTCCTTGGACTCCTTGAGGCCGAGGCCGGTGATCTCGCGGACGGCCTTGATGACGTTGACCTTGGCATCACCGATGGCGGTCAGGACCACGGTGAACTCGGTCTGCTCCTCGGGGGCCGCAACCTCGGCGGCGGCGGCGGCGGGGGCGGCGGCGACAGCGGCGGCCGCCTTGATGCCGAGCTTCTCCTCCATGAGCTTCACGGCGTTGATGACGTCGAGAACGCTCCACGACGGGAGCGCGTCCACGAATTCCTCGGGGGTGATGGCTTTGGTTGCCATGATGTTGGTCATCTCCTGGATTGATTCAATTGATCGGAACGGATACGGAAGGCGGGCGGAGCGCCGGGGTCAGGCGGCCTCGAGCTTTGCCCGGTACGCGTCGAGGGTGGCGGCGAGGTTGCCGGTGATGCTGGCGAGAGCGCCCGCCAGGTGGGTGAGCGGGGACTGGATCGTGCCCGCGAGCTGAGCCAGCAGGACATCGCGCGGCGGCAACTCGGCGAGGGTCTGGACCCCGTGGGCGTCGAGCACCTGTCCCTCGACGAACCCGGCGATGAGGGGCAGCCGGCGGTTGACCCGGCGGTAGTCGCTCAGGACCTTGGCCGGAACGGAGAGCTCGCCGAACCCCAGGGCCAGGCCGACGGGGCCGCTCAGGACCGAGGCGAGATCGCCGATGCCGGCCTCCCGGGCCGCCTTGCGGGCCAGGGTGTTCTTGACGACGTGGTAGTCGATGCCCTGGCCGCGCAACTGGGTGCGCAGCTCCTCGAGCTGTTTGACCGTGAGCCCCCGGTAGTCGGTGACGATCGCCGAGGTCGCCCGGCCGAGCTCGTTGGCGAGGCTCTCCACGGTCTCGCGCTTGCGGGGGCCTGCGCGCTGGGCCGCCTCCTCGGCGGTCGTGGCCTTGGGCATCGGTGTCTCTCCTCCAGGCGGGCCGCCACAACCGCCCTGTGAGAGCGGCGGACGGCGGGCGTCACGTGGACGCCGGCCGGACGGCCGATCCCACCTGCGCAGGGGATTGAGGGGGTTACCCCCGCCTGCGGTCTCGGGCGAGATGCTTGAGCACCGTGATGAATCCGGTGAGGTGGCGAGGATAGCAGAAGCCCCGCCAGCCGGCCGGTGCCGCTGCCACCATGTGGGATCAGCCGGGAGCGGTGCCGTCGCCACCATATGGAAGAGGAGGGATCCGCATGCTTCTGGAAGGGCGCCGGGCCCTGGTCACCGGGGCGTCGAGCGGAATCGGCCGGGCGACCGCCCTGCGCCTCGGCGAGGAGGGCGCCCGGGTGGCGGTCAACTACCGCTCGGGCCGCGAGCGGGCCGATGCCGAGGCGGTGGCCGCCCGGATCGACCCGACCGGGGCGCGCGTGTGCACCGTCCAGGCGGATGTCGGGGTCGAGGCGGACGTGGTCCGCATGGTGGGGGAGTGTCGCGAGCGCTTCGGCGGGCTCGACCTCCTGGTCAACAACGCCGGCATCGAGAGCCGGGCCCCCACCCTGGAGATGAGCCTCGAGGTCTGGGAGCGCATCCTGCGGACCAATCTCACCGGCGCCTTCCTCTGTATGCGCGAGGCCGGCAAGCTGATGGCCGCTGAGCGCCGGGGGGTGATCGTCAACGTCAGCTCGGTCCACGAGTTCATCCCCTGGCCGGGATACGCCCACTACTGCGCCTCCAAGGGCGGGCTGAAGCTGCTCACCCAGACCGTCGCCCTGGAGTGGGCCCCGCTCGGGATCAGGGTGCTGGCGATCGCCCCGGGGGCCATCGCCACCCCCATCAACCCGGGGATCCTCGACGACCCTCAGACGCTCCGCCGGGTCGAGGCGGAGATACCCCTCGGCCGCGTCGGTCGCCCAGAGGAGATCGCGGCGGTGGTGGTGTGGGCGGCGAGCGACGAGGCCGCCTACCTCACCGGGACGACCCTCGTGATCGACGGTGGCATGAGCACCTACCCGAGGTTCCAGTGAGGTGGCCGCGCCCCGGTCGGGGGTCTCTGAACGGCTGGGTCGCCGCCGCGGTGGGGCCCCCGAGCTCGCGGCTGAATTGACGACGGAGCCTCCGCGCTGGTAGGATTCTCCCTCGCGCCCATTCAGGCGAGATTGCGTCCATGCGCGCCCCGGAAGGGGTGCTGTTCAGTTCAGAACGGAGTTCTGTGCCCACCACTCAGCAGCTGGTCCGCAAGGGCCGGGTCCGGATCAACCGGAAGACCAAGGCCCCCGCACTTCACGCCTCGCCCCAGAGGCGTGGCGTCTGTGTGCGCGTCTACACCACCACCCCCAAGAAGCCAAACTCGGCGCTCCGGAAGGTGGCCCGGGTGCGGCTGACCAGCAAGGCTGAGGTGACCGCGTACATCCCGGGCATCGGGCACAACCTCCAGGAGCACTCCGTGGTGCTGATCCGGGGCGGCCGCGTCAAGGACCTCCCCGGCGTTCGCTACCACATCATCCGGGGCACCCTGGACACGGCCGGGACCAAGAACCGGAAGCAGGGGCGCAGCAAGTACGGCGCCAAGCGCGAAAAAGCGGCCAAGTAGAGATTTATTCGAAATGCCACGTCGAGCTCGCGTCCAGCGACGCAACATCCTCCCGGACCCGATCTACGCCAGCCCCGCGCTCGCGAAGTTCATCAACTCCGTGATGCTCGCCGGCAAGAAGTCGACCGCCCAGCGGATCGTCTACGACGCCTTCGAGAAGGTCAGGCGCTCCAGCCGGCGCGAGCCGCTGGATGTCTTCGACCAGGCCATGCGCAACGTGACCCCGGTGATCGAGGTCAAGCCCAAGCGGGTCGGTGGCGCCACCTACCAGGTGCCTGTCGAGATCCGTCACGACCGGCGCCAGGCACTTGCCCGCCGCTGGGTCATCCGCTATGCCCGGGCCCGGGGTGGCAAGAGCATGGCCGACCGGCTGGCCGCCGAGCTGATGGACGCCGCCAACGGGGTGGGCGCGTCCGTCAAGAGGAAGGAAGACACCCACAAGATGGCCGAGTCGAACAAGGCCTTCTCGCACTTCCGGTACTGATCGAGCCTGTGGTTCTGAACTGGTGAGCACTGCAGTGGCCGGACGCGCCGTCGCCCTCGAGCGATACCGGAACATCGGGATCATGGCCCACATCGACGCGGGCAAGACCACGACGACCGAGCGCGTCCTCTTCTACACCGGGCGCATCCACCGGATGGGGGAGGTCCACGAGGGTGCCGCCACCATGGACTGGATGGTCCAGGAGCAGGAGCGCGGGATCACCATCACCTCGGCCGCCACGGCGGCGGAGTGGCGCGGCCACCGTATCAACATTATCGATACACCCGGGCATGTGGACTTCACGATGGAGGTGGAGCGCAGCCTTCGGGTCCTGGATGGCGCGGTGGCGGTGTTCGACGCCGTGGCCGGGGTCGAGCCCCAGTCCGAGACCGTCTGGCGCCAGGCGGACCGCTACCAGGTCCCCCGGATCTGCTTCATCAACAAGATGGACCGGATGGGGGCCGACTTCTACGCCTCCCTGCAGTCGATCAAGGACCGGTTGGGGGCCAACCCGATCCCCGTCCAGCTCCCGATCGGCAGCGAGTCCAGCTTCGTCGGGATGGTCGACCTGGTCAACCTGACGACCATCACCTACCTCGACGATCTCGGTACCACCAGCGAGCGCGGTGAGATCCCCGAGGAGATGAAGGCCGAGGTGGCCAAGTGGCGCCACACCCTCCTGGAGGCGGTCGCCGAGACCGACGACGAGTTGCTCGGCCGCTACCTGGAGGGCGAGGAGCTCTCCGCGGACGACATCCGCCGCGGCCTCCGCATCGGGACCATCAAGACCCAGCTGGTTCCCGTGCTCTGCGGCTCCGCTCTCAAGAACCGAGGCGTCCAGCCGATGCTCGACGCGGTCGTCGACTACCTTCCGTCCCCGCTCGACGTGCCCCCCATCGAGGGTCACGTCCCAGGGAAGGTCGAGCCCGGCCACCGTCTGGCCAGCGACGACGAGCCCTTCGCGGCGATCGCCTTCAAGATCGCCAACGACCCCTTTGTCGGCAACCTGACCTTCTTCCGGGTCTACAGCGGCACCCTGAAGAGCGGCTCCTACGTCTACAACGCCACCCAGGGGCAGCGCGAACGGGTCGGGCGCATCCTCCAGATGCACGCCAACCACCGTGAGGACATCGAGGAGGTCCGGACCGGCGACATCGCCGCCGCCATCGGCCTCAAGTCGACGACCACCGGCGACACGCTCTGCACCGAGGATTCGCCCATCGTGCTGGAGGCGATGGTCATCCCGGAGCCGGTGATCTCGGTCGCCGTCGAACCCAAGACCAAGGCCGATCAGGACAAGATGGGCCTGGCCCTCCAACGGCTCGCGGCCGAGGACCCCACCTTCCGGGTCCGCACCGACGAGGACAGCGGCCAGACCGTGATCTCAGGGATGGGCGAGCTTCATCTCGAGATCATCGTCGACCGCATGCTTCGCGAGTTCAAGGTCGACGCCAGCGTCGGCAAGCCCCAGGTCGCCTACCGGGAGACCATCACCATCCCGGCCCACGGCACCGGGCGGTTCGTCCGCCAGACCGGCGGCCACGGTCAGTACGGCCACGTGGAGCTGGAGCTGCGGCCCCAGGAGCCGGGCATGGGATTCGAGTTCGTCTCCAAGATCGTCGGGGGCTCGATCCCCAAGGAGTACATCAAGCCGGTCGAGAAGGGGGTCACCGAAGCCCTCGCCAACGGGGTGCTGGCCGGCTGCCCGGTCGTCGACATCAAGGTCACCCTGGTCGACGGCTCCTACCACGAGGTCGACTCCTCGGAGCAGGCATTCCAGATCGCCGGCTCGATGGGCTTCAAGGACGGGATGCGCAAGGCCAAGCCGGCGCTCCTGGAGCCGATCATGAAGGTCGATGTACCCATGCCAGAGGAGTACATGGGCGAGGTTATGGGGGACCTTTCGGGCCGGCGGGGGCACATCCTGGGCATGGAAGGGCGCGGGACGACCCAAATCGTGCATGCTCTGGTGCCGCTGGCAGCGATGTTCGGCTATGCCACCGAGCTCCGCTCGATGACCCAGGGCCGGGCGGTCTACTCCATGGAATTCCACCACTACCAGCAGCTACCCTCTGGCCTGGCCGACGAGATCGTCGCGAAGGCCAGGTCGTGACCCGCAAGCAGAGCAAGCCAACCGGGAGCCAGCACAGGACCACCCGCGAGCAGCAGAGGAACTGAGAAGGCCATGGGCAAGAAGAAGAAATACACCAGTACCAAGCCCCACGTGAACGTTGGGACCATCGGTCACATCGACCATGGGAAGACGACGTTGACGGCTGCCATCACCAAGACCCTCTCTGAACGCATCGGGGGCGCTAACTCGTTCGTCTCGTTCGATCAGATCGACAACGCTCCCGAGGAGAAGGCGCGGGGCATCACCATCGCCACCGCCCACGTCGAGTACGAGACCGCGACTCGCCACTACGCCCACGTCGACTGCCCGGGGCACGCCGACTACATCAAGAACATGATCACGGGCGCCGCCCAGATGGACGGCGCCATCCTCGTGGTGGCCGCCACCGACGGGCCGATGCCCCAGACCCGGGAGCACATCGTGCTGGCCCGGCAGGTCGGCGTCCCCTACATCGTGGTCGCCCTCAACAAGGTCGACCAGGTTGACGACGAGGAGCTGCTCGAGCTGGTCGAGCTGGAGATTCGCGAGGTGCTCGCCCGGTACGACTTCAACGACGTCCCGGTGGTCCGGGTCTCCGCCCTCAAGGCCCTGGAAGGGGACAAGGAGGCCGGTGACCAGGTGATGGCCCTCATGGAGGCCGTCGACAGCTACATCCCGCTGCCCGAGCGGCCCACCGACAAGCCGTTCATGATGCCGATCGAGGACGTCTTCTCGATCGAGGGTCGCGGCACCGTGGTCACCGGCCGCATCGACCGCGGGATCATCAAGGTCAACGAGCCGGTGGAGATCGTCGGCATCCGGGACACCACCAAGACGACGGTGACCGGCGTCGAGATGTTCCACAAGGAGCTGGACGGCGGCGGCGAGGCGGGCATGAACGTCGGCTGCCTGATCCGAGGTGTCAAGCGCGAGGACGTCGAGCGTGGCCAGGTGCTGGCCAAGCCGGGCTCCATCAACCCGCATACCAAGTTCAAGGCCCAGGTCTACGTCTTGAGCAAGGAGGAGGGCGGCCGTCACACCCCGTTCTTCACCGGGTACCGGCCCCAGTTCTACATCCGGACCACGGACGTGACCGGTAGCATCGCTCTGCCCGAGGGCACCGAGATGGTGATGCCGGGTGACAACGTCGAGATGGGGGTGGAGCTCATCACCCCGATCGCCGTCGAAGACGGGATGCGGTTCGCCATTCGCGAGGGCGGTCACACCGTCGGCGCCGGCGCCGTCACCTCGATCGAAAAGTAGCGGTAGGGGAGAAGGCAGCGGCATCGCCATGGCGCAGAAAATTCGCATTCGGCTCAAGGCTTACGACCACCGGGTCCTGGATCAGGCCGCCTCGAAGATTGTCGAGACAGTGGTCCGTACCGGGGCGCACGTCGCCGGGCCGGTGCCCTTGCCCACCAGGATCAGCAAGTGGACGGTGATTCGCTCGCCGTTCATCGACAAGGACTCGCGCGAGCAGTTCGAGATGCGCACCCACAAGCGGATCCTCGACATCATCGATCCCAACCCCAAGGTGGTCGACGCCCTGATGCGGCTCAACCTCCCGAGTGGGGTGGACATCGAGATCAAGCTCGGTGACCAGCGATGAGCAAGGGGCTGCTGGCGCGGAAGCTGGGGATGACCCAGCTCTTCACCGAGCAGGGTACGGTGGTCTCGGTCACCGTCCTGGAGGCGGACTCCTGCCACGTCGTGCAGGTGAAGACTCCCGGCGTCGACGGCTACGACGCGGTCCAGCTCGGCTTCGGAGAGAAGAAGCCCCGCCGCACCACCAAGCCGGAGGCCGGTCACTTCAAGCGTGCCGGGACGCCGCCGCTCGCCCATCTCGCCGAGGTCCGCGATGCGGGCAGCCCCGCCGTGGGCACCCGGCTGTCGGTCTCGCTCTTTGAGGCCGGGGAGCGGGTTGACGTCACCGGAATCACCCAGGGCAAGGGTTTCGCCGGACAGCACAAGCGGCACAACTTCCACCGCGGCCCGGTGAGTCACGGCTCGCACAACATCAAACAGGCCGGATCGATCGGTTCGACGGACGCCGCACGCGTCTTCAAGGGGCTGAAGATGGCCGGCCATCTGGGCGCGTCGCGCGCCACCGTCCTCCGACTCGAGGTGGTGCGCGTTGACCCCGAGCGCAACCTGCTGCTGGTTCGCGGCGCCGTTCCGGGGCATCGCGACTCCGTGGTCCTGGTGCGCGACAGCGAGCGCAGCGGAGCTCTGGTCTCATGAGCACCGCTCCGGTCGTCGACCTCACCGGCGAGACCCAGGGGGAGCTCGAGCTTCCCGAGGCGGTTTTCTCGGTGATCCCTCATGCCACGGTGATGCACCAGGCGCTGGTCCGACAGCTTGCCAACGCCCGTCAGGGCACCCATGACAGCAAGACCCGCACCGAGGTGTCGGGTGGTGGACGCAAGCCGTACCGCCAGAAGGGCACCGGCCGAGCCCGCCAGGGGTCGATCCGGGCACCTCACTACGCCGGAGGTGGCGTCGTTTTCGGTCCCACCCCCCGCGACCACAGCCTGCAGATGCCGCGCAAGCAGCGGCGTCTTGCCCTGCGCAGCGCGCTGAGCGTCAAGGCCGCGGAGAGCCAGATCACGGTCCTCGACAGGATCGAGCTGGAGGAGCCGAAGACCAAGGTGGTGACCGGATTTCTTCACGCACTCGACGCGGGCCGCCGGGTGCTCGTGGTGCTCGGCTCCCATCACGACGCTCTCGAGATGAGCGCCCGGAACCTCCCCGAGGTTCGGGTGATCCTGGCCGGCAACATCTCGGTTCGCGACCTGCTCACCGCTGACACGGTGGTGATGACGCGGGATGCCGTCGAGCACATCGCGGAGGCATGGGGATGACCCAGGGACGCGCCTTTCACCAGGTCATCCTGCGGCCGATCTCCAGCGAGAAGTCGTACGCGGTCATGGGCGGGCTCAACAAGTACACGTTCGCCTGCCCGTCCCACGTGACCAAGATCGACATTCGCCGGGCTATCGAGGAGGCCTTCCCCGAGCAGAACCTGACCGTGACCGCGGTCAACGTGATGGCCGTCCACGGCAAGGTGCGCAGCCGCCAGTACCGGCGCGGCAGCGGCACCCGGCTGATCGGGAAGAGCCCCGATTGGAAGAAGGCGGTGGTGACGCTGGCTCCCGGGCAGAAGATCCCCGGACTGTTCGAGGGCGTATAGACCGATGCCAGTCAACAAATACAAGCCGACCAGCGCTGGCCGACGGTTCATGGCCGTCAGCTCCTTCGAGGAGGTGACCAGCACCACCCCGGAGCGCAGCCTCACCGTCCACCTCAAGAAGGCGAGCGGTCGCAACAACACCGGCCGGATCACGGTCCGGCACCGGGGCGGCGGCCACACCAAGCTCTACCGGGTGATCGACTTCCGGCGCACCAAGCGCGACGTGGTCGCCCGGGTGGCGGCCATCGAGTACGACCCCAACCGGAGCGCGCGGATCGCCCTCCTGCACTACGCCGACGGCGAGAAGCGGTACATCCTCGCCCCCCTGGGGCTGACCGTGGGGACGCTCATCAGCGCCGGCGTCGGCGCCGAGATCAAACCCGGCAACGCCCTGCCGCTCTCCAACATCCCGCTCGGCACGACGATCCACAACCTCGAGGTGCTCCCCGGCCGGGGCGGCCAGCTGGTGCGCAGCGCCGGGGTCGCGGCCCAGCTGATCGCCAAGGAGGGCGACTTCGCCACCGTGCGGATGCCCTCCGGGGAGGTGCGGCGGATCGACGTTCGCTGCTTCGCCACCGTGGGCCAGGTCGGCAACGCCGATCACGAGAACCAGAACATCGGCAAGGCGGGCAAGTCGCGCTGGCGGGGCTGGCGGCCTTCGGTGCGCGGCATGGCCATGAACCCGTTCGACCACCCGCATGGAGGCGGCGAGGGTCGCAGCGGCGCCGGTGGGCACCCACAGACCCCATGGGGCAAGCCGGCACTCGGCTACCGCACCCGCCGCAACAAGAAGACCGACCGCATGATCGTGCGTCGCCGGAAGAAGTGAGACCATGAGCCGTTCCCTCAAGAAAGGGCCGTTCTGCGACGATCACCTGCTTGCCAAGGTTCAGAAGCTGAACCAGAGCAGGGAGAAGCGGGTCATCAAGACCTGGTCGCGGCGCAGCGACATCTTCCCGGAGATGGTGGGACACACCATCGCCGTCCATGACGGGCGCAAGCACAACCCGGTGTTCATCACCGAGACCATGGTCGGGCACAAGCTCGGCGAGTTCGCCGCCACCCGCAAGTACCGCGGGCACGGCCACCACACCGAGCGGAGCACCGCCCTCAAGTGAAAGTCATCGCCACCGCCAAGAGTGTTCGGATCACCTCCCGCAAGGCGAGGCTGGTCGCCGACAGCGTGATCGGCCTGCCCGTGGCCGAGGCTCTCGCCGTGCTCAGCTTCACCCCGCGGCACGCCGCCAAAGAGGTGGCCAAGGTGATCAAGTCGGCTGCTGCCAACGCGGAGCACAACTACAACCTGGACGTCTCCTCGCTCCGCGTCGAGCGCATCGACGTCGATCAGGCCGGGATCATGAAGCGCTTCATCCCCAAGCCTCGGGGCATGGCCGGGAGCCTCTTCAAGCGCATGAGCCACCTCCGGTGCTACGTCACCGACGAGGAGCCGGAGCCGGACCGCCGGCGCCGTTCGGTGGTCGCGATGCCGGGCCGGTCCGGAGGACAGGGGTCCACTCGGCCGGCGGCCACCCGCCGTCGCCGTCCCGCCCAGCTCCGCCGGGCCCAGGAGGCGGCCACCGCCGCAGCCGCAGCCGAGGAGGAGGCAACCACCGCAGCCGCCGCCGAGAAGGAGGCCCTGGAGGTCCCCGCGACCTCGACCGGCGACGAGATCGAGACATCCGAGACCGACGCCCTTGACCCGGGCGCGGCGGAGGCCGACGCCGGCGAAGCCGAGGCTGACGCCGCTCAGGACGACGAGGAGAAGGACTGATGGGACAGAAGGTGAACCCTATCGGCTTCCGCCTCGGGGTCTACCGGCAGTGGGATGCCCGCTGGTATGCGGACAAGGAGTACACGAAGCTCCTCCACGAGGACCTGGCGATGCGGCGGCTGATCGGCAGCCGTCTGCGCAACGCCGGCGTGGCCCGGATCGAGACCGAGCGCAGCGCCAACCAGCTGACCGTGATCATCCAGACCGCCAAGCCCGGGATCGTGATCGGCAAGCAGGGCGCGTCCGTCGACGCCCTCCGGGATGAGCTGGAGCGGATCAGCGGAAAGAAGGTTCGGGTGACGATCCACGAGATCAAGGTGCCAGAGCTGGACGCCCGGTTGGTGGCGGAGAACGTCGCCTCCCAGCTGGAGAAGCGGATCGCTTTCCGGCGCGCTCTCAAGCAGACCGTGATGCGGAGCATGCGAGCCGGCGCCAAGGGCGTGAAGCTTGAGGTGAGCGGCCGCCTGGGTGGCGCTGAGATGTCTCGCCGTGAGTGGGACCGCGATGGGCGCGTGCCCCTCCACACCCTCCGCGCCAACATCGACTTCGGCCGGGCCGAGGCGAGGACCACCTTTGGCCGCATCGGCGTTACCTGCTGGATCTACAAGGGTGACTACGTGACCGCCACCGGCGAGCCGGTGATGATCGGTGGCCCGGGGCGTGAGGTGGTCGAGGCGGCACGTCCTGCCGCGGCCCCCGAGCGTGAGCGGCGGCCGGCGGCTGCGACTCCGGCCCCCGACCGTGAGGAGGTGACGCCGGTGGTCGCCGAGGTGCCCATCGGAGACGAGGCCGGCACCGTGGCGAGCCAGCCTGACGCTGCTGACGCGGCGGTTGTCGTGCTCGAGGCTCTCGGTGAGGCCGATGTCGAGGTCGCCGAGGCGGAGCTCGACGAGGAGCTGCCCGAGCTCGGGGTCGTCCCCGGTGCCGATACCAAGGTCGAGAAGCTTCCGGTGAAGAAGGCGGCGGCACGCCGCCGTCCCACCCCGGCCAAGAAGCCGGCCCCGAGCGGCGAGCCCCGGGCCGAGGCTGAGGAGGACTGACGGTGCTGATGCCGAAGCGGACAAAGTTCCGCAAGCTCCACCGGGGACGCCGCCAGGGCAGTGCCCAGCGCGGCAACACGCTGGCGTTCGGCCCCTACGGGCTCCAGGCGCTCGAGCCATGCTGGATGACCAGCCGGCAGATCGAGGCGGCCCGACGCGCCATGACCCGGCACGTCCGCCGCGGCGGGCAGATCTGGATTCGCATCTTCCCCGACCACGCCTACACCAAGAAGCCCGCCGAGACCCGGATGGGGTCGGGCAAGGGCGCCCCCGAGGGGTGGGCGGCGGTGGTGAAGCCGGGGCGTGTCCTCTTTGAGATGAGTGGCGTCAGCGAGGAGACCGCCCGCGAGGCGATGCGCCTCGCCGCCCACAAGCTCCCCATCCCCACGCGCTTCGTCGCCCGGCAGGGCACGGGGGACGAGGTCGAGGCGGAGGAGACGGCGTGAGCAAGCAGGTCGAGGCGGTGAATCTTCTCCGCACGATGACGACAGCAGATCTCGACGAGCACCTGCGCCAGCAGCGCCGCCGTCTCTTCGAGGTTCGCTTCCAGCAGGCCGCCGGCCAGGTGGAGAACCACCGGCAGGTGCGCGAGCTCCGGCGGGAGATCGCTCGCACCATGACCATCCAGCTCGAGCTGGCCCATGGTCACCACCTCGTCTCCGATCTGGAGGTTGAGGAGGAGCCGGAGGAGCAGCCGCGTCCGCGCCGCTTGCTCCGCAGGCGCCAGACGGCGGTCCCGGCCGGGGAGGTTGTGGACGCGGAGCCGGTCGACACCGGAGCCGCAGCGGCGAACGCCGAGCCGAGCGACGCCGGCGTGACCGAGCCGGAGCCCGCCACGAAGGCGCGCCGTCCTCGCCGGAGCCGCGTGACCGCGGAGCCGGTCGCCGAGGCCGAGCCCGCCGTGGAGCCGGTTGGCGACGCGGTGGCGGAGGGCGTGGAGGCAGCCGGCGACGGCTCCGAGATGGCAGACGAGGGCGCCACGGGGCCCGACGAGGAGCAGACAGATGAGTGAGCAGCCCGTGACCGAGCCGACTGTGGAACGCACCCGCCGCAAGGTCCGAGACGGTGTCGTCGTCAGCGACAAGATGCAGAACACCGTCGTCGTCCTGGTCGAGGAGAAGAAGCCCCACCGTCTGTACAAGAAGGTGGTCACCCGCAATCACCGCCTCAAGGTCCACGACGCCGAGGGGACCTGCGCGGTGGGCGACCGGGTCCGGATCACCGAGACCCGGCCCATCTCCAAGGAGAAGCGCTGGCGGGTCTCCGAGATCATTGAGAAGGCGAAGTAAGCAGTGATCCAGCAGGAGAGCATCCTCAAGGTTGCCGACAACAGCGGGGCACGAGAGCTCCTCTGCATTCGTGTGCTCGGCGGTAGCCGCCGGAAGTACGGGTCCGTCGGCGATGTCATCATCGGGACGGTCAAGGTTGCCCAGCCCAACGCGCAGGTCAAGAAGGGCGAGGTGGTTCGCGCCGTCATCGTCCGCACCACCCAGCCCTTTCACCGGCCGGACGGCAGCGAGATCCGCTTCGACGAGAACGCCGCCGTGCTGATCAACCCCCAGAACAACCCTCGGGGCACTCGCATCTTCGGTCCGGTCGCGCGCGAGCTGCGGGAGCGAAACTACATGAAGATCGTGTCCCTCGCACCGGAGGTGATCTAGATGGGCTTGGTCGCCAACCGGCGCGCCGCCATCGCCAGGCACCATCGCGTCGAGGTGGAGCACGAGGGCTGGGCTGATGGCGCGATGCGTCCCCTCGACATCCGGAGCGGTGACACCGTGGAGGTCATCTCCGGCAAGGACAAGGGCAAGCGGGGGATCGTGGAGCGGGTCCAGGTCGAGCGCCAGCGGATCGTGATCCGTGGCGTCAACCTGATGAAGCGTCACACCAAGGCCAACACCCAGGGCAACGTGCAGGGCGGCATTGTCGACTTCAACGCGCCGATTGCCTACAGCAACGTTCAACTCGTCTGCAGCCGCTGCGATAAGAAGACCCGGGTCGCCCATCAGGTGACCGAGGAAGGGGTTCGCGTGATGATCTGCCGCAAGTGCGGCGAGCGCTACGAGCGGGTGACCGGCTGATGGCCGTCGCAATCGCCGAGGCCCCGCGCCTCCGCCGCCAGTACCAGGAGCAGGTCGTCCCCGAGCTGGTCCGGGAGTTCCGCTACACCAACGCGATGCAGGTCCCGAGGCTGGAGAAGATCGTCGTCAACATCGGCTTGGGCGAGGCGATCCAGAATGGACGCGCCATCGACGCCGCCGTCGCCGACGTCAAGACCATGACCGGCCAGGCGCCGATCGTGATCAGGGCACGGAAGTCGGTGGCCGCCTTCAAGCTCCGGGCCGGGATGCCGATCGGGGTGAAGGTGACCCTCCGATCCGATCGGATGTGGTACTTCCTGGACAAGCTGATCAACGTCGCCCTGCCCCGCATCCGGGACTTCCGCGGTGTCGACCCCAAGGCCTTCGACGGCCATGGCAACTACACCCTGGGGCTCAAGGAGCAGCTGGTCTTCCCCGAGATCGACTACGACAAGATCGACAAGCTGCGCGGCCTCGAGATCTGCATTGTCTCGAGCGCCAAGACCGATGACGAGGGCCGGGCTCTGCTCACCCACTTCGGCATGCCATTTCGGAAGAGTTAGTGTTGGTTGATAGTTCGCGCGCGTCGGCATCCACCGATACGGCGCGACGAGGTGCCTCATGGCCAAGAAGTCACTGATAGCCAAGTCGCTCCGGGCGCCTAGGTTCTCCACGCAGCAGCGCCACCGGTGCGCTCTGTGCGGGCGGCCGCGCGCCTACATGCGCAAGTTCGGAATGTGCCGCATCTGCTTCCGCGGGCTGGCCAGCATGGGCCAGATCCCCGGGGTCAGGAAGAGCTCGTGGTGAGGTCATGATCAGCGACACCATCGCAGACATGCTCACCCGGGTCCGCAACGCCAATGCGGCCAACCACCGGACCGTGGTCATTCCCTGCAGCCGGATGAAGGTGGAGATCGCGCGCGTGCTCAAGGAGGAGGGCTTCATTGCCGACTACTCCGTGAGCGGGGAGGTTCCCCAGGAGATCATCACCATCACCTTCAAGGCGCGCAGCCCGCGGGGCCGTGCGCTGAGCGGCCTGCGTCGCATCAGCCGGCCGGGCCTTCGGGTGTACGCCCGCAAGTCGGAGCTTCCTCGGGTGCTCGGCGGTCTCGGGATCGCGGTGATCTCCACCAGCCAGGGACTGATGACCGGCCAGATGGCCCAGCGCCTCGGGCTCGGCGGCGAAGTCGTCGCTTTCGTGTGGTGATCTGATGTCGCGTATCGGCCGCAGTCCCATCCCGCTTCCCGCCGGCGTCAAGGTGGTCGCCACCGGGGCCCACGTCTCCGTGTCGGGCTCCCGCGGTACCTTGGAGCGACTGGTTCCGCCGGCGATGTCCGTTGTGATCGGTGACGGCGTGGTCGAGGTCAAGCGCCCGACCGACAGCGCCGTGCATCGGTCCCTGCACGGACTGACCCGGACCCTGATCGCCAACATGGTGGAGGGGGTCAGCACCGGATTCACCCGCAACCTCGACCTGGTCGGCGTGGGCTTCCGCGCCACTCGCCAGGGCTCCGACCTGGTCCTGACGGTCGGGTACTCCCACCCCATCCGCTACTCACCCCCCGACGGGGTGACCATCGAGGTCCCGGCACCGACCCAGATCGTGGTGAGCGGGGCCAACAAAGAGGTGGTGGGCCAGGTGGCCGCCAAGATCCGCTCGTTCCGCAAGCCCGAGCCCTACAAGGGCAAGGGCATCCTCTACCGGGGGGAGCGGATCCGGCGGAAGGCCGGGAAGTCCGGCAAGGCAGGCAAGGGCAAGTAGGCGAGGACGAACGAGGATGTACACCAAGCACGATCGAGAGGCGGCGCGGACGCGACGTCACCTGCGGGTGCGGCGCCGGGTCACCGGTACACCGGCGCGACCGCGCCTCTGCGTCTACCGCAGCCTCCGCCACATCACCGCCCAGGTGATCGACGACACGGCCGGGCGCACCCTGGCCGCGGCCTCGACCCAGGACCCCGAGGCGGTGAGCCGCATCGGGACCAGCCGGGCGACCGCCGGAGCGGCCGCGGTGGTCGGCGAGCTGGTCGCCGCCCGCGCCCTGGCCGCCGGGGTGTCCAAGGTCGTCTTCGACCGGGGCGGATACCTCTATCACGGCCGCGTGGCCGCCCTCGCCGAGGCCGCCCGCAAGGCAGGATTGGAGCTCTGAGATGGCTATGCGCATGGACCGCCGGGACGACCGCGGGGGTGAGCGTGGTAGCGAGCTCACCGAGAAGATCGTCTCGCTGAACAGGGTGGCCAAGGTGGTCAAGGGTGGCCGCCGCTTCTCCTTCAGCGCGCTGGTCGTCGTGGGTGACGGCCAGGGTCGCGTCGGGGCCGGGCTGGGCAAGGCCGGTGAGGTGCCGGACGCCATCCGCAAGGGTGTCGAGGACGCCAAGAAGCACATGATCACCGTGCCCCTGGTGGGCAGGACCATCCCACACGACCTCCGTTACAAGCTCGGGGCCGCCCGGGTGATGCTCCGGCCCGCCGTGCCCGGTACCGGGGTCATCTCGGGTGGGGCGATGCGGGCCGTCGTCGAGGCGGCGGGCATCCATGACATCCTCACCAAGTCGCTCGGCAGCAATAACCCGATCAACGTGGTCCGGGCGACGGTGGCCGCGCTCGCCAGCATGCGGACGCTGGCCGAGGTGTCGGCGCTGCGCGGGCTGCCGCCCGAGCGGATNNGCCACCCAGCCCGCGGGTGAGCCGGTGATCGAAACCGGTCCCGCCCTCGTGCGGGTCACCTACCGCAAGAGCGCCATCGGGTATGCCCACGACCAGAAGGCGACCGTTGCCGCTCTCGGCCTGCACCGGATCCGCCAGACCGTCGAGCACCCGGACACCCCGGCGCTCCGTGGGATGGTGCACAAGGTGCGCCACCTGGTCAGCGTGGACGGAGTTCCCGCCGATAGTGTCGAGCTCGCGGCCAGGCTCGCTGCAGGCGGGCCTCTCGGCGCCGGCGCCGAGACGGCGCCGCTCCGGAGAGAGTCATGAAACTTCACGAGCTGCGCCCCGCTCCGGGGAGCCGCCATTCGCGCAAGCGCATCGGCCGGGGCATCTCGGCCGGGCAGGGCAAGACCTCGGGTCGCGGCCAGAAGGGCGCCGGGGCCCGCGCGGGGTCCAAGGTGCCGCGCGCTTTCGAGGGTGGCCAGATGCCCATCACCATGCGGCTGCCCAAGCTGCGTGGCTTCGCCAATCGCTGGCGGGTGGACTACACGGTGCTCAATCTCAGCAAGCTCAACCGCTTTGCGGCCGGCGCGATCGTCGACGGAGCCGCCCTGCTCCAGCACGGGCTGGTGCGCAATGCCGGTGAGCGGGTCAAGCTGCTCGCAGCCGGTAGGGTGCGGGTGCCCGTGACCGTACGCGTCCACCGCGCCTCGGAGGCTGCTCGGCGGGCGGTCGAGGCTGCCGGCGGCAGGGTGGAGCTCCTCGAGGAGCGGGTGACCCCGGCGCAGCCGGTGGTCGTTGAAGGCGGCGCGGCGGAGGCGGAGCCCGAGGAGTGAACCTTCTCCAGGCCCTCGCTCAGGCGCTCCGGATCCCCGAGCTGCGCAAGAAGCTCGTCTTCACCGTGCTTCTGCTGCTCGCCTTCCGGATCCTGGCGTCGATCTCGATCCCCGGGGCCAGCCCGACAGCGCTTGCCAACCTCTTCGGCAAGAACACCCTGCTCGGTTTGCTCAACCTCTTCAGTGGCAACGGGCTGGCCAAGTTCACCATCGTGGGTCTCGGGCTCAACCCGTACATCAACGCCACCATCATCATGCAGCTGATGACCGTGGTGTCGGTCCGGCTGAAGGAGCTGTCCAAGGAAGGCGAGACAGGCCGCAAGCGGATCACCCGCTACACCCGCTGGCTCACCGTCCCGCTCGCGGCTCTCCAGGCCTTCGGCTTCATGGCCCTCTTCACCAACCCGCAGGTCGCGATCCTGGTCAACCCGAGCGTTACCGAGACGCTGACGATCATCATCACCCTGACCGCGGGGACGATCATCGCCATGTGGCTCGGCGAGCTCATCACCGAATACGGGGTGGGCAACGGGGTTTCGCTGATCATCTTCACCGGCATCATCGCGCAGCTTCCGGGCGCCCTTTTCAGCTACGGCTCCGAGGGCCCGGGCAACATCTTCCACATCTTCGAGATGGCGGTGATCGCACTGGTGGCGGCAGCCGGGATCATCGAGGTCCAGCAGGCTCAGCGCAAGGTCCCGATGCAGTCGGCCCAGCGCGTGCTCAATCCGCGAACCGGCATGGCATCGGCGGGTGGACGGCGCAACTTCCTGCCGCTCCGGGTCAACACCGCGGGAGTTATCCCGATCATCTTCGCCATCTCGATCATGGCCTTTCCGACCATCTTCGCCAACCTCTTCGGCTCCAGCGGCAGCGGTTTCGTTGGCAACCTGGCGACGTGGATCCGGGACAACTGGCAGCCCAACGGGGGCACCGTCTTGCTCGACTTCCTCTACAACGCCTTCGAGTTCGTGTTAATCCTCGGATTCACCTACTTCTACACCGCGGTCGTCTTCGATCCCAACGACGTGGCCGACAACCTCAAGAAGTCGTCCACGTTCATCCCCGGGATCAGGCCCGGGCGCCAGACTGCGGAGTACCTGGGCAGGGTCATGAGCCGGATCACGCTTGCCGGGGCGCTGTTCCTGGCCGGCGTGACCGTCGTCCTGCCACTCGCCACCAGCTTCCTGACCGGAGTGTCGACCACCCAGTTCCTTCTCGGTGGTACCGCGATCCTGATCGTCGTCGGTGTGGCACTCGACACCATGAAGCAGATCGAGACACAGTTGCTGATGCGCCAATACAAGGGCTTCATCCGATGATCGTCGTCCTCTTCGGCGCGCCCGGAAGCGGCAAGGGCACTCAGGCCGAGCGCGTGGCGGCCACCACTGACACCCCGCACGTCTCCACCGGGGCGATCCTCCGGGGCGAGGTCGCCCGCGGGTCGGAGTTGGGCCGCGAGGCCAAGCCGATCATGGAGAGCGGGGCCCTGGTGCCGGACGAGCTGATGGTCCGCATGATCGAGAGCCGGCTGGCCGAGCCCGACGCCGAGCGGGGCGTCATCCTGGATGGCTTTCCCCGCACCGTGCCCCAGGCGGAGGCACTCGACCGGATGCTGGCCCGCAACCAGCGTGAGGTTGGGCTGGTCCTCTACCTCGAGGTCGACCCGGAGCTGATTCGGGAGAGGATCTCGCGCCGCGCCGCCATCGACGGGCGGAGTGACGACAACCCGGACGCGCTCGCCGAGCGGATGCGGGTCTACCAGCGCGACACCGCACCCGTGGTGGAGTACTACGAGCGGGCGGGCACCCGGATTGAGCGAATCGATGGGTCCCCTCCGATCGACCAGGTCACCGAGCAGGTCCTGGCGGTTCTCGGGGCGGAGCCGGCCCAGTGATGAGACGGCTGCGATGAAGATCGAGGGCTTCCGGCTCAAACGGCCGGACGAGATCGAGAAGATGCGGGCCGCGGGGCGTGTGCTCGGGGCCTGCCTGGCTCACCTGGCGGCCACGACGCGGCCGGGGCTCAAGGTCATCGATCTCGACCGCGAGGCGGAGACCTTCATCCGGGATCACCACTGCATTCCGGGCTTCCTCGGCTTCGACGGCTTCCCCAACTCCCTCTGTGTCTCGATCAACGAGCAGGTGGTGCACGGCATCCCGGGTGATCGGGTCATCGAGGAGGGCGACCTGGTATCGCTCGACTGCGGTCTGACTTTGGACAGCTGGTGGGCGGATTCCGGTCTCTCGCTCTGCGCCGGGTCTCCCGATCCGGAGGTCGCCAAGCTGCTCGAGGTGACCGACGAGGCGCTCCGCCGGGGCATCGACGCGGCCCGGCCCGGGGGCTTCATCGGCGACATCGGCCATGCCGTCCAGACCTACGTCGAGAGCTGCGGCTTCTCGGTGGTCCGCCAGTACGTCGGTCACGGGATCGGCCGCGACATGCACGAATCCCCCCAGGTGCCCAACTACGGGAAGCCGGGGACGGGCAATCTCATCAAGCCGGGCCTGGTCATCGCCATCGAGCCGATGGTCAACGCAGGCCGGCCTGAGACCCGGATCCTGGCGGACGACTGGACCGTGGTCACCGCCGACGGGCGGCGCTCCTGCTACTTCGAGCACACCGTCGCCGTCACCGCCTCCGGCCCGGAGGTCCTCACCATCCGGCCGGAGCCGGCCCGGGTGGAGGGATGACGGATGGGGCCGGCGCGGCGTTTGCCCGGGGAGGCACCCTGGTATACTCAGCGGCCGTGGCTGCTCGGCAGCCCGATTCGGCACGCCCGATGACGCGGGCTGACGAGCCGCTCGTGGGGCGAGTGATCGAACCGCTCCCGGACGCGCTCTACCGGGTCGAGTTGGCGGACGGGCACAAGGTTCTTTGCCATCCGGCCGGAAAGGCCCGCCTCCAGGCGGTCCGGATCCTCCCGGGCGACAGGGTCCAGGTCGAACTTTCCACCGCCGATCCCGGTCGGGGGCGGATCATCCAGCGCCTTGCCTGACCGGCGGAGCCGGCGGGCGGGACCAATTCCAACCAGAGAGAGATGAAAGAGAGACGAATCGACGGCCGGGCCGGTCTGGCGGGCAGCGCTCCTGCTTCGCCACGCCACCACCAGGGGAGTTGGGTATGAAGGTCCGCGCCTCGGTCAAGCGTATGTGCGAGCGCTGCAAGATCATCAAACGCCGCGGGGCCGTCCGCGTGATCTGCGAAAACCCCAAGCACAAGCAGCGTCAGGGGTAGGGGAGAAACGTGGCACGCATAGCCGGCGTCGACGTCCCGCGGGAAAAGCGGATCGAGATCGCCCTCACCTACATCTACGGGATCGGCCCCTCCACCGCCAAGCGGGTGCTGAGCCTGGCCCAGGTCTCGCCCGACATCCGGGCCAGGGACCTCACCGACGCCCAGGTGGGGCGGCTTCGTGACGTCATCTCCAAGCAGCTCCAGGGCCGGGTCGAGGGAGACCTGCGACGCCAGATCGCCCTCAATATCAAGCGGCTCATGGAGATCGGGACCTACCGCGGTCTCCGCCACCGCCGGGGCCTGCCCGTCCGGGGCCAGCGCACCCGCACCAACGCACGCACGCGCCGCGGACCGAAGAAGACCGTAGGCGTCCGCCGCGCCAAGGCAAAGAAGTAAATGGGCAAGAAGAAGAAGGTCGTCCGCACCCGGCGCCGCGAGCGCAAGAACATCGCGGTCGGACACGCGCACGTCCTCTCGACGTTCAACAACACCATCGTCAGCCTTACCGACCCTCAGGGCAACGTCATCGCCTGGGGCTCGGCGGGCGGCCAGGGCTTCAAGGGATCGCGCAAGTCGACCCCGTATGCGGCCCAGGTGACCGCCGAGGCCACTGCCCGGCGCGCCATGGAGCACGGCCTCAAGACCGTGGAGATCTTCGTCAAGGGGCCGGGAGCGGGCCGCGAGGCCGCCATCCGCAGTCTGCAGGCCTCGGGCCTGGAGGTCACCGCCATCACTGACATCACCCCGATCCCGCACAACGGCTGCCGCCCGCCCAAGCGGCGGCGGGTCTAGGGAGGGTAGGAGATGGCCAATTACACGGGTCCCGTGTGCCGGCTCTGCCGCCGTGAGGGCGTCAAGCTCTACCTCAAGGGCGCCAAGTGCGTGAGCAACTGCACCTTTGACAAGCGCAACGCGCTGCTTCCGGGGCAGCACGGCATGGCGCGCCGGCGCAAAGTCAGCGATTACGGCATCCAGCTCCGGGCCAAGCAACGGGCGCGGCGCATGTACGGGGTGCTGGAAGTCCAGTTCCGCCACTACTTCGAGCGCGCCGAGAGCGCAACCGGGGTGACCGGCACTGTCCTGCTGCAGCAGCTGGAGCGGCGCCTCGACAACGTGGTCTACCGACTCGGCCTGGCGGCATCCCGCAAGGAGGCGCGCCAGCTGGTCAACCATCGCCACTTCACCGTCAACGGACGGGTGCAGAGCATACCGTCGGCCCAGATCCGGCCCGGCGATGTGGTGGCGGTGAGGGAGAAGAGCCGCACTCTCGAGCCGATCCAGAACGCCCTCTCGCTGCTGCCCAACCGCAGCGTGCCCGACTGGCTCACGCTGGAAGCCGACCAGCTGCGGGGCACCGTGCTGCGCCTTCCCGACCGCCAAGAGATGGAGCTGGCCATTGATGAGCAGCTCATCGTGGAGTACTACAGCCGATGACACGCAGATCCGTCCGGCTGAGCGTCATCGCCGCCTCCGTGGAGACCCTATGATCGACACCCTTGCAGTTCCCGTTGTCCATGAGCTCGAAGCCAGCACCAACTACGGCAAGTTCGAGGTGGAGCCGCTCGAGCCTGGCTTCGGGACGACCCTCGGCAACTCGCTGCGGCGCGTCCTGCTCTCGTCGTTGCCCGGTGCCGCGGTGACGTCGGTGGCCATCGACGGGGTCAGCCACGAGTTCAGCGCCATCCCACACATCAAGGAGGATGTCATCGAGATCCTCCTCAACCTCAAGGAGCTCTGCGTCGTCTCGCACAGTTCGACGCCGGTCCGCTGCACCCTGGATGTCCGGGGCGCGCGCACGGTGACCGGCGCTGACATCGAGTGCCCGAGTGACGTCGAGATCAAGAACCCCGACCTCCACATCTGCACCCTGGACGGGCCCAAAGCCCAGCTTCGCATGGACCTCATGGTCGAGCAGGGCAAGGGCTACGTCACCGCCGAGAGAAACAAGAAAGAGGGGCAGCCCATCGGGGTCATCCCGCTGGACGCCATCTTCACCCCGGTCCATAAGGCCAATTTCACGGTCGAGAAGACCCGCGTCGGCCAGGAGACCGAGTGGGACAAGCTGATCGTCGAGGTCTGGACCAACGGCACCATTCAACCGGTCGAGGCTGTCAGCCAGGCGGCCGCCCTCTTCACCCAGCACCTGGACCTCTTCGTGCGCTTCGGCGACAATCTCGCAGCCCCGGCTGTGCGCCAGCAGCGTGGCAACGACATGCCGAGCCGTCTCGCCGACGTGCCCATCGAGGAGCTGGAGCTCTCCGTCCGGGCGCTCAACTGCCTCAAGGCCAACGACGTGACCCGGGTCGGTCAGCTCGTCGCGATGCGCCAGGAGGAGCTGCTCACCCTGCGCAACTTCGGTCAGAAGTCCCTTGACGAGATCAAGGAGAAGCTGGTCGAGCGCAACTTTGTCACCGCCGAGGAGCTGGAGACCCTCTTCCAGCCGTCGGCCCGGTGAGCTTGGTCGATTGAGAGATGCGTCACCGCAAAGCCGGCCGCAAGTTCGGCCGATCCGCCGCCCACCGCCAGGCGATGACCCGCAATCAGGTCACCGAGCTGCTCCGGCATGGCCGCATTACGACCACGGAGGCCAAGGCCAAGGAGCTGCGGCGCTGGGTTGAGCGCGTCGTGACCGACTCCCGGGGCAATGACCTCACTGCGCGCCGCAAGATCGCGATTTGGGTCACTGACCGCGAGGTCAGCAACCGGCTCTTCACCGTCTACCGGGAGCGCTATTTCGAGGGCCCGGCGCCGCGTCAGGGTGGATACACGCGGGTCATCAAGCTGGCTCCGCGAACCGGCGACGCTTCCCCGATGGCGATCATCGAGATGGTGGGGGCTGAGGCCTGAATCGTGGCCACCTTCCGCCTCACCCTCGAATATGATGGAAGCGACTTCCACGGCTGGCAGCGCCAGCCCGGGATGCGCACCGTCGAAGGTGAGTTGCGCGCGGCCCTCGCCCGGGTCGGCGATGCCAATGTGGAGCTGACCGCGGCCGGTCGCACCGACGCCGGGGCCCACGCTCACGGCCAGGTGGTCGGTCTTCGTACCGACCGGAACTGGGAACCGGAATCGCTCCGGCGCGCGCTCGTGTCGGTACTGCCGCGCGACGTGACGGTGAGCGCCGCGGCGCCGGCCGCCGCCGGTTTTCACGCCCGGCGTCACGCCGTTTCTCGCACCTACCGGTATCTCGTGGTGTCGCGGCGCGCACCCGTGGCGCGACGCTTCGCCTGGGAGATCTCCGGCGAGGTCGACCTCGAGCTCATGCACGGCGCGGCAGAGATCCTGCGCGGCCGCCATGACTTCGGTGCTTTTGGTCGCTCCCCGAAGCCGGGGGGAGGCACGGTGCGCACCGTTCACGACATCTCGGTCCGGCGGGCGACCTCCGTCTGCGGAGGGGAGCACCTTCCCGTCGTCGTCATCGAGGTCACCGCCGACGCCTTTCTCTACGGGATGATGCGGGCCATCGCCGGGGCGCTGGTGGCGGTCGCCACCGGGCGGCTCAGCTGCGCGCAGCTCGGCGCGGCGCTGGCGGATCCCGGCTCTCGTCCGGAGCGGGTCACGGTGGCCCCGGCCCGCGGACTTCATCAGTGGGCCGTCACCTACGGGTCGGCCGCCGGAGGTGTTTCATGACGACCCAGACGAGCCAGAGGACCTACATGGCCAAGGCGGGCGAGGTCCCTTCGCGGTGGTTCCTGGTCGACGCGCGCGGCCAGACCCTGGGGCGCCTGTCGGTTAACATCGCCCGCGTTCTGCGCGGCAAACACCGTCCCCAGTACACGCCTCACCTCAACACCGGCGATCACATCGTCGTGGTGAATGCGGCCGATATCGTGGTCACGGGTGGAAAGGCGCGCAAGAAGATCTACGACCGCTACTCCGGGTACCCGGGCGGCCGCCGCACCAGGACCTTCGAGGAGGCCCTGGAACGCGACCCGACCTTCCCCATCCGCCACGCGGTCAAGGGGATGCTCCAGCACAACAGCCTGGGCGCCGACATGCTCACCCGGCTCCGTATCTATCCAGGCGCCGAGCACCACCACGAGGCCCAGCAGCCCACGCCCATCACCTTCGGTCCACTCGGGGAGATCATCGTTGCCAGCAACTGAGCAGCACTATTACTACGCGACCGGCCGGCGCAAGTCCGCGGTGGCACGGGTGCGCCTCGTCCTCGGAGACGGGGTCCTGCTCATCAACGGGCACCCCCCGAGTGAGTACTTCGGACGCCGCGATCTCGAGACTGTCGTCACTCAGCCGCTCCGCATCACCGACACGGTTGAGCGGTTCGCGGGAACCGTCAAGGTGCTGGGCGGCGGCGTCGCCGGCCAGGCCGGGGCGGTGTGCCACGGCATCGCCCGCGCCCTCGTGGTCGCCGACCCCGAGCTGCGCGCGGTGCTCAAGAAGGCCGGTCTCCTCTCCCGCGATCCCAGGGAGAAGGAGCGCAAGAAGCCTGGCCTGAAGCGCGCTCGCAAGGCTCCTCAGTACACCAAGCGCTAGCGGCGGGCTCCGGGACCGATCCATCCGCCTCGGCGGAGGGCCAGATCCCCCATCATCTCCGCTGATGCCACGGATAGCCCTCGTCCACGATTGGCTCAACCGGCCCATCGGCGGCGGTGAGCGCGTGCTCTTGGAGTTGGCCCGGCTGTATCCGGAGGCTCCCGTCTACACCCTGCTGTTCGACGCCCGGGCGTATGCGGGGGAGCTCGACCCCGCGCGGGTCCGGACATCCTGGCTCCAGCGGCTGCCGGAGCAGGTGCGCTCCCATCCGCGCTACCTCCTGCCCCTCATCCCCGCGGCGGTCGGAGCGTGGGACCTCTCGGGGTTCGACGTCGTCCTCTCCAGTTCGGTTGCCTTCGTCAAGAACGTCACCACGCCGGCGTCCACCCTGCACGTCTGCTACTGCCACTCGCCCATGCGCTTTGCCTGGGACTACTGGCCCCGCTACGTGGAGGAGATGAATGTGGGGCCCCTTCGGCGGCTCGCGGTGACCGCCATGGTGGCGCACGCCCGCCGCTGGGACCTGGCCGGGGTCCCGGGGGTCGATGTCTGGCTGGCCAACTCGGAGACGACCGCCGGGCGGCTGCGCCGCTACTACCGGGTGAGCGATGTGACGGTGATCCCGCCGCCGGTCGACGTGGACGGGCTCCGGGCGCTGGCCGCCACCCCCAAGGGCGAGCACTGGGTGACCCTCAGCACCCTCACCGAGTACAAGCGGATCGACCTGGCGGTCCGGGCCTTCAGTGTCTCGGGGCGCCGGCTGATCGTCATCGGCGACGGTCCGGATCGCGGCCGCCTGGAAGGCCTGGCCGGGCCGTCGATCCGCTTTGCGGGGCACCTCGACGACGCCGCCCGGGGCGAGCTGCTCGCCGGCGCCCGCGGGCTGGTCTTTCCTGGTGAGGAAGACTTCGGTATCGCCGCCGTCGAGGCCCTCGCCTGCGGCACCCCGGTGGTCGCCTACGGCCGCGGTGGGCTCACCGAGATCGTTGAGGCCGGCCGTACCGGCGTCTTCTTCGACGAGCAGTCGGTGCCGGCGCTCAACGCCGCGGTGGNNGCGGCGTCGTCGACGGTGCCGCCGCCGGCCAGATCGCGGGGAACCGCGGAGATCGATCCGGCCGGTCAGGACCCGACGCGCCCGCGCGACCGCGCGTCCTCGGGGTCGCCGTCGACGCGCTGACCGTCTCCGAGGCGGTCGATCGGATCGTGGAACGCGCCGCCGATCCCGAGAGCCCTCCCGCCTATGTGCTCAAGCCCTACGTCGAGTTCTTCGGCCCGCGCGCCACCCCGGCAGTCCGGGCCATCTTCGAGGGCGCCTGGTTGCGGCTCGCCGACGGCGTCGCCGTCCAGTGGGCCGCCGCCTACGGCCGCCGGCCCGGCCACCGCATCCTCGACCTGCTTCGGTCGCTGGCCGCCATCGTGCTCAGACCGCGATCGGTCACGACGGTCATTCCCGAGCGGGTGGCGGGGGCCACCCTCACCCTTTCCCTCCTCGGCGCCTGCCGCGATCGCGGGCTCGGGGTGTTTCTGATCGGCTCGCCCAAGTACAACTCGATCACCCATACGGCTCGGTACCTGGAGGGCGCGTTGCCAGGGCTCCGGATCGTGGGGACGGCCCCGGGCCGGGCCGATCCTGCCGGCGACCCCGCGCTGCTCGCGGAGCTGCGACGCTGCCGGCCCGACCTGATCCTGGTCGGGGTCGGGTTCCCGGCCCAGGAGCGGCTGATGGCGCGTCTCTCCCCCCAGCTCGGCCACGGCGTCCTGATCGGTGAGGGCGGCAGCTTCGACTTCCGGGAGATGGGCGGTGGCATCCGCCGCGCTCCGGGGCCCCTGCGCCGGCTCGGCCTGGAGTGGCTCTGGCGCCTCGTTCGCGAGCCGCGGCGGCTGGGGCGCCAGCTGGCCATCCCCCGATTCGTGGCGGCCGTGCAGCGCGAGGCACGCCACCGCGACCAAACCTCCCCAAAGTGAGCCCCGCCATGGCAGAGTCCCGCGAATGCTGAGCGTCATCGTTCCCGCCTTCGACGAGGTGCGGCGCCTGCCCGCGACCCTGCAGGCACTCCGGGCGTATCTCGACGGCGCGGGAGCGGAGTACAAGGAGTACGAGGTCATCGTCGTCGACGACGGTTCGCGCGACGGCACGGCCCAACTGGCCGAGCAGACCGCAGCCGGCTGGGTGCAGCTCCAGGTCATCCGGCTCCCCCAGAACCTGGGCAAGGGCGCCGCGGTCCGCGCCGGGATGCTGGCCGCGCGGGGCGGCCTCCGCCTCTTCACCGACGCCGACCTGAGCACCCCCATCTCCGAGCTGGCCAAGCTGCGAGAACTGATCGAGGGGATGACCGCCATCGCCATCGGCTCCCGCGCCCTCGCCGGCTCGGAGGTCGAGGTTCACCAGCCCTTTGCCCGGGAGGTGATGGGCCGCTCCTACAACCGGATGCTGCAGCTGCTCGTGCTCCCCGGGCTCCATGACACCCAGTGCGGCTTCAAGCTCTTCACCGCCGAGGCCGCCGTCGCATGCTTCACCCCGCTACGGACGCCGGGGTTCGGTTTCGACGCCGAGGTGCTGTTGCGGGCCCGGCGCCTCGGCTGGCGCGTTGCCGAGGTCGGGGTGGTGTGGCGGCACGCGGAGAACTCCCGGGTCAGCCCGATCCGCGACTCGCTCGGCACCCTGGTCGATCTCGTCCGGTTGCGACTGCGTCGCGATTGACCCGCCTGAGCCGGCGGTGCCATCTGGGGGCCCCATCGCCGGGACCAGAGACCCCCGAGAGGGGGTCGCCCAGCGGACCACCGGGGGAGGCTGCTAGCCTAGACAAGCTGTGGTCATGGCGTCTGACGGGATCAGGGTGGGGGTGCTTGGCTCGTCACCTCTGAGGGACCTCTCGCGTGCCCTCGACGAGCGGGCACAGGAGCTGGAGACGCTCATCGCGGGCCTCGATGAGGTGATCGCGGGGCAGTCCGCCGAACGTACCCGGGTGCGTCTTGCCCTGGCCCAGGCCGAGGAGGTGCGCGCGCAGATCATGGAGCACCGCCGCCTGGTGCGCCCCGAGGTGCTCGCCGGCGCCCTGCGGCGCAGCGGCGAGTTGTACACGCGCATGCGCTCCCTGGAGTCCCGCCTCGACGGGCTGGAGGAGCGGCGCGCGGGGATGCAGTCGGAGCGCGACCAGCTCGGTCAGATCCGCCCGCTGGCGGCGGAGCTGGGAGCCGACGCGAGCGCGCAGTCGGTGACCGCCGACGACGCGCAGGTGGTCTGCCGGCGGGCCGAGCGGCAGCTCCAGCGCCTGGTCACCCAGGACCATCAGGCAATCAGCGACATGATCATGTCGGGACCGCTCGAGGACCTCGCTGAGGTGGTCCTCGCCGCCGAGCTGATCGGACGCCGGGTCGGTCGGGTTCCCGCCCTGACTGTCACCTCCGAGGTCGCCCAGTGCAAGGAGGTCACCCGCCGAGCCATGGCGCGGATGGACCGCCTGCTCTTCCAGATCAGCCCACGGGGTCTGGAGGAGGAGGGCCTGGTCACCTCCGTGCGCCGGGCTGGGGCCGACCTCCTCGGCATCGTGACCGTCCAGGTACAGGTGATCGGCGAGGAGCGGCATCTCGCCTCCGCGATCGGCCTTGCCGCCTTCCGTGTGGTCGTCGAGGCGATCGAGAATGCTTACCGGCACGGCCGGGCCGACGAGGTGGAGGTGGTGGTCGCCTTTCTGCCGGGCAGGCTCCAGGTCGTCGTCGGGGACCGTGGGGAGGGCTTCGACGTCGGCGCCACGGAGGCGAGGCTCGGGCGCACGCGGTCCCTCGGCCTGATCAGCATGCGCGAGCGCGTCGAGAACGTGGGAGGCTCCTTCGAGATCCGCAGTGCCCTCGGCGCCGGCACGGAGGTTAGGGCGGTCTTCGATACCGCTTAAGNNCACCGCATCGGGCTCCGCCGACGCGGTCAGGCGGTGGCGCCGGCCCCGGCTTGGTACCGGCCGATGCCGGGACGCTGGGTGCGCTCCCGCTTCAGCTCGTAGAAGTGCTCGGCGGTGAGCAGCCACGAAACCCGGTCCCACAGCTCGCCGGCCGCTTCCCCGGTGATCCGTGCGTCCACGCACGGGCCAAAGGTGGGCGGGGCATCGCCGAGGACCAGGGTGGGGACCCCAAAGGCCCCACGCGCCGCGATCGCGCGATGCTCGGCCAGCATCTCCTCGTTGGTGCTCGGGTCCGCGGCCGCGGTGTCGACGAGAGCGGGGTCGAGGCCGGCCGCGACCAGGGCCCGGCGCAGCACCGCATCGTCGTCCAGAGGCTCGCCGTGCTCGTGGTGGGCCTCGCCGAGCTCCGTGTAGACCCGGGCCAGCGCGGCGTCGCCGCCGGCCCGCCGTGCCGCCACCATGACCCGCATCGCGGTCTCGCTGGCGCGGTGGAAACGGAGGTGGCGCTCGTCCGGATCCTTGTCCTGGTTGATCTGAGCGAGGACGAAGAGGCGGGTGGTGACTCGGATGGGGCGGACCTTCTCGACCTCGACCAGCCAGCGGGAGGTCAGCCATGCCCAGGGGCAGGCGGGGTCGATGTGAAGGCTGAGATCGGTGAGGTTCGTCATCCTCACACCATACGCGGCGCGCCCTCCGCGGCTACCATGCGGTCGTGGTGACCGCTACCCTCCGCCTGGAGACCGCTGACGGCACCGTCGTCGCCGAGCACTGCGCGGTTGCCAATACCTTTCTCGCCAGATTCCGCGGCCTGATGTGGCGCCGCGAGCTGCCGGTGGGGGAGGGGCTCTGCATTCAGAAGTGCGGCTCCATCCACATGTTCTTCATGCGCTTCGCTCTGGACGTCGCCTTCGTGGACGGGGACGGCCGGATCCTCCACGCCTGCCACACCATCCGGCCCTGGCGGATCTCCCGCGTGGTCTTCGGTTCCAAAGCCGCCCTTGAGCTGCCCGCCGGCACACTCCGTAAGCTCGGGATCGACCGGGGCTCGGTTCTCAAGCTCGTCTGAGGAGAGAGATGCGCGTCTCCATCGTCACCGGTCACCACGTCCCGCCCGATGCTCGCGCCTACGCCGAGGCGAAGCTGCGCCGCCTCGAGCACCACGCCCACCTCGAGGAGGTCAATCTCACCGTGGAGCGGGAGACGGCCTTGCTCCCTGAAGCCTCCGCCGAGATCGTCCTTCACGTCGGCCGCACCCGGCTGTCCGCCCGCCGGGAGGCGGCGACTGTCCGCGAGGCGATCGATGGCGTCATCGATACGGCGGACGAGCAGGTGAGCCGCCACCACGACCGGGTCACCGACCGCAAGGGCAGGATCCGGGCCGACGCCGAGCCACCCCGGCCCTGAGTCCTCGTCCCGAGCCGCCCCGTTCCCGGGCCGGCCCGGAGGGCGGCAGTCCCGGGAACGGGCCGCCCCTTCCCGGGTGCGAATTCCATGCCTTGGGAAGGGTTGGGCCGGCCGGTCGGCTGGTACGATCCAGCTCGGCACGGAGCTGCCAGGCCCGCTCGGAGCGGTGACGGGCGCTCCGGTCGCGTCATCATGGAAGCTCGCCGTTCATGTTCGGGACCCTCAAGTCCCTGCTAGGAAGTCTCATGTCCCTGCTCAGCAAGGTGCTCGGTGATCCCCACAAGCGGGAGATCTCCCGCCACCTGAGAGTCGTCGCGGAGATCAACGCCTTCGAGGAGGAGATGCGCGCGCTCTCCGATGACGAGCTCCGCCACCGGACCGAGGAGCTCCGGGAGCGGATCGGCTACGAGGGTCCCGACATCAGCTTCGGCCAGTCCTACGCGGAGGACCTCGACGTCCTCGGTGAGACCTCCGCGCAGGCGGAGGCCGAGTTCGCGAGCGGCAACGTGAGCGCGGAGAGCGAGGCGGAGATCGATCGGCAGTTTGCCCGGCGTGAAAAGAAGGAGCGTGAGGAGGAGCAGAAGGAGCTGCTCGACGAGATCCTTCCCGAGGCTTACGCCGTGGTGCGTGAGGCCTCACGCCGCGTCCTGGGGATGCGCCACTTCGACGTTCAGCTGGTCGGGGGCATCGTGCTCCACGACGGCAAGATCGCCGAGATGAGGACCGGCGAAGGCAAGACCCTGGTGGCGACCCTCCCCCTCTACCTGAACGCGCTGGTGGGCAAGGGCGCCCACCTGGTCACCGTCAACGACTATCTGGCCCGCCGTGACGCGGGGTGGAACGCTCCCGTCTACCACTTCCTGGGCATGAGCATCGGGGTCATCTCGGGCCAGAACCTCTCCTTCATCTACGACCCCGACTTCCTCGACGAGAGCCACACCGACTCCCGCCTCCAGCACCTCCGTTCGTGTACCCGCCGCGAGGCCTACGCCTGCGACATCACCTACGCGACCAACAACGAGCTGGGCTTCGACTACCTCCGGGACAACATGGCGATGACCGTGGAGCAGTGCGTCCAGCGCCGGCTCCACTACGCCATCGTCGACGAGGTCGACTCCATCCTCATCGACGAGGCGCGCACCCCGTTGATCATCAGTGGGCAGGGCAGCGAGCCCACCGAGAAGTACTACACGTACTCCCGCCTGATCAAGAATCTGGTCGCCGACGAGGACTACACCAGCGACGAGAAGACCAAGTCGGTGACGCTCACCGACGACGGCGTCGCCAAAATCGAGAAGTGGACCGGCATCTCCAACATCTTCGACATCGAGCATGCCGTGGAGGCTCACCAGGTCAACCAGGCACTCCGGGCGTGGGTCCATTACCAGCTCGATCGGGAGTACATCATCCGCGATGGCGAGGTGGTGATCGTCGACGAGTTCACTGGCCGGACGATGCCGGGCCGGCGCTGGAGCGACGGGCTCCACCAGGCAATCGAGGCCAAGGAGGGGGTGCAGGTCCAGCAGGAGAACATCACCCTCGCGACGATCACCTTCCAAAACTTCTTCCGCCTCTACCACAAGCTGGCCGGGATGACCGGTACGGCGATCACCGAGGCGGAGGAGTTCGACAAGATCTACAAGCTCGAGGTGGTGCCGATCCCCACCAACCAGCCGATGGTCCGCCGCGATGAGCAAGACCTCGTCTATATGAACGAGACCGCCAAGTTCAAGGCGGTCGTGGAGGACATCGTCGAGCGCCACAAGGCTGGACAGCCGGTGCTGGTGGGCACGACCAGCATCGAGAAGTCGGAACGACTCTCCCGCATGCTGGAGAAGCAGGGCGTCATCCACAACGTGCTCAACGCCAAGCAGCACGAGCGCGAGGCGGTGATCATCACCGAGGCGGGCCAGCAGGGAGCCGTCACCATCGCCACCAACATGGCGGGGCGCGGCACCGACATCGTTCTGGGCGTTGGGGTGCCTGACCTCGGGGGCCTTTACATCATCGGCACCGAGCGACATGAGTCCCGCCGGATCGACAACCAGCTGCGCGGCCGTGCCGGGCGCCAGGGAGACCCCGGCGAGACGCGCTTCTTCCTCTCCTTCGACGACGACGTGATGCGCGTCTTCGGTGGTGAGCGCGTGCAGGGGATGCTGAGCCGCCTCCACGTCGAGGAGGATGTCGCCCTCGAGTCCAAGATGTTCAGCAAGCAGATCGAGAGTTCGCAGGCTCGGGTGGAGGGGTACCACTTCGACACCCGCCGCCATGTCGTCGAGTACGACGACGTGATGAACAAGCAGCGCGAGATCATCTACGGCGAGCGTCGCAAGATCCTCGAGGGTGTCGACACGCGGGCTAACTTCCTGCGCATGCTGGAGCACGTCGTCGCCGAGGAGGCCCCCACCTTCTGCGAGGGTCGGCATCGCGACAACTGGGAGCTGGAGCAGCTCTGGGACCGGATGCGCCAGTTCGCCGGTCCGCTGCTGCCCGCGGTCACCGACGTCGACCTCGCCTCACTCGGGGACAGCATTCCCGAGGTGATCGAGACCCTGGTCGGCGAGCTCACCTCACTCTATGAGGAGCTGGAGACCAAGCACGGCGAGGAGCTGATGCGGCGCGCCGAGCAGCTGGTGATGCTGAGCGTCATCGACGAGAAGTGGCGCGCCTACCTGACCCAGATGGAGCACCTGCGGGACCAGATCGGCTTCCACGGCTACGGTCAGATGGACCCGCTCGTGGAGTACAAGCAGGAGGCGTACCACTCCTTCCAGGACCTGATGGCGGAGATCCAGCGAGACATCGTCCGCTTCCTCTTCACCATCAAGTTCGAGGCCCTGCAACCTGCCCAGGAGCCGCCGCCCTCCGAGGCCGCGGCGGGGGAGACCGCTCCACCCTCTCCGCGTGCCGACCAGCCCGGCTCCGGCCGGCAGGGGGAGGCGCCTCCCACGGCTGGTGGCGACGCCGCCGCCCCGGGATCGCCCGGAGATGCCGGCGCTGCGGCACCGCCTGCTCGACCGGCGGCGGCGGCGGCCAGCGGATCCCTGGCGCGGGCGACGGTGAAGGGCGGCGGCCCAGTGCCGGCNNGGGAGGCGGTCCAGGTCGGGCGGGCGCCCCGGTGCGTCCCCCGCTGTCCATCCCCGGTGGTGCCGGGCTGCCTCGCACCCGGGTGAGCAACGTGACGGAGAGCTCGGCCGAGGGCACACGGCGGACCGACGGCCCGGGGACGGCCCCCCAGAGCGGGGCCAACGGCCCCGGATCGCCGCGCAAGATGGGGCGCAACGAGCGCTGCTGGTGCGGCAGCGGGAAGAAGTACA